>NZ_JBEXGM010000025.1:0-116149 GCF_040607335.1 Streptomyces sp. NPDC005303 | reverse complement strand
GAGCCGGTGGAGTTCGCGCCGGACGCCCCCCAGGCCAGATGCCTCGCCGAAGGGCGGCCCGTCCTGGAACCGGTACTCCCGCCCGACTGGTTCTCCGTCCGGGCGACAACTCGGTTCACCGCCTACATGCCGGTGTCACTGGGCGGTGAAGGTCCACAGCAAGTTGGTGCTGCTGCCGTCGGTCCACTGCTTGGTGACGGAACCGGAGGCCACGTTTCCGCCGCCGTCCAGGACGAGGCCGGTGGCCCGGTTGGCGATGGTGCACATGCCCTCGCCGCGGTGGGTGACCGTCCACTGCTGGTTGTTGTTGCCGTTCCACGCCGCCTGCCGGGCCGGGGAGCCGTCGGACGTGGCGCCCCAGCCGTCGGCGACCATGCCGTTGGTCCGGTTGACCAGCTTGTAGTAGCCGCCGCCGACCTCCACGAGCTGCCACTGGAGGTTGGGGCTGCCGTCCCACGTGTACTGCTTCAGATTGGACCCCGACGCCACGTCCCCGCCGCTGTCCAGGGCCAGTCCGTCGGTGACGTTGGTGATGCGGAAGTAGGTGGACGGATTGAACTGCACCTTCAGGGAGGTGATCTGGTCGTTCTGGCCGGTGACCCTGAGGTCGGGGTTGTCGGCGGTGAAGGTCCAGGAGGTGCCGGTGAAGTTGTCGCCGCTGTAGGCCACGATCCGGTTCCCGGCCGCCAGCCTCAGGGAGGAGATGCTCTGCGCGTCCACCCCGGCCAGCGCCAGTTGGTCCGCCGTGTAGGTGCCCGGGCCGAGCACCGCGTACTTCGCGGAGTAGTTCACGTCCCCGTAGACCACGGCACCGACCGCAGGACGCAGCGGGGGGATCTGGCCGGAGAAGGTGAGCTTGAGGACGTAGGCGCCCGCGCTGTACGGCGCCGAGGAGGGCAGCGTCACGGTCAGCCCGGAGAAGTCCTGGCTCGGTGCGGTCAGGTTGATGTAGGTGCCGGCCGTCGAGCCGAGCAGCTTCACCGAGGCGAGCGAGGAGAGGCTGATGCGGTCCGAGCTCAGGGTCTTGATCTTCAGTGAACTGCCGGGCCAGCCGAGGACGGTGGCGTACAGAACGGTGTTGTCCTTGCTGCGGGTGAAGCGGATGTCCTGGGCGGTACCGACGAGCGGGGCGGTGAACGAGCCGCCTCCCATCCGGGTGGGGCCCTCGCCGTACTGGGTCCAGGCCCGGGTCCCGTACACCGACTCCCCGAAGCGCTTCAGGTAGTCGCCGAGGCCCAGCAGGATGTCCTTCTGGGCCTGGGGAATGGTGCCGTCGGCCATCGGCGCGATGTTCAGCAGCATGTTGCCGTTCTTGCTGACCCGGTCGATCAGGGAGTGCAGCATCTGCTGGATGCTGTAGTAGCCGATCCCCTGGGTGTAGCACCAACTGGAGCTGGAGATGCTGTCGTCGGTCAGCCAGTACGGGGCGGTCAGGTCCGCGGGTCCGCCGCGCTCGTAGTCGAAGACCTCGCCGTGGCCGTTGAAGCCGTCCTTGTAGGTGGCGACGACCTCCTTGCCCCAGGAGTTGGCCTGGTTGTAGTAGTACGACAGGAAGTTCAGGCGCTGCGTCTCGTCGACGGCGTCGAGCTTGAAGTCCTGCCAGAGGATGTCCGGTTGGGCGCGGTCGACGACCTCCTTGAGCTTGTCGTACCAGAGCTGGTTCTCCGTGGTGGAACCCAGTTGTCCGTAGAGCTTCTTCAGGCTGGGGTCGCTCTGGGCGGGCACGTGGTCGTAGAAGCCGTTGAAGTGGAAGGCGTGGTGCATCGCCACGAGCAGCTTGAGGTTCTTGGCGCGGATCGCCGTGGTGAACAGCTTCAGCAGATCGAGCTTGGGGCCCTTGGCGACCGAGTTCCACTCGTTGGCCTGGGAGTCCCACATGGAGTACCCGTCGTGGTGCTCCGCGACGGGTCCGGCGAACTTCGCTCCGGCGTCGACGAAGAGCTGGGCCCACTCGTCGGGATCGAACTTCCCACCGGAGGACTTGAGTTTGGGCGCGAACTGGCTGAAGTTGCCCGCCTTGTCGTTCGCTCCGTTGATGAAGTTGTGGTACGGCCACACCGAGGGGTCGCCGTAGGTCGCGATGTGATGTGTGTTGGCGTTGCTCCCGCCGATGTACATGTTGCGCGGGTACCACTCGTTGTCGTAGGCGGGGACGCTGAAGACACCCCAGTGGAAGTAGATGCCGAACTTGGCGTCCCGGAACCACTCAGGGGCGGGCGGGTGTTGGTTCACCGAACTCCACGTGGGTGTGTAGGTGCCGGGAGCGGCTTGCGCACTGCCGGCGCCGAGCACTCCCCCCGCGACGGCTGCCGCGGCCACGCAGGTGGCACCGGCCAGGAACTGACGTCTGTTGATCGAACTGGGCATGGGGCATCCCTGTGACGGACGGAGACAGACGGAAAGGTGGGACCGGCGCGACGGCCACCACCCATCGCGTCGGTTGTTACGGAAGAAGGTCCGCCATGCGTCCTAGCCATGTCAACGGGTGTGCAGGGATGAAAGAAGCTCCTCACCTGCGGTTTTGCGCCGTAATGGTGCTTTTGAAAGCTTTTGTTCACCGGCAAACATAGAATGTCTTGAGGTTCTGGAGCGACGCCACCGACGGCCGCGACCCCGCCCCGGTGGAGCCCCACGCCGGCGAGGGGCCCAGCACGCCTCCCGGTATCATCGGCGCCACACTTGACGTGCCGTCCCGGCCATCCGCGCACTGGACGGCACGGCACCCTCACGGAAGGAGCTCACGTTGTCCCTGACAGACAGGGCCATCGGGCAGATCCGTGAGCTCATCCGCTCCGGCGCGCTGCCGCCGGGCGCGAAGCTGCCCCCGGAGCCGGAACTCGCCGCACAGCTCGGCCTCTCCCGCAATCTCGCTCGGGAGGCGGTCAAGGCGCTGGCCGTGGCCCGGATACTCGAGGTACGCCGAGGCGACGGCACGTATGTGACAAGCCTCCAGCCCAGCCTGCTGCTGGACGGACTGGGCGGGGCGGTGGAGCTCCTCCAGAGCGACACGGGTGCCCTGCTGGATCTGATGGAGGTCCGTCGGCTGCTCGAACCACTCGCCACCGGACTCGCCGCCACGAGGATCACCGACGACCAACTGGCGGAGGTCAAGGGCCACTTGGACGCGATGCGGGATGCGAGCGACGACGTCGAGCGGCTCAACGTCCACGACGCCGCCTTCCACCGCTCCGTCGTGGCAGCCACCGGCAACGAGAGCCTGCTCGCCCTGCTCGAGGGCATCTCGGGCCGCACCCTGCGCGCCCGGATCTGGCGGGGCAAGCTGGACGACCAGTCCTCCGGCCGGACCCTCGCCGAACACGAGGCGATCTACAACGCCCTCCTCACCCGCGACTCCGCAGTGAGTCAGGCCGCGGCTCTGCTGCACGTCAGCAACACCGAGCACTGGCTGCGGGAACACCTGCGATCGAACGCCGATCCGGCGTAGCGAACGGTCGGACGCTTCAGACCCTGGCCAGACGGCCCGGGAGACACTTCAGCTCTCGGGGCCGAACATGTAGGCGTTGGCGACGTCGATGAGGGCTGCTCCCTGATAGGCGGGGTAGCCCGCGGTGATGGCCTTCTTGTAGGCGTCGCCGTCGTCGCCGAGCAGCTCCCGGCCGGCGTTGACGTAGTCGGTGAGCTCGGCCCAGATGGCCGGGGTGGTCGGCTCGCCGTGGCCGGGCAGGATGGTGTCGTACTCGGTCTCGGCGGCGAAGCGGTCGATGTTTTCCTGCCAGCCTTCGAAGTCCTTGTCCAGGAACCACAGGTGGGTTCGGTTGTAGACGATGTCCTGGGCGACTAGTACGTCCTGCTCGGGCAGCTTGATCACGAGGGTGGTGTGGATCTCGCCGCCGGTGACCTTCTCGAACACGAACGGGATACCGTCGATGACCTCGGTGCCCGGGGTGATCTCCACGGTGGGAGTCATGTCGGCGAGCGGGATCGCAGTGCCGGTGGGCAGGTCGGTCTTGGGACCCACGGCGACGATCTCCGCGATGGTCTCCGGCAGCGCGTGCACGGGGACCCCGAAGCGGGCCGTGCCCTGGTAGTAGTCCGGATGCGCATGGCTGACGACGAGCCTGTCGAGAGGCTTGCCCAGGCTCTGGGCGTAGGCGACGACCTCGTCGGCGTAGGCCAGGACGAACTGCGCGTCGACGGCGATGATCCGCGACGGCGTCTCGATCAGCTGGGTGTTGACGTGCTGTGAGGGAGGTGAGGCGACAAGTACGGCAGAAGCCTGACCAGGCCGAGGCCGTCCTGGTCTTCTTCCAGGAGGACTTCGTCGGCCCCGGGACCGCGGAACTGACCGGTCTCGGCACCAGCACTGCCCCGATGCCCTTGTACCGCCCCGGCCCTTCGGAGGCCCTCGTACTCGCAGCTGCCGGCGAGCAACTGGCCGCGGAGTTCTCCCAGGCGGACCGCCATCCGCTGCCGGTGCACACCGCCCTTCTGCGCCGCCTGCTCGACGTCGTACTGCTGCGCCTCGCCCACCTGCACCAGCACGGCCAGGCCGCGGAGTCCGCCCCCGAGCCCTTCCTGCGCTTTCGTGACGCTGTCGAGCGAGGCTTCTCCCGCACCCACCGCATCGACGACCACGCCCGCGAACTCGGCTACTCCACCCGCACCCTCACCCGCGCCACCCAGGCCGCGGCCGGCCTCAGCGCCAAGGACTACCTCGACCAGCGCCTCACCCTGGAAGCCAAGCGCCTCCTCGCCCACAGCACCGAACCCGCCGCGGCCATCGCAGCCCACCTCGGCTTCGCCGGCGCCACCCACTTCGGCAAGTTCTTCCAACGCCGCACCGACCGCACCCCCCTGGCCTTCCGTGCCTCCCAACGTGCGTTGCCGCCCGTGCAGAGCTCGTGACAAGGTCTTGTCGAGGTGTCCTGGTCGTTCACGAACTGCCGCAGGTTCCGCGTACCGATCAGCGCAGCGTGGCGCTCAGCCGATACCGGCCGGACGGCAATCCGTAGGACGCCACGCCGTCCGAGTGACCGAGGAAGCGCACACCCTGCACACGGGCGAGCGGAGTTCTGCCCTCGCGGACGGCATCGCCCGACGCCGCCGGAAGACGCAGGGTCGCCTCGCTGTTGGCGGGCACGACGGCCTCGTACTCCAGGGTCCTGCCTCCGTCGCCCACCGTCCAGGCACTCTTGATCTCGCCGTACGGCGACCGGTGCGAGCCCGACACGTGGGTGATCCTGCCAGTGGGGTCGAGGTGCGGTTGCAGGACGAAGCGCTTGAAGCCGGGGCTGTCCGGGTCGCGCGCGATGCCGGCCATGTGGGTGTACATCCATTCCATGATCGCGCCGTACGCGTAGTGGTTGAAGGAGTTCATGCTGACCGGGCCGAAGCCCACGTCCTCGGAGTACGAGTTCCAGCGCTCCCAGACCGTGGTGGCGCCGTTGTTCACCGAGAACAGCCAGGACGGCAGCGCGTCCTGGTGCAACAGCCTGTACGCCAGGTCGGCGCGGCCCTCGTCGGTGAGGACGGGAGCAAGGACGTTGACGCCGAGGAAGCCGACGGACAGCGTGTTCTCGGCGTACCTGACCCGGCTGCTGTTCGGGTGTGCCGCTTTGTAGGCCGCGTCGTTGCCGATGTTGTCCGCCAAGTGCCCGACCAGGGCACGGCGTTGGGCGCCGGTGTCGTAGAAGCCGAGTTTCAGCACCCACAGCAGGGCCGTCTGGCTGTTGTCCTCCGTCTTCTCATCGGGGTCCGCTCCCGGTTCGATGGGAGAGGCGTCGCCGAGGCTGGACCGCACCGTGACCGTGCCGCCCTCGGTGCTGAGGTACTTCTCGATGAACGCCCTCTTGATGTCGCCGAAGAGCTGTTCGTACGTGGTGGCCTCCGCCGGGCGGCCGATGGCGCGGGCCATCTGTGCCATCAGGCGGGCGACATAGCCGTAGTAGACGTCGCTCATGAGCTGGGCGCTGGTCTTCTGCGGCGCGAGCCAGTCCCCGGTGAGGGAGCCCTGCCCGGCGTGGGTGTCGCCGGTCTGCGTCCTGATCCAGTCGAGATAGCGGGTCATCGCGGGCCAGTTGCGGTCGATGACGGTCGGGTCTGCGGTCATCTGCCACAGGGTCCAGGGCAGGATGACGCCGCAGTCGGCCCAACCGCTGCCGCCGCCGGGGAAGTTGTAGCGCCCGCCGGGAGCGACCCCGGTGAACTGCGCCTTGTCCATGCCGTAGACGGTCTGGGAGTCGACGACGGTGTCCTGGAAGTGGCTGAGAAAGGCGGTCGCGTCCCCGTTGTACAGGCCGGTGGTGGCGAAGACCTGCGTGTCGCCGGTCCAGCCCAGACGTTCGTCGCGCTGCGGGCAGTCGGTGGGCACCCACAGGTAGTTGCCGCGCTGGCCCCAACGGACGTTGCTGATCAGCTGGTTGATGGCGGGGTCGTTGGTGGTGACGGTACCGATGTCGTGGATCGCGGACGTGGCGACCTTTCCGGTCAGGGAGGTGATCGTGACGGTGTCGGTCGCCGTGACGGACACGTACCGGAAGCCGTAGAAGGTGAGGGAGTCCTGGTGGGTCTCCCCTTCGTGATCGCCTTTGAGGATGTACGTGCTGGTGGCCTTGGCGCTGCGCAGGTTGGCTCGGTAAAGCGAGCCCTCGGGGCCGTCGGCGCCGGGGCTGTCGTCGTTGAGCATCTCGCCGAACTTGAACTCGACCCGCGCTCCGGCCGGTCCGCGCAGGCTGTAGCGGGCCACGCCGACCATGTTCTGGCCGAGGTCGAAGACGGCGGTGTCACCGGCGCCGATGGTGACCTGGGCGGTGGCGGCCTTGCCCGGGTCGACGACCGACCGGCCGTGGTCCACGACGATACGGCCCTTGCCGTTCGGGCTGCTGTCCTGTCCGGTCACCCCGGTGGCGACGGTGATGGACCGCGGCCGGCGGTCCCAGCGATGCATGAAGCGCGCGGTCTCACCGGGGTAGGCGAGCAGGCGCACGTGCGGGTACCTGTCCTCGAAGGGGACTCGTTCCGTGTCCGACCAGGCCCGGTCGTCGAATCCGGGCGAGGTCCAGCCCGGCAGCTCCATGCGGGCGTCGTAGGTCTGCCCGTCGTAGATGTCGTCGGCCCGGTAGGGACCGGTGTCCGTGGCCTTCCAGCTCCCGTCCGGCTCGGTGACGACCGTCTGCGACGTCCCGTCGGCATACCGGATCAGCAGCTTGGCCTTGACCGCCAGGGCGTTGCCGTCCTTCGAGTAGTACGTACTGCCCTCGGAGGCACGGCCGTTGTACCAGCCGTTGCCCAGCACGAAGGCGAGGGTGACCGCCCGTTCCCGTGTCACGAGGTCCGTGACGTCGTAGGTCATGTAGTTGACGCGTACGTCGTAGTTCGTCCAGCCCGGAGGCAGCAGCTCGGTCGTGGTGCCGCCGTCCTGCGGAACGGTCACCCGCTCTCCGTTGACGTAGGCGTCGTAGACGCCTACGGCGGATACGTACAACCGTGCCCCGCGCACCTGGTGGCGGCTGTCTGCCCGGACGGTTTCCTGCGTTCGCAGCATGGGGGCGCCGGCCGAATTAGGGGCTTTCCCCTTCATTCCGATCCACTGCGCGCCGTCCCAGCCGGTCACGCCGTCGGTGCTCAGGAGGCCCGTCTCGAACGTGGCGGGGAACGAGACGCCGACCGGCCGACCCTCCGTGTCCCACACGGTGACGGTCCAGTGATATCGCGTCGAGGCGCTGAGCGGCTCGCCGGCGTAATGGACGGCCACCGAATCGGAAGACTGCACGCGCCCGCTGTTCCAGAGGTCCGCGCGGGCGGTGGACAGTTTGTCGGGAGAGCTCGCCACGAGGATCTGGTACGACCCCTGGCTCCGGCCGCGGCTCGCCGACCGCATGCGCCAGCCGAAGCGTGGCCTGCTCGCGTCCACGCCCAGGGGATCGGCACGGTGTTCGACGGTCAGTCCCCACACCGCGGCGCCCTCCGAACCCCCGGCCGCCTCTGCCGCCGCGCTCGTTCCACCTCCCATGACGCCGGCCCCTGCCGACATGGCGCCGGCCGTCGCGGCGAGCACGGCCCGACGAGGCACCACCGGGCCGTGTCCGTGCGAAGGCGTCCCCTCGCTGACGTCGTGGTCGGCGCCGTCCGCACTGCGCTCTTCATGGGTCACGCCTTCGTCCTTTCGGTGCTGCGGGATTCATGCAAGGGATCGCGGCTGGTGAACGTGTGTTTCCCCGAGCCGACGAGGTGGGGGGCGCGGTCACCCGCGGGCATCAGGACCCGCGCCGTGGTGTTCGGCGGGAGTTCCACGTCGAGCCGGAATCCGCCGTTCTTACGGATCCACCGCACGGACACCTCGCCGTACGGTGTGCGGTAGTCGCCTTCGGCATGGGTGAGTGCGCCGACGGGCCGGGGGTCGATCACCAGCTCGCGGTAGCCGGCCGTGCCGCGGGCCTGGCGGATGCCCACCAGGCCGCTGTGGAACCACTCCTCGATCTGCAGAAGGATCATGTGGTTCTTGGAGTTGCCCATGTCCCACTGTTCGGGAACGGTCGTCAGGCCGTGGGGATTGGCGGTGGTGGGTGCCATGAAGTAGCCGTAGCTCGGGCGGGTGTCCTCCTGGAGGACGTCCCACAGGACGTCGTCGCGGCCTCCTTCGTGCAGGGCCCTGACGATCGGGGCGAGACCGATGGTGCCGCCGCTGAGATGCGGCCCTCCCCCGAACGGCCGGTACGCGTGGACCAGTTCGACCAGCGCGTCGAGGACCTTCGCGCGTTCGCCCTCCGGTACCAGACCCTCGTCCAGCGCGAGCGCCTGAGCGGCCTGTGTCGCCCCGGCGGCCCCCTCGTTGCCCTCGGCGGTGTAGCGGCCCAGGCCCACGTTGTAGAAGGCGTCGTTGAAGGCGTCCTTGATGTTGGCCGCGAGATTGCGGTACTCGGACGCGTCGGCATCCCGCCCGATCAGCGCCGCCATCCGGGCCATGCGGTCGGCGACCTGGTGGTAGCCCCAGGTGCCGGTGATGCGGCCCGAGGTGTTCTCGCCGGCGATCCAGTCGGCCAGGGCCGCGTTCACGATGTGGGCGTCCGCCCCGGTGCCGGCCTTCCGGGCCCTGATGTAGTGGAGAAAGGCCTGCATCTGTGTGTAGTAGCGGCTCATCGTCGAGGTGTCGCCGTACGTCTCGTACAGCAGCCAGGGCACCAGGATGATGCCGTTGCCCCAGTTGATCTCGTCGCCGAACCGGCCGGTGTAACCCCAGTCGTACACCGGGGCCTTGAGCGCCACGTTGCCGATGCCGTCGCCGGCCCTGGACTGCCCCTCCACCAGGTGACGCTGCATGGTGCGCAGGTAGGCGGCATAACCGAATGTGCGGTGCAGGGATCCGAAGGGCTGGACGTAGTCGGCGGGGTAGGCGAGCTTTTCGCGGCCGGGGCAGTCCGTGAAGGTGGACATGGTGTTGCTCATGATCGAGTAACGGGCCATGCGGTGAACGCGGTTGATCCGGTCGTCGGAGGTCCGCACGGAGCCGGCGGACGGGACGTCGGCGTGGATCTGCAGGCCGGTCACCGTGTCCCGGGTCGGTGTCCAGCCCTCGGGCAGGCCGGTCACCTGCAGCCACTGCATGCCGAAGTAGTGGAACTGCGGGTGCCAGCGCTCGCCTCGCCTGTCGCCGTGCGTCGTGTAGGTGGCGAACACGTGGGTACCGCGGGCGGGGCCGCCGCCCATGATCGACGCCTGGTTGACGGTGCCGTCGGCGTTCAGCGACTCGGCGGGGTAGAGCGTGACCGTGGTGCCGGCCGGGAGCGGGCCGTCGAGGTCGAGCAGCGGCCATCCTGCGAAGTTCTGCCCGAAGTCGAAGACCCACATGCCGGGTTGTGGCTGTGTGACGCCGACCGGGCGGAGACGGTCGACGATCTTGAGTGGCTCGGCCGTCCGCCAGACCAGGTCGGTGGTCAGGTTGGGCGGCGGGGCGATCCCGGCGTCGGTCCAGCCCATGGCCGTACCGTCGCGGCGCCTCGCCGACTCGCCGAGGTCCGCGCCGGGGGCCGTCCAGGCCGGCTGTTCGCGCCGGGAGTCGTAGTCGGAGCCGGAGTACCAGTTGGCCGTGACGGTCGGGCCGAGGGCCGTCCGCCACGAGCGGTCGCTGACGACGGTCTCCACCGTGCCGTCGGCCTTCGTGAGTTCCAGGCGGGCGATCAGCCGTGGGGTGACTGCGGCGCCCGCGCTCGGGTCGGTGTCCGCCAGGGAGTTGCCGGAGCCCGTGACGGCGGCAGAGCTGTCGTGGTCGGAGGTGAGGGCGGGCTCGAACGTGATGCCGGTGCCCTCGGCGCCCGCGGTGCCGATCGCGGTGATGGTGCGGGACTCCAGGCGCTCGCCGCCGTCGCCGGTGTCGATGTTGACGGTGCCGCCGACGTGGTAGCCCGCCACACTGCTCACCTTGACGGTGGTGGCGCCCCGGGTGGCCGGAGCGACCAGGGTGCCGCTGCCCTTGAACTGACTCTGCCACCAGCTGTACGGGGCGGTGCGGCCGGCCGCGGGATTCGTGACCGAGCGGGTCACGAGCGCCGTGCCGTGACCCAGTTCGACGCCGAGGGTGTTGTCACCGGGATGGACGAGGCGAGTGACGTCGTACACCCGGTATTCGGCGGAGAGCTGGTAGTTGGAATTGCCCGGCGCGAGCACCTCGTCGGTGATGGGCCTGTCGTTGAGCCAGGCCACCTGCAGTCCGACGCCGGACAGGTACAGCCTCGCCCCGACCACCCTCCCCCGGCCCGCGTCCACCCGAAGGGCGCGGGCGAACACGGGCAGGGGCTGGTCGACGGCACGGCCCGGGTGTTCGATCCAGCGGGCCTCGCCCCAGTCGGAGCGCTTGAGGAGTCCCGTCTCCCAAGAGGCGGGCCTGCTCCACGGCGTCGCCTCACCGTCGGTGCTCCACGCCCGCACCTGCCAGACCACGCGGTCGCGCGAGGCCAGGGCGGGACCGTGCCATGCGATGTCGGTCTGCGCCGGGGAACGGACCTGGCCGCTGTCCCACAGCAGACGGCCTGCACCGAGGTCCGCGTCCGTGCGCGCCGCACGGATCCGGTAGGCGGCCTGGATCCATCCCGCGCCGGCCCCCCTCACCCGCCAGCTCAGCCGCGGGGCGGGATCGTCGACGCCTAGCGGGTTGTCCTCGCGACCGTCGACCGCGAGACCGGTCACCCTCGCTCCCTGGCTGTCGCCCTCCTGTTCGCTGTGGGCGGCCTGCGCGGGCAGCCCGGGTACGCCTGACACCGCCAGCCCGGCCGCGGGGACGGCCATGGCGCCCACCACCTGTCTACGGCTCAACGCTCCGCTCGGAACATCGGGCATGCCAAACCTCCGTTCATGCGATTTCGGTACCGGGATGCCGTGCCGGACCAGCGGCCGACGGCTGCGATGTCAGCTCCCGGCCTTGTAGTCGGCGTCCATCTCGGCGAGGAGCTTGTCGGGTGTGGACTGTCCGCTGAAGATCTCCTGGAGGCCGCTGAGCATGGTCTGCTGGACCTTGGGGTTGGGCCAGAGCTGGTCCATGAACGGCACGGTGCGGTTCGACTGGATGAACTGCGACAGCTCGGTGAGCGACGGGTCGACCGCGAAGCCCGTGTCCGGGAGGGAGGGCAGGCCGCCCTGCTTCTTGACGAACAGGGTCATGCCCTTTGGCGACATCACGAAGTTCACGAACTTCAGGGCCAGTTCGGGGTTCTTCGCCTTGGCGTTGACGCCGTAACCGGCGCCGGCGGCGGCCGGGATGAGGGTCTGGGAGGGCTGGTCGGTGGCGGGCAGGGCCTTGAGGGTGAAGGTGCCCTGCGGGTTCTTCTGCTTGAGGAGGGCGATGACCCAGTTGCCCTGGATGATGCCGAGGGTCTTGCCGTTGGCGGCGAGTTGCTGGCTGGCCTCGTAGTTGGTGCCCAGGGGGTTCTTCTGGAAGCAGCCGGTCTTCTCCATCGTCAGGTACTTGTCCAGGGCGGTCGCCCACGGCGACTTGGCGAAGGTGGCCTGTCCGGCCTGCATCTTCTTGTCGAAGCCGCGATCCGGGCCGTAGACGCTGGTGGCGACCAGCGAGTACAGCGCGAGCTGGGTCACCCAGTTGTCCTGGTTGCCCAGTGCGAAGGCGGGGGTCCCCTTGGCCTTGGCGGCCCGGCAGAAGTCCAGCAGCTTCGTCCAGGTGTCCGGAGGGGTGAGCCCCGCCTTGTCCATGGCCTGCTGGTTGTAGACCGCGCCGATGCCGTTCTGCCCGAAGATCGCGTTGTACGTCTTCCCGTCGTACTGGGCGACGCTCTTGATGGCGGGGGGCATCTTGGCTGCCCAGGGCTGGTCGGACAGGTCACGCAGATAGCTCGGCTTGGCCAGGACATAGGTGGCGGCGGGGTTTCCGTTGCCCGGCCAGACCGACATCACGTCGGGTGCGGTGCCGGAGGAGAGTTGGGTGCGGATCTGCTGCTGGTACTGGTCGGCGCCGCTGGTGGTGTAGCGGACCTTGACGCCCGGGTTGGCCTTCTCGAACGCCTTGACGACGTCCTCGACCGAGCCCTGGTCGACCGAGGCGAGCGTCAGGGTCTTCGAACCCCCGCCGCCGGAGCCGGCCTTGGTGCCACCGCTGCAAGCGGTCAGAAGGGCGGCAGCCGTGACCGCCGCGGCCAGCGCCATGGGTATGCGCGTGTTCATGATGACTCCTTCGAGGAGAAGGCCGGGCTCGGTGATCTGCGGGGCTGCGGGCGGGGGTGGGGGTCGGGTGTCATCCCTTCAGCCCTCCCGCGAAACCGCTGATGATGCTGCGTTGCAGCAGGAAGTAGACGAGCAGGACGGGCAGGATGCTGATCACCAGCGCGGCGAAGATGAGGTTCCAGTCGGTGACGTACTGACCGACGAAGCCGGCGATCGCGACCGGCATGGTCTGCTGGGCACTGCCGCTGAGGTACAGCAGCGGGGTGAAGAAGTCGTTCCACACGGCCACCGCGTTGAGCACCAGGGCCGTGACGGTGATCGGTTTGAGCATCGGCAGCACGATGTACCGGAAGCCCTGCAACGGCGTGCAGCCGTCGATCAGCGCCGCGTCCTCGAAGTCCCGGGGCAGGGCGCGCAGGAAGCCGACGTAGAGGAAGACGGTGAACGGCACCTGCAGACCGGAATAGAACAGGACCAGCCCCCAGGGACTGCCGAGCAGGCCCAGATCGCGCATGGTCTGGTACAGCGGCAGCGAGGCGAGCTGGAAGGGCAGGACCAGGCCGAGGAGGACGAGCAGATACGTCGCCCGGGACCAGCGGGCCGTGATGCGGGCCAGCGGATAGGCCGCCAGGGACGAGATGGCCAGCACGATGACGACACTGCACACCGTCACCAGCACGCTGTTGGCCAACGCCCCGCCGAGCGAGCCCTGCTGCCAGGCGTGGGTGAAGTTGTCCAGGGTCGGCGAGCGGGTCGGGCTGATGGGCGAAGAGGTGTCGGAAGCCGGGCGCACGGCGAGGTTGACCAGGACGTACACCGGGAAGCCGACGAACAGGGCGACGGCGATCATCGCCAGTTCCAGCGCGAGGGTGCGGGGGCGGTAACGGGTCATGACGCGGCCCTCTCGTTCCGGGACAGGAAGAAGTACTGACCGGTGGAGGCGACCGCCACGATGATCGTGAGGACCACGGCGAGGGCGATGCTGTAGCCGAACTCGCCCAGCGTGAAAGCGTCCTTGTAGATCAAGGTCGAGATGGTGTCGGTGGCGTGCCCCGGTCCACCGCCCGTCAGCGCGTACACCTGGTCGAAGAGTTTGATCCCGCCGATGATCGACAGCATCAGGTTGATGGTGAACGCCGGGGCCAGCAGTGGCCGGGTGACCGACCAGAAGCGGCGCACGGGACCGGCGCCGTCGATCGCCGCGGCCTCGTGGACCTCCTTGGGCACCGACTGCAGTCCGGCCAGGAAGATGACCATGGAGTAGCCCGCGTACTGCCACACGATCACCCCGACGATGGCCCACAGGGCGAGGTCGGGACTCCCCAGCCAGTCCTGCCGGAGGCCGTCCAGCCCGACGGCGCTCAGCAGGCTGTTGACGGCGCCGTCCGGGCCGAGCAGGTTGCGCCACAGATAGGCGGTCACGATCGGGGTGATCAGGGCCGGGGCGAAGAGGAGGACCCTGAGCAGGTTGCGGGACTTGATGGCCGTGTTGACGCCGAGGGCCAGGACCAGCCCCACGGCGTTCTGGATGACGGTGATCGACACGGCGATCAGCAGGGTGTGCCAGACGGCCTGCCTCGCATCGGCGTCGCGGAGCATGTCGGCGAAGTTGTCCAGGCCGACGAACGAGAAGTCGGGGCTCAGGCCGTCCCAGTCGGTGAACGCGTAGTACACCCCGCGCCCGCTCGGCACCAGAACCACGAAGGCGAACAGCAGCAGTGCCGGTGCCATGAACCACCACGGCGGGGTGGTGCGCCCCCGGCGAGCGCGGGCGACCGGGACCGGATCCCGGAGCCGGCGATGGTGGTCCTCCGGAAGCCGGTCGTTCGGAGCGAGAGTCACGGGCGGACCTACTTCCTTGAAACGATTCAATACATCAGCCGATGAGGGCGCGGCCGACACGGTCCGGTGAGACGTCTGCCGGCTTCTGCTTCTCTGGAGGTGTGGTGGCCCGAGTGGGCGAGGTCGTGGGTAACGTTTCCCAACGGGTGTTGCCAGACCCTAGAGAGCGTCCCGGGTGACGTCAAGATGCCGTGCACGATGCGCGAGTGTTACGGCGAATCAGCCCGTGAGACTTGACCTGGACGCCTACTGAACTGCACATTCGCCCCTAGACACTGTGTGCAACGTTTCCCACAGGATCGGAGGGATGTCGGATGGCGACGTCAGAACCGTCTCGCCGCGTCACCATCGTCGACGTCGCGCGTCACGCCCAGGTGTCCACGACCGCGGTGTCCAAGGTGCTGCGCAACGCCTACGGAGCCAGTCCCGAGATGCGGGCGAAGGTCCGTCGATCGATCGACGAACTGGGATACCGGCCCCTCGCGGCAGCGCGTGGCCTGCGCGGGCAGACGTACACCCTCGGCGTGATGCTGCCCGACATCCGCAACCCCTTCTTCCCCGAGATCCTCGACGGGATCACCAGCCGCCTCGAAGAAACCGACTACCAGGTGTTCCTGGGGCCGGGGTGCAACGGGGAGAAGGAGGAAGCCCGGGTCACCGAAGCCATGATCGACCGGGGGATGGACGGCCTCATCCTGGTCGCGCCCGTCTCACCGCGCTCCCACCTGGAGCATCTGGCCTCCGTCGTACCGGTGGTGATCGTCGGCCGTCACGGGCACTCCGCCGCGTACGACACCGTGAACGACGACGACATGGCAGGTGCGGCCCTGGTCGTCGGTCACCTCGCCGGCCTCGGGCACCGTCGCATCGCCCACGTCGAGCACCGCGAAACCGATCCGACGCGGCTCGAGGAGATGCCCAACGCGCAGCGCGCCGAAGGGTACCGGCGTGCCATGCGGTCCCACGGGCTCTCCGAGGAGATCGACGTCGTCTCGACCAGCTACACACCGCAGGGCGGTCTCCAAGGAGCCAAGGAACTGCTCACGCGCCCCCGCAGGCCCACAGCCGTGTTCGCCGGAGCGGACATCGTCGCCATGGGAATGCTGGAGGCGTTCACCGAGGCCGGGGTCTCCGTGCCCGGTGACATCTCGGTGGCCGGTTACGACAACACGACCTTCGCCGCGCTCGGCCCGATCTCACTGACCAGCGTCGACCAGGCCGGCCGCGAGATCGGTGACAACGCCGCCCGTCTCCTCCTCGAGCGGATCGCCGACCGCGACAAGCCGTCGGTCCAGGTCAAACTCTCGCCCACCCTGGTGCCGCGCCGGACCACCGCACCCTTCCGCGAAGAGCGGGACTCCACGGGAACAAGTGGAGAAGTCCAACCGAAGGGTTGAGCACGGTCCGCCGCGTACCGGGCGAGGTCACCCGGGCATGGCTCCGTCGCTGGAGGCCGGCACCTGGAGGGCAGCTGCGGGCGAGCCTCGTGCGGCTGCTCGCAGGAGACGTCCGGCCTCCGCATCCGCAAACGGTCGGCGCCTTGGGCCATGTCTCCCAGCAGACACTGTCCGCCGACGCCGCACGAGGTCCCCTCCCCCGGTCACTCGCCCAGCAGTCGGCGCAACCACCGGAGCCGGGCCGCGCGGGCCTCCGCGGAGAGGGCGGCCTGAGGCACCAGGTCGTCGAACCCGTGGAAGCCTCCCGGCCACACATGCAGCTCGGCGATGCCGCCCGCCTGCCAGATGCGGCTCGCGTAGGCGATGTCCTCGTCGCGGAAGGTCTCCGCCGAGCCCACGTCGATGAACGCCGGAGGCAGACCGGACAGATCGTCCGCGCGGGCAGGGGCGGCGTACGACGAGACGTCGGCGGTGCCGCGCGCCTCACCCAGCACGGCACTCCAGCCGGTCTCGTTGGAGGTGCGGTCCCACACGCCCAGGCCCGCCATCTGACGGGCGGACGGGGTGTCGTTGCGGTCGTCGAGCATCGGGCACATGAGTACCTGGCCGATCGCGCGCGGGCCCTTGCGATCGCGGGCGAGCAGCGCCAGCGCCGCGGTGAGCCCGCCGCCCGCGCTGCCGCCCGCCAGGATGATGCGGTCCGGGTCACCGCCCATCTCCTCGGCGTGCTCGGCCGTCCACAGAAGGCCCGCGTAACAGTCCTCCACCGGGGCCGGGTGCGGGTGCTCGGGGGCGAGCCGGTACTCGACGGACACCACGACCAGGCCCAGTTCCTCGGCCCAGTCGAGAGGGATCCCCAGCCGGTGGGTTCCCGTCACCATGCCGCCGCCGTGGATGTTGTAGAGGATCGGGCGTGGATCGGTCGCGCCGGTGGGCCGGCAGATCAGCAGCGGCACTTCCGGCGCGCCCGGCGGCCCTGGTACGGCCCGCTCCTCGACCTCGAAGAGACCGTCACGAGCCAGCTCCTCGTTCGTCGGAGGCGCGAACGAGCCGGTCTGTGGCTCCCGCCCGGCCGGGATCATGTCCGCGGTGATCGTCGGCGGCAGCCAGTCATTGATCGCTGCAAGGTGTGCGGCAAGTTCAGGGTCGAAGGGCGGGGGAATCATGGCCGTTGGTTCTCCTGTATCTGACGCGTGGGCATGGGATTCACCGGATGTGGTGCGGGGAGTCGCAACGGGGAGTTGTGATCCACGGAGCCCGGAACGTGCGGTCCTGCCACAGCGGGACCCTTGCCGGGCTCTGGCCGCGACTACGATCCGTCGCCCGATGTCGGCGGCACCTGGTCGCCGCGTCCTCACCTCCGGGTCAGGGTGTGCCTGCAGATCGAGAGAGGCCGGATGCCGTCGGCTCCCGGCCATGACCACTCACGCGGCTGCTTCTGCGGTCGTCTCGGATCCGGGCATGTCCGGTGTGCTCGCTCCGGGCCGGAGAGCCGTGGGCAGGCGGGGCACCCATGCCAGGCCGATGAACGCCGCGGCCAGCGTCAGGCCGAACAGCGTGCCGAACATCAGGCGGGCATGGCCCAGGGCGAAGGCGGGAGTGCCCAGCGCGGCCAGACCGGCCACGGCCCGGGTGAAGGCCATCGTGACCCCTTGGGCGGTGGCCCGTAGCAGGGTCGGGAAGAGCTCCTGCGACCAGACCTTGTAGACGGACTCACCGGCGAAGGAGTTGCCGAGACCCGATATGAGCATGACGGCGACCAGGGTGACCTTGCCCGGTCCCAGCAGCGCGGGCAGCGCCCAGGCCAGGGCGATCAGCGCCGACCCGGCCGCGAACCACAGGTGCCGGGCCGGCTTGTCGACCACCCGCATGAACAACAGGCCGGCGACGAAGCCGAGCGGCAGTCCGATCAGGGTCAGCCGGGAGTACTGCGCGACCTCTCCGTCGGCCAGAGCGGTCCACAGGAAGGTGCCGAACTGGCCGAGGGTGTTCGCGCCGAGGTTCCAGGTGGCGTAGTACAGGCCCGTCGCGAGCAGGGCGTACACCGTCGGCGTCCGGAAGAGATCGCGGACGCGGCTGAACTCGACGGTCTCGCTGCGGGCGGTCGTGTGCGTGTCGGCGGCCCGGCGCGCGGCTGTCCACTCGGCCGACTCGCCGAGGGTGAGGCGCAGCAGCAGTACGGCGACCGCCACGACCAGCAGATGGGCGAACAGGATCCGGCCCCCGAGCATGCCCTGAACTCCCATGAAGGAGCTCAGGCCCAGCACGGCCACGATGCCGGCGAGCCAGAGCATGCCGGAGAGGACCACCATGGTGCCCTTCTTTCCGGGCGGTGCCTCCTCGTTGACGAGGGCGAGCGAGACGGGCAGATCCGCGCCAATGGCCAGACCGGTGGCCACGACACCGGCGTAGAGCAGGGCGGGTCCCGCCGCCACGAGGAGCAGCAGGACGCCGGCCGCGTAGATCACGAGCGAGCTGGTGAAGATCATCCGGCGGCCGAAGCGGTCGCCCAGCCGGCCGCCGAACAGCGCACCGGCCGCGAATGCCAGGGTCTGCAGTCCCAGCAGGGAACCGATGGTCCCGGTACCGAGCTGGAGCGGAGAGGCGTAGTAACCGCCGATCGCCATGCCCGACGTCACCAGAGCCCCGGCGTCCAGATACGAGGCCATGCCGGCCAGGACCGCGGTCTTCCAGGGGCTTCGCGGTGTGTCCTTGATGCCGGACATTCGTCCTCCTCGTCGAGCATCGGCGCTGGGGGTGGGGAGGGTTGACGGGCCTGGCTGCGACGGACGTCCGACCGGCTGTGATCAGGGCGGCGACGACCTACTCGTTTCACTTACGCGTGCCAGTTGAGTGATCTGGCGGGTAAGCTAACCGCGGCCGTGGGCTTTGACAAGAGGTGCGACTGAGGGCAGTGGGGGCCGGGGTGTCCGAGGGCAGGCGGGTGACCAGCGCGGATGTGGCGCGGGAGGCCGGTGTCTCGCGAGCCACGGTGAGTTATGTCCTCAATGGTGTGACACATCAGAAGATTGCCGAGGCCACGCGGCAGCGGGTGTGGGACGCGGCCGGCCGGCTCGGTTACGCGCCCTCGGCCGCGGCGCGGGCCCTGCGCACGGGGCGCTCGGAGATCGTCCTCGGTCTGTTGCCCGACTGGCCCATCGAGCATGTCCTCGGGCGGCTCATCCAGCAGTTGACCAACGCCTTCGCCGAGCACGGACTGACCTTCGTGGTGCACTCGTCGGCTCATCCCGCTCGCCCCCTGCGGGACATCTGGAAGGCCATGACGCCGGCGGCGGTGCTGGCCCTGCAGGAGTTCGCCGAACCGGAGGCCGAGGCGATGCGGGCGGCCGGCATCGAAGTGGTCATGGGGATGCACGGGTCGCTGGGGGGTGAGCCCGGACCCTCTCTGGTGTCCGAACAGCCGATCGGCGCGCTGCAGGCTCGGCATCTCGCGGCACCCCACCGCCGGCTCGGCTACGCCTACCCCGACCTGCCGGGACTCGACGTCCTGGCCCAGCCCCGACTGGACGGTGTCCGCAAGGTCTGCGCCGAATGGGACCTCCCGGAGCCGGACGTCCGGACGGTACCCCTCGATGCGCCCGGCGCCGCCGAAGTGGTGAAGGCGTGGCTCGCCGCCGACCCTCCGGTGACGGGAATCTGTGCGTTCAACGACAATGTCGCCCTGGCCGTGCTGGCAGGCATGACCCACCTGGGACTGCGTGCTCCGCAGGACCTGGCCGTGATCGGCGTCGACGACATCCCTGGCGCTTCGCTGGCGCATCCACCGCTCACCACGGTCGTGCGCGACACCGACGCCATCGCACGGGGCCTCGCTCGCCGGGTCGTCGACACGCTCGGGGGAAAGGAGATCCCCACCGAGCCCCTCCGCGACGAGCTCCTGATCCGAGTCCGCGAATCCGCCTGAGCGATACGGGGGCCTTCGGGGATGGCTGGGGCTGACTCGATCCGCGCCGAAGCAACGTCAGTTCGCGCAACTGGGAGCTCTGCCCGTGGTGAGGTTTGCTGCCGGGTCCGCTCCGAAGAGGGCCGGTGGCCATGACTCCTGGCCGGAAGAAGCTGAGCACGGCGTCGCAGAGGAGGTGCCCGACCTGCGGCGCAACGGGGCTGCCTGTCGCCGGCCTGGGTGATACGAGCGCTTGCCTGTTCGGCGAACGGCCAGCACGTCGTCGCATGGCACGCCACCCTTCTGAGCCGTACCGCGACTGCACGAAGAACGTCTCGAGCATCCTGCCCTGGGCCGAAGCAGCGCGGTTACTCTGACGAGGAATCGCGCCGAATCGGATTTCCGACCGAACGGCCGTGGGCCCGAATCGTCCCGGCCGACGGCTGGAGCGCTTCGTCGGCCTCCTGCCACGACCGGTGCGGATCCGCACGGCAGGGCGGTGGCTCAGCCTGTCGGCCGTTCGGCACGCCTCGCCATTCTTCGTGGGCTGCCAACTCCGCGGACATCACCATAGGCCTCGCACCGGAGCCCGTAGCGCTTGATCCCCTCCATGACGCGGTGGCACACGACCGGAGGCTGCTCCTCCCGACAGCGCCGGCAGCCGGGGGGCCGGCCGACTCGTCAAGCGGTTGCTTCCACCTCCGTGCGCTGCTGACGGCGGCGACGCTGCAGGACCGGGTCCGGGACGGGCGCGGCCGCCACCAGTCGCCGGGTGTACTCGTGCTGCGGCTTGTCGCAGACGTCGGCGCTCGCTCCCTCCTCGACGATGCGTCCGTGCTGCAACACCAGCGTCCGTGCCGCGAACTGCTTGACGACGGCGAGGTCGTGGGTGATGAACAGGTACGCGCAGCCGAGGGTGGCCTGGAGCTCGGCCAGGAGATCCAGGGCGGCGGCCTGGGTGGTGACGTCGAGGGCGCTGGTCGGCTCGTCGCAGATGATGATCCTGGGCTCCCGGGCCACCGCTCTGGCTATGGCGATGCGCTGGCGCTGGCCTCCACTGAACTGGGCCGGGTAGCGGTCGCCCGCGTCCTCGGGCAGGCCGACGCGGCGCAGCAGACCGGCGATGTGCGTGCGGACCTCGCGAGGTGAGCGTGCAGAGCCGGCGAGCAGGGGCTCGGCCAGTGTCCGGCCCACGGGCAGCGCTGGGTTCAGCGATCCGTAGGGGTTCTGGAAGATCGCCTGGAGATCGGTGGACAGGGCTCGGCGGGCACGGCCGGTGAGACGGGTGATGTCCCGCCCGCCGAGCAGCACGCGCCCGGCGCTGACCGGGGTCAGTCCCAGCACGGCCCTGCCGATGGTGGTCTTCCCCGAGCCGGACTCGCCCACCAGCGCCACCGTCTCGGCCCGGCCGACCTCGAACGACACGTTCTCGATGACCGTGGTCGGGGGCTTGCGGAAGCCATGGGACGGGTAGCGAACCGCAAGCCCGTCGATCTGAAGTACGGGAGTTCCGGTCACGCGATCCTGCCCTCGGTCCGAGCGATGTTGGGGGTGCTTTCGATGAGTTTCCTGGTGTACGGGTGCTCGGGCCGGTAGAAGATGTCCTCGACCGAGCCCTCCTCCACGATCCGGCCCTTCTCCATCACGATCGCGCGATCACAGCTGTCGGCCACCACTCCGAGGTCGTGTGTGATCAGGACGATCGCCATGCCGCGTTCGTCGCGCAGAGTCCTGAGCAGGTCCAGGACGCCCGCCTGCACCGTGACGTCCAGGGCCGTGGTGGGCTCGTCGGCGATCAGCACCTTCGGAGACCCGGCCAGCGCCATGGCGATGGCGACCCGCTGGAGCATTCCGCCGGACAGCTCATGCGGGTGCCGACGTGCGACGTCGTCCGGATCGCGCAGGTGGACACTGGTCAGCAGTTCGCGGATCCGCTGCTGCACAGCCGCCTTCCCGCCCGACACCGTGCCGGTGCGGCGGATGACCTCGCCCAACTGGGAGCCGACGGTGAAGTAGGGGTCGAGCGCCACCATGGGTTCCTGTGACACCAGGGCGATCTCGCTGCCACGGATGCGCTGGAGTTCCCGCTCCGGCAGACCGGTGATCCGGGCCCCGGCCAGCCAGGCCGAGCCGCTGGTCACCGTGCCGCCCGGGGCGAGCAGCCCGAGCAGCGACAGGCCCGTCACGGTCTTACCGCTTCCGGATTCGCCCACGAGACCGAAGATCTCGCCGGCGTTCACCGTGAAGCTGATGGAGTCGACGACGGTGCGCGGGCCCTGCGCGGTGGCGAAGGCGATGGAGTAGTCGCGGACGGCGAGCACACCTTCGTCCGGCGGTGTGTCCGACACCTCGGCGGTGTGCCTGGCGATCGTCACGGGCACCGGCCGCCGCGACCGGCCGCCGCCCGTCCCCCGCTTCCGGTCCTGGTCGAGGTCGCGCAGTCCGTCGCCGAGCAGGCCGAAGGCGACGGACATCAGGCCGATGAGGCCGCCGGAGACGAACAGCAGGTACGGGGTCTGCTGCATGACCTGCGAGGCCTCTCCGACCATGCCGCCCCAGCTGGGAGCGGGCGGAGGCGTGGCCAGGCCGAGGAACCCGAGGCCGGTCTGCACCATGAGGGCGATGCCCGAGAAGAGGCACACCTGGACCAGCAGCAATCCCACCAGGCCGGGGAAGATATGCCGTGCCATGATCCGTGCGGAGCTGAGCCCGGAGACTTTGGCGGCGTCCACGAAGAGTTCCTCCCGCAGCGCGATGCACGAGCTGCGGATGACCCGTGCGAGGCCGGCGGAGGAGAGGACTCCGAGCGTGATCATGGCGGCGACGTTGCTCTGACTGAAGATCGCCAGGACGGCCAGCATGAGGATGACCACGGGGACGGAGAGCATGACGTCCATCAGGGCCACGATGACCCGGTCGGTCCAGCCACGCAGATAGCCGGCCAGGACGCCGAGGCACATCCCGAGGAACATGTAGACGATCACGGCGATCGCCACCCCCAGCAGGGCCGGCCTGCCGCCGTAGAGCAACCGGCTCAGCACGTCACGGCCGAGGTCGTCGGTGCCCAGCGGGTGGCCGGCCGACGGTCCGCCGCGCGCGTGGAGCAGGTCCTGGGCCAGTGGCGGGTGCGGTGCCAGGAGCGGGGCGAGGATCACGGCGACGGTGACCGTCAGGACCACGACGAGTGCCGCCGCGGTGAGAGGTCGGCGCCAGATCCCGGCGAAGGGTCCGGCCCACTTCCGTGACGGCCCGTTCAGGGGCGGATCTGCAGCGGTCATGCCACACGCACCTTCGGGTTCAGGAGGCTGTAGAGAACGTCGACGAGAAGGTTGATCGCGATCACCAGCACCGTGAACGTGATGGCGACGCCCTGCACGACCGGCAGATCGTGCTGGTTGGTCGCGTCCACGACCGTCGTGCCCAGCCCGGGCAGGGTGAAGACGTTCTCGACGAGAATCGTGCCGGGGATGTACGCGATCATGGTGAGGCCGATCGCGGTGGCCACCGGCAGCCCGCAACTGCGCAGCGCGTGCTTCCAGACGATGGACGCGGGCCGGAGGCCGGAGGCGCGCAGCGTTCTGATGTGGTCGAGCGCCAGCGTGGACAGCATCGCGTCGCGGGTGATCTTGGAGATCAGGGCGACACCGCCGATCGAGAGGGCGATCACGGGCAGTACGAGTCCGGCCGCCCACTGCCCCGGTGACTGGGCGAACGGGGTGTACCCGGTGGCCGGGAAGACGGCGAACTTGACCGCGAACAGGGATACGAGCATCAGCGCGAGCCAGAAGTTGGGCAGGGCGCTGCCCAGCAGGGACACCACGTCGATCAGGCGGCGGGCGAACCGGCCCCGCGTCGCGCTGTACACCCCGAGCAGGACGCCCACCAGGGTCGAGACCACGGTCGCCCCGATCACCAGCGTCAGTGTGACCGGCAGGCGTTGCCCGATCGTCCCCGTCACTGACTCGCCGCTGAACAGCGAGCTGCCGAAGTCACCGTGCAGGACGTCGCGCAGGTACAGCCAGTACTGCTCGGCGAACGGCTTGTCCAGGTGGAGCGCCGACCTCAGCGCCTCGTACTGCTCCTTCGTGGCGTTGACGCCCAGGACCGTTCGTGCCGGGTCACCCGGCACGAACGACTCCAGGAGGGAGGTGATCGCCGAGACCACCACCAGGAGCGGGAGGGACAGCGCCAGCCTGCGGAGAATGATGGGAAGCATCTGTCCTCGTCAGCGAGAGGTCCAAGTGACGTTCGAGGTCAACTGGGCGGTGCCCACCCCGAACTTCACTCCGCGCAGCTTGTTGTTGTACATCGCGATCGTGTCGGTCGCGGACACCGGCAGCGCGAGTGCCTTGCGCACGATCACATCGGTGAGCTCCTTGGCCGCCGCGCCACTGGACTGGGGGTCCGACTTGGCGAGCCGGGTGAACGCGGCATCCACGTCGTTGTCGCCCACGCCGAAGACGTTCATGATGCCCGTCTTGGTGAACCCCGACTGCTGCGCGTAGAAGTTCTCACCACCACCCTGGCCGGGCGAGAGCACGGTCGCCGCGTACTTCTTCGACAGCAGGTCGTTGATCCAGCCGCCGAAGTTGGCGGCGGCCTTCAGCTTCAGGGTCACGCCCACCTTGGCGAGCTGGTCCTGCACCGCCTGGAGCATCTTGGTCGTCAATGGGTCGAACGATCCGTAGTTCACCGGGATGGTGAGCTTCTCGTATCCCGCGGCCTTCAGCAGTTGTTCGGCCTTGGCGGGGTCGTACGCGTACGTCTTCTCGGCGTCGGGGCTGTAGCCGTCGTAGCCGGGCATCGCCGGCTGGGAGAGCGGCTTGCCGTAGTCGCCGTAGACGGCCTTGGTGATCGCGGCCCGGTCGATGGCCAGGTTCAGGGCCTGGCGGACACGCACATCGCGCAGTCCCTTGACGACGGTGCCCTCGCGATCCAGGAGATACAGGCCTGCCCACGTGGTGGGGGTCTGGATGGTGGTCAGCGACTTGTCGCCGGTGACGGTCGGCGCCACGTCCGGGGTGCCGTACATGAGGTCGATCTGCCCGGACTTCAGGGCCTGGGCCTGCGAGTTGACGTTGGGCATCACGCGGACGGTGATCTTCTTGAAGTGGATGGCGGCCTGGTCGTAGAAGTTCTTGTTCGGCAGGTAGACGTAGTGGTCGCCGGAGACCGACTGCTGGGGGCTGAGGACGTACGGCCCGGCGCCGAAGGTCGTGGAGGCCAGCTTCTTCGGGTCCTTCAGTCCCGCCGGGCTGATGATCGCGCCGCCCATGAACTCAGGGGAGAACAGCGCGCCCATGTCGGGGTTGGGCGTTGGGCTGCTGACCACCACGGTGGAACTGTCCGGAGCGGCGAAGGTCAGGGGACGGTAGTAGGCCCCGCCGGGTCCGCTGCCCTTCTGGAAGTAGGTGAGGGAGTCGATGACGTCCTTGGCGGTGACCGGCGTGCCGTCGGCGAACTTCGCCCCCTTGCGCAGGCTGAGCTGGAACTTGGTGTTCCCGCTGCCCACATAACCCCACTTGTCGGCCAGCCCGGCCCCAAGGGTGCCGTCGGCCTTGCGGCTCAGCAGTGACGCATAGGCCGGGTCCATGTAGTTCAGGAAGGGCCCGACGGCGACCTGCGCGGGGTCCAGGCTGTTGGGCGCCGAGTTCAGAGCGATCGTCAGGTTCGCGGAGCCGGAACCACCGCTGCCTCCGGTGTTGCCGGCGCCGGCGCTGCAGGCGGCGAGCGCGAGTGTGGTCACGACGCCGATCGAGGCTTGGAGGACGGTTCTTCTCTTCATCGAGATCTCCGTTGGTCAAGGAGGGCGGGAAGGGCGGGGAGGACGGGGAGGACGGGAAGGGGCGGGTGACTCGGTCGGCGGCGGATTCGGCGCGGTGCGGCCTGGTCGGCCGGTGCGCATGCGGGGAGTTCCGGCAGTTCCGCCGTGTCGGGGCGGCGGCTGACCGATTCATGGGCGGTACGAGCCGCCCCTGGACCACTCCGCCCCGAGTCGGGCGAAGGACGTTCGTGGCCTGCTAGTGGCTTACACGTTTAAGTGTGATGGCCGGTAAATTAACCGTGTCGGCCGCGTTGCGCAAGGGGTCCGCGAGAGGTCGTGCCGGCGGACCCGGTCAGGCGGACACCCGGACCTGCACCCTGAGCAGGTCCTGGACGGGATCAGCGGGGACCTGCTCGCCGTCGAGGGCGTCGACGATGCGGCGGGCCAGCCTTCGTGCGACGGTGTCGGTGTCACGTACGACCGTGGTCAACGGCGGTTGTGCCAGTGCCGCGCCCGGAATGTCGTCGACGCCGATCACGGACAGGTTCTGCGGGGCCCGCAGCCCGAGATACCGCAGGGCGAGCAGCACGGACAGGGCGACCTCGTCATTGAACGCGCAGATCCCCGTCACCGGCGGATCGGCGCCCAGCCATGCCCGCACCGCTTCCACGGCACCGTCCGGCTCCAAGGGGACAGCGCGCACATCCGGCTCCGGAATGCCGAGTTCGGCACACACCTTGCGCACGCCGTCCAGCCGCGACCGGGCCAGGTTGCCGAGCCTGCCCAGATCAGGGCAGGCGTAGCCGAGCCGGTGGTGAGAGGCGACCAGGTGCCTGGCCTGCGCCGCGCCGATCGGTTCCTCCGCCATCAGAGCAGGCCGGTGCGGGTGCCGTGCCGAGCCGTGCACCGCCGCGACGACCTGGACTCCCGCCGCCCGCATGGCGCCGGCCTCGGCCTCGGGGAACTCGCCCAGCGCCAGAACGGCCGCGGGTGTCACGGTCTTCCAGATCTCCCGCAGGGGCCGGGTGGAGTGCGCCGAGGAGTGGACGAGAAACGTCAGCCCGTGTTCGGCGAAGGCGTTGGTCAGCTGCTGGACGAGCCGCCCGAGGACATGTCCGATCGGCCAGTCCGGCAACAGCCCGAGCACGATGTTCGAGCGTCCCGTGCGCAATGAACGCGCCGCGGCGGAGGGGGCGTAGCCGAGCCGGTCCGCCGCGGCCCACACCCGCCCCCGCGTCACCTCGGGGATCTTCTGATGCGGGGTGGCGTTGAGGACGTAGCTCACCGTCGCCCGGGAGACCCCGGCCTCCCTCGCGACATCCGCACTGGTCACGCGTCTTCGGCCGGATCCGCCTGCCATGGGTCCCCCCTTCCGCAGACCTCTTGTCAAAGCCCGCGACTGCGGATAGCTTGCCCGCTCAGAATACCTACACGTTTAAGTGATGCGAACGAGCAACGTGGTTCCGGCTCAACGTGGCTCTGACTCAATGTGGTTCCGGCTCAACATGGCTCCGGCTCCGGGGGCGGGCCCGCCTGGTCAACGACCCCACCGCCGCGGTGCTGATCGCGGCGGTGCGCCGCAGTCGTACGCCGGCCTCTTAACTTCCCCCGCACCCGACCCGACCCGAAAGGCAGTCGCGTGATCCGCCATCACGACTTCCCCCACAACGGCCTGACGCTGCGCTCCACGCTGCACATCCCCGAGGGGCCCGCCCAAACCCGTTGGCCCACCGCGGTGTTCGTCCACGGCTTCACCTCCAACCGGCTCGAACTGCCCGACTTCGTCGCGATGTCCCGGCTGCTGGAGGCCAACGGCATCGCCTCGGTCCGCTTCGACCTCTCGGGCCACGGCGAGAGCGACGGCGACTTCTTCGACGTGACCATCAGCGGCGAGATCGCCGAGACCCGGGCGATCCTCGAAGCGACCCGCGCCCTCGACTTCGTCGCCCCCGAGCGCATCGGCCTGGTCGGTATGAGCATGGGAGGTGTGGTCGCCGGCATCGTCGCCGCCGAGACACCGGACATCCGCGCGCTGTGCCTGTGGTCCCCGGCCGCGGTCGCCCCGTTCGAGATCGGCAGGGGCTACCTGAAGGGGCGCAGTCTCGCGGCGGAGATCGAGGAGAAGGGCTACTTCGATGCCGATGGACACCGGATGAGTTCCGCGCTCGTCGACGACATCGCCGGACTCGACGTCTACGGACGGTCCGGCGCCTACACCGGCCCGGTCCACATCCTGCACGGCGACAAGGACGACATCGCTCCCCTCGAGTACGCGCGCCGCTATCTGGACCACTACGACGGCAATGCGGAGCTCCAGATCGTGGAAGGCGCGGACCACGGGTGGGGGTCCGTCCCGCACCGCTCCACCCTGCACCGGTCCACGCTGCGATTCCTGCGGAAGCACCTCCAGTCATGACCACGTCACCCTTCGAGCCGCCCCGGACGACGGACGCCGCCACAACGGACGCGAGCACGACGGACACGAGCACGAGGGTCACCGGCCTGTGCACCGCGGACGACTCCGGTCTCGTGGCCACCCCGCATCCCGCACCCCGCCTGTCCTGGTCGCTGACCAGCGACCGGCCGGGCGTCCTGCAGCACGCCTACGAGATCCAGGTGGCCGCCGACCGGTCCTTCAGCGACGCGACCTCCAGCGGGGAGATCGCGGCCGACGTGGTGACCGACCACCCCTGGCCTGCCGCACCGCTGCGCAGCCGGGCGGTACGGCACTGGCGCGTCCGTGTCCGCACCGACCTCGGGTGGACGCAATGGAGCGAACCGGCCCGTCTGGAAGCCGCGTTGCTCCACGACACGGACTGGACGGCCCGCCCCGTCCACGTCCCCAGTGACCGGGGCCGCACCTCCCCCGGCCCCGTGCCGTTGCTCCGCCGGGAGTTCGATCTCCCGGCGGAGCCGGCATCCGCGCGGCTCTACGTGACCGCGCTGGGCGTCCACCGCACCGCGGTCAACGGCCGCCTCGTCGCCGACGACCTGCTCGAACCGGGCTGGACCAGCTACCCCAACCGGCTCCTGTACGCCACGTACGACGTCACCGGCCTCCTCGCACCCGGCCGGAACGTGCTGTCCGCCACGGTCGGCGACGGCTGGTACCGGGGCCATCTCACCTGGCACAAGAACCGCGACGTCTACGGCGACACCTCCACCCTGCTGGCACAGCTCGAAGTCACCCTGGCCGACGGCGACACGGTCACCGTCGGCACCGACGAGCGGTGGCGGGGCGGTTACGGCGACCTGCGGGCGGCGGACCTGTACGACGGCTGCGAACGCGACCTGCGCCGGGAACCGCACGGCTGGCGGCTACCGGGCTTCGACGACCGCGGCTGGGAACGGGCCGCCGCACTCCCGCTGCCCACCGGACTGATCCAGCGGGCCCACCCGCCCGTGCGCGTGGTGCGGGTCATCCAACCCGAGCGGCACAGCCTGCCCGACGGCACGATCAGCGTCGACGCGGGCGAGAACATCACCGGCTGGCTCCGGCTCCGCGCAGACGGACCGGCCGGGAGCACCATCACCGTCCGGCATGCGGAAGTCCTCGACGGTGACGGACGCCTGCTGACCAGCATCCTGCGCGGCGCACGCGCCACCGACCAGTACACCCTGGCCGGCGGCACGACCGAACTGGAGCCGGAGTTCACCTTCCACGGCTTCCGCCACGCCGAGATCGACGCCTCCCCCGGCGTCACGATCAGGCAGGTCGAGGTGGCAGTCGTAGCCAGCGACCTGCGCCGCATCGGCGAGTTCCACTGCTCCGACGAACGCGTCGACGCCCTGTACGCCAACGTGGTCCGCTCCCAGCGCGGCAACTTCCTCGCCGTGCCCACGGACTGCCCGCAGCGCGACGAACGGCTCGGCTGGACCGGTGACATCATGGCCTTCGCCCCCACCGCGTGCGCCACCTTCGACAGCCGGGCCTTCCTCGAAAGCTGGCTCACCGACCTCGCCGTCGAACAGCGCCCCGACGGCGCGGTCCCGATGGTGATCCCCGACGTGGACCTGGGCGAACTCCCGCCGAGCGAGCTGCCGTTCGCCGGCACCGCCGCGGGCTGGGGCGACGCCGCGACCGTAGTGCCCACCGCGCTCTTCGACGCCTACGGCCGACTCAGCCTCCTCGGCCGCCATTACCCGGCGATGCGTGCCTGGGTCGACTTCACCGCCGGCCGGCTGGACGACGACGGGACCTGGAGCGGCAACGCGCAACTCGGCGACTGGCTCGACCCGGCCGCCCCACCGCAGGACCCGGCACGCGCCACCACCGACTCCGCCTACGGCGCCACCGCCTTCGTCGCCCACAGCGCCCGCCTGCTCGCCGACGCGGCCCGCGAACTCGGCCACGTCGGCGACGCCGAACGGTATGCGGCCCTGCACCGACGTACCGCCGAGGCCGCCTGGCGCAAGTGGGGCGACCATGCCCGCACCACCCAGACCGGCTGCGCGCTCGCCCTCGCATTCCGTATCGCCCCGCCCGCCGAGCGCGCCGCGGTGGGCGAGGCCCTTGCCGCGCTGGTGCGCGCGGCCGGCGGGCGCATCGCCACCGGCTTCCTCGGTACGCCCTTCGTCCTGCCCGCCCTCACCGGAACAGGCCACACGGCCGAGGCGTACCAACTCCTGCTCAACACCGAGTGTCCGGGCTGGCTCTACCAGGTCGCGCGGGGCGCCACCACCATGTGGGAGCGGTGGGACGCCATCCTCCCCGACGGAACCATCGACATCGAGAAGGCCGGCACGATGCTGTCCTTCAATCACTATGCCTACGGCGCCGTCGCCGCCTGGCTCTACCAGTCCGTCGCCGGACTACGACCCGCCGCCCCCGGCTACCGCACCATCGAGATCGCCCCGCGCCCCGGCGGCGGCCTCACCTCCGCCGCCGCGTCCATCGCCACTCCCTACGGCCCGGCATCCGTCGCCTGGTCGATCAGCGGCACGACTCTGGCGGTGGATGTCTCGCTGCCGCCCGGCACGACCGGACGGTTCAGTCCGCCGGAGGGCTGGCCCTGCGCCGGCGAAACCGGCCGACTCGGATCCGGGGATCACCGGTGGCTCCTCCACTACGAGTCGTAGTCCCGTGCGAGCAAGGAGCGCGCGACGGTCCATGCCTTGCCGGCTCTTGTTCCGGGTGCCAGGACTGGTCGCCCGACGGTAGCTGCGCGAGGTGCGGGAGGCGCAACCTCATCCCGGGCGTGGAACGTTCCAGGCGGAGTTGGAAGAAGAGCGCCGCACCCACGGCCACACCGACCATGCCGCGTGCCCGCAGGGCCCGGAGACCTGAGACGCATCCGACCACCCCGTCGGCACGGAAGTGTCCGACAGGAAGGCATGTCCGACGGAAGGTAGGTCAGCCCGTGCGCAGCAGCCCGCTCGCCGGCCGGACGGTCGCCGTCACCGGAGCGGCCCGCGGTCTGGGCGCGGCAATGGCCCGAGAGATCGCGCACCGCGGCGCCCGGGTCGCCCTGCTCGGCCACGAGAAGGGCGCCCTGGACACGGTGGTCGCGTCCCTGCCGGGCCCGGCGCTGGCCATCGAGGTAGACGTGACGGACCCGGAGGCGCTGGCGGCTGCGGCTGCCGCCGTGCGGGCCGGTCTCGGCACGCCCTCGGCCGTGGTGGCGAACGCGGGCATCGCGGAAGGGGGCCCGTTCCTCGCCTCGGATCCGGTTGCCTGGAGTCGCGTCATCGACGTCAATCTCACCGGCAGCGCCCACACGGCTTGGGCGTTCCTGCCGGACCTCCTCGACTCGGCGGGCTATTTCCTCCAGGTCGCCTCGCTGGCATCGCTTGGCGCCGCTCCGCTGATAATCGCCTACTGCGCATCCAAGGCGGGGGTCGAAGCCTTCGCGCACGCCCTGCGGGCGGAGGTGGCGCAGCGGGGCGTCGCCGTGGGCATCGGCTATCCCAACTGGACCGACACCGACATGATCCGCGACGCCGACCGGTATGCGGTGCTGCTCGAACTGCGGGCCCACATGCCCCCGCCGGCCCGGCGCGTACACCCGGTGGAAAACGGTCGCGGCGCGCCTGGTGACGGGGCTGGAGCGGCGTCGTACGACCGTGTACGCGCCGGCCTGGCTGCGGCTGGCCCAACCGGTGCGCGCGGCTCTGCCGTCCGTGGTGCTGCGGGCGTCACGCCGGGCGCTGCCCCGGCTGGAGGCCGCGGAGCCCATCGAATACACCGGTCCCCTCGGTGTCGGTGGCCTCGCCGACCGCACGGCCCGCGCGCCCGCAAGAAGTGAGCAGGTGAGCCATGCAGACCTTCCTGCCCTACCCCGACTTCCGGGAGACGGCCCTGCTGCTGGACCGGCGACGGCTGGGCAAACAGCGGGTCGAGGCCCTGCAGGTGCTGCGCGGCCTGACCGTTCCCGGCTACGGCTGGCGCAGACACCCGGCCGTACGGATGTGGACGGGGTACGAGGAGGCAGTCGTACGGTACGGCCTGGAGATCTGCCGGGTCTGGCGCGCACAGGGACACCAGGACAGCTGTGCCGCCTCGCTCATCGCCGGCCTGGCCGCACACCGGCGCGGCACCGCGGTGCGCGAGCAGGCGCAACTGGCCGCCGCCGGCGAACTGCCGCCCTGGCTCGGAGACGAGGCCTTCCACGAAAGCCACCGCTCGGCACTCGTCCGCAAGGAACCCGAGGTGTACGCCGCTCTGTTTCCCGACACACCGGCTGATCTGCCCTATGTGTGGCCAACGTCGGACCGTGAGCCGCAGCGGGCGCCCGTCGGCCCGTGACCCACGACGCCGGGATCCTTGGGGGCTCGGTCGGCGAGCGCGGTGCAGAAGGTCATGTACCGCACGTTCCTCCGGGACATCTACGCGAACAAGGACCTCTCCGAGAAGGCGATCCGCTCCAGCGGCCTGGACTGGACGCTGGCCTATCCGACCTTGCTGGCCAAGGGCCCCGCCAAGGGCACCTACCGCACCGGCGGCCGACTCCCCATGAAGGGCAACCCGAAGATCAGCCGCGCGGACGTCGCCGACTTCCTGCACAAGGCGGCCCACAGCACCGAGTGGACCAAGCGCGACGCCGTCATCACGGACTGACCAGACCACGTCACCCCACACCGACCGCGACTTCTTGCCGGTGCTTCTGGCGGCGTGCATCGTGGCGGACGGGCACGGCATGACCGGTATCCCAGTCATCGGCGCCGCCCTCGAAGGACTTGGTGACACCGGCGATCGGTCGCGACCGCCGAGGTGGCGGCCACGATGAATGCGTGGGGCATGTGCGGGGCTTCCGCGCCCTGGAGCCGCTCCGCAAGGCGAACGGCCGTCCGCCCACCCCATAGTGGGGCGGTTGGCACCGGGTGGACGATACATGCGACAGGTACGCGATCGAGGCGGCGCATACGAGGTCGTCGGGGAACGATGTGTTCAGGTTCCGGGCCGTAGCCAGGGCTGCTGGAAGGCGTGACGCGCCTGGCCTGGCTGCCGCGAGGTCTGCCCGTCGAGCTGGCCGGCGGGAAGAGTACGGCACCCATGCGGTGCGGCGTGACCGCTCAGCCGAGGCGTCGGGAGGCCCGCTGAAGCAAGGCCCTCAGCAGGGCCGTCTCCTCCGCACCGAGAACGGACACGATGCTCTCCTGTTCCTGTTCGACCGCCGCAGTCCAGCGGGCCAGCGCCTCGTTGCCCCGCTCGGACGCGAAGACCAGCACGCGCCGCCGATCCTGCTCGTCGACCCGGCGCAGGACGAGGTTCAGGGAGACCATGCGGTCGACGACCTTGGTCAGTGTGGGCGCGGACAGCAGCGCGAACTCGGCGATGTCGGTCATGGCACGACCTTCGCCGTCGCCCAGGAACGACAGCACCCGCCACTCCTCGAGCGTGCCGCCCTCGGCCTTCAGCGCCTCACCGAGCCGTAGGACCACGCTGCGCTCGACGAGGGTGAGCGCTCGCGCGAGGTCGAGATCGGCTACGGCCGCCGGGGTGGTCGTGGTCATCGCCCTGCCAGAGTCGTCGTGATGTACGGATGGAGTGATCCCACGATACAGTCCTTTCCTTATCGCCGTGAAATATTCTCGTAGCAAGCAATGGCTAGGGTGAGCGCCTATGATCGAGAAGGCGTCTGTCCGGCTCGGCGCCCCGGCGAACCGGGCCCGTGACGCACTGGATGTCGCCCTGGTGATACCGCTCCAGGGCCCGGCCGGCATCTTCGGCCCCTCCTGCGAGTGCTGCGCCCAGCTGGCGGCCGAGGAGGTCAACGCCGCATCGGGCGTGCTGGGCAGGGAGGTCCGCCTGGTACTCGTCGACGGCGGCGCGCCTCCCGAGCAGGTGGCCGCGGAGGTCGACGCACTGATCTCCGGAGGCGTCGTCGACGCGGTGGCCGGCTGGCACATCTCCGCCGTCCGCGAGGTCGTCGCCCCGCGCATCGACGGCCGGGTGCCCTACGTCTACACGGCGCTGTACGAGGGCGGTGAGCGCTCCCCCGGCGTGTTCCTCACCGGTGAGACCCCGAACCGTCAACTGCGGCCCGCACTGCGGTGGTTCGCGAGCGAACTGGACATCCGCCGTTGGACGATCGTGGGCGACGACTACGTCTGGCCCCGCTCGTCGGCCCGTGCCGCCCACCGCTATCTGCGCGAACTGGGCGGCGAGGTCTGTGACGAGATGTATGTGCCGCTGGGCACCCAGGACTTCGGGCCGGTCCTCGCGCGAGTCGCGGCAAGCGGCTGCGAGGCCGTGCTGATGCTGCTGATCGGGCAGGACGCCGTCCTCTTCAACCGCGCCTTCACCGCGGCCGGGCTGGACCGCGACCTCATCCGGTTCAGTTCCCTGATCGAGGAGAACGTCCTGCTGGCCACCGGCCCGGAGAACACCCGGGGCCTGATGACCTCGGCCGGATACTTCGAGGACCTGCCGACCGCGTCCGGGCTCGACTTCGCCGCCGCCTACTTCCGCCGGTTCGGCCCCGGAGCACCGGTGCTCAACAGCCTGGGCGAGTCCTGCTACGAGGGCGTGCGCATGCTCACCGAACTGCTGCGCCGCGCGGGCGACACGGATGTGCGGCGCATCCAGGCGAACGCTGAGGGTCTCGAGTACGAGAGCCCGCGAGGCACGGTCCAGATCCGTGACCGCCATCTCGAACAGCGGGTCTTCCTCGCTGCGGCCGACGGGCTGCGGTGGGACGTGCTGCAGCAACTTCCCTGACCCGCGGGGAGTTCTTTTTTACCTGCGCGCAACACCCGACCCTTGTCCAATTGCTTCGGCTAGAAATACTTTTTTCTCGAAGCTTTTGGAGGTTGATAGCCCATGGCCACGTATCAGTACCGCTGTGCGGGCTGCGGCCCCTTCGACGTGATCCGGCCGATCGGCCGGGCTCTCGCCGAGGAGCCGTGCGGGAACTGCGCGGGCCCGGCCCGCCGGGTCTTCACCGCCCCGCTGCTCGCCCGCACCTCCGCTCCCCTGACCCGTGCCCTGCACGCCCAGGAGGCCAGCGCCCATGAGCCGCGGGTCGTCACCGACGTACCCCCGGCCCGCCGTCGGCCGACCCCGCCGGCCGATCCCCGACAGGCAGCACTCCCCAAGCCCTGACCCCCACAAGCACCGCGAAGCACCGGATACGGAGGCAGTCCATGCCCGAAGTCGTCTTCAGTGTCGACCAGGCCCTGTCCATGCGTGACCAGAAGGTGCCCGGCCACAACCGCTGGCACCCCGACATCCCGCCCGCCGTCACCGTGCGGCCCGGCTCGGAGTTCCGTATCGAGTGCCGGGACTGGACCGACAACCAGATCGGGAACAACGACTCCGCGAACGACGTCCGTGACGTCGACCTCACCCACGCGCACATGCTCAGCGGCCCCATCGCCGTGGAAGGCGCCGAACCGGGCGACCTGCTCGTCGTGGACATCCTCGACCTGGGCCCCGTGCCGCAGGCGGAGGGCGACGGATCGGGTCAAGGTTGGGGCTACACCGGCGTCTTCGCCCGCGACAACGGCGGCGGATTCCTCACCGACCACTTCCCCGACTCCTACAAGGCCGTCTGGGACTTCCACGGCCAGCAGGCCACCTCACGCCACATTCCCGGCGTCCGCTACACCGGCATCACCCACCCCGGCCTCTTCGGCACCGCACCCTCGGCCGAACTGCTGGCCCGCTGGAACGCCCGTGAGCAGGCCCTCATCGACACCGACCCGCACCGGGTACCGGCCCTCGCCCTCCCACCCCTCGCCGACAACGCCCTGGCCGGTACGGCGAGCGGCGACGTCGGCACTCGGATCGCCGCCGAGGGCGCCCGTACCGTCCCGGCCCGGGAGAACGGCGGCAACCACGACATCAAGAACTTCACCCGCGGCTCCCGCGTCTTCTACCCCGTCCTCGTCCCCGGCGCCCTGCTCTCCGGCGGCGACCTGCACTTCAGCCAGGGCGACGGGGAGATCACCTTCTGCGGCGCCATCGAGATGGGCGGCTTCATCGACCTGCACGTCGACCTCATCAAGGGCGGCATGGAGAAGTACGGCGTCACCACCAACCCGATCTTCATGCCCGGCAACGTCGCCCCGCAATACACCGAGTTCATCTCGTTCGTCGGCATCTCCGTCGACCACGAGACCGACACCAACCACTACCTCGACGCGACGATGGCGTACCGGAACGCCTGCCTCAACGCCGTCGAGTACCTGAAGACCTTCGGTTACAGCGGCGAACAGGCCTACCTGCTGCTCGGCTCCGCCCCGATCGAGGGCCGTCTCAGCGGCGTCGTGGACATCCCCAACGCCTGCAGCACCCTCTACCTCCCCACGGCGATCTTCGACTTCGACATCCGGCCGACAGCCGAGGGGCCGAGGAAGGCCGACCGCGGCCAGTGCGCCGTCACCTCCTGAAAGCTCCGTACGTTCCGAAAGGCAGCCCCATGAGCGACCATCTCACCTTCCAGCTGGGCGACTTCACCACCCAGCACGGTGCCACCCTGCGCGGCGCGCACCTCGCCTACACCACGTACGGCGAACTCAACGCGGACAAGTCCAACGTGATCGTCTACCCCACCTGGTACTCCGGCCGCCACTGGGACAACGAATGGCTCATCGGCCCCGGCATGGCCCTCGACCCGGCCGAGTACTTCATCATCGTCCCGAACATGCTCGGCAACGGCCTGTCCACCTCGCCGAGCAACACACCACCGCCGTACGACCGCGCCCGCTTCCCGCACATCACCGTGTACGACCAGATCGAGGCCCAGCACAAGCTGGTCACCGAGGAATTCGGCATCGAAAAGATCCAGTTGGTGACCGGCTGGTCGATGGGTGCCGGACAGACCTTCCAGTGGGCCGTCAGCCACCCGGAGATGGTCGAGCGGATCGCCCCGTTCTGCGGCTCCCCGCGCACCAGTGCCCACAACAAGGTCTTCCTGGAGGGCGTCAAGGCCGCACTGACCGCCGACGCGGTCTTCGACCGCGGCTGGTACGAGGCGGACAAGTGGCCGACCACCGGACTGCGCGCGCTCGCCCGGGTGTACGCGGGGTGGGGCTTCTCGCAGGCGTTCTACTGGGAGAAGGAGTACGAGAAGCTCGGCTACACCTCCCTGGAGGACTTCCTGATCGGCTTCTGGGAAGGCTTCTTCCTCGACGGCCGCGACCCCAACAACCTGCTCGCCATGCTGTGGACCTGGCAGAACGGCGACGTCGGGCTCACCCCCGGCTTCGGCGGGGACACGGAAGCGGCGCTGGGCTCCATCAAGGCGACCACTCTCGACATGCCCGCCGAGAAGGACCTCTACTTCCCACCGGAGGACGAGGCCTGGGCCGTCAGCCACATACCGGGCGCCGAACTCCGCGTGATCCCCGGCATCTGGGGCCACTTCGCCGGCGGCGGCAGCAGCCCCGAGGACACCGCGTTCATCGACACGGGCATCAGGGAACTGCTCACCAAGCCCGGCGGGTTGGCCTAGCCATGAAGGCCAGACTGCCGCACGAGGTCAGCGCCTCGATCGTCGCCTTCGCCACGGTCCTCCTGCTCCTGAGCCCGCTCCACATGCCGACCTGGGCGATCTTCATCACCTGGGCCGGAACGTTCCTGCAGGGCGGCCCGAGCATCGCCAACGCCATCGCCATGATCACCGCCACCACGACGGGCGCTGGGTTCGCGGTGGCGGCCGTGCTCCTCAACCGGGAGACGGGCACGATGTTCGGCACCGGGGAGTTCGCCCGGACCCTGGCACTGGGTGTGGTGATCTTCTTCGTCAACGGCACCCTGCTGGCAACCGGCCGGCTGAAGCCGTTCGCTCTCATCCCGGGGATGTTCTTCGGCTTCGCGTCGACCTTCGCCACGTACTTCGGCGGCTTCGGCTACGACGCGGGGAATCTGGGCGCCGCGTTCATCAGCGCCGCCGCGATGTGCGCCCTCGGCCCGCTCTGCGCCGTCCTGGGACTGCGCCTGATGTTCGCGCCGCCTCCCGCCCCGGAGCCGGAGCAGCATCTGGCCGAGGAGGTGGCGCCATCGACCACTTAAACGGCGGCACCGCATCTTCCATGCGGCCGGTACAGAGGGATGGGAGGGGAACGATCGCTCGACTGAAGCCCACGAAGCCGCTCGCCGACAGGCGACCGCCCTTCCCGCCCCGACTCGGACCACCCTGGACAGCCCTTCCCCCAGGGCCTGTTGCGAAAGTGGATCTTGGTCGTGGATGATCACGCTTTGTAAGGCGTGGTGATCCGGCACAGACAGCCAGTGGGCTCTTTTTGGAGCCCTTGTCGCCGCAAGGCAGCAGGCCAGGGCCTTCCGCCGTCGAGGCGGAGGATCGATGCACGGCCGCAGACCAGTCGCGCAGATGCTGGCACGAGTGCTCTTCGTCAGGCCGTCGCCCACCCCGGCCCGGGGGGGGCGACGGTGATGCGGTGGGTTTCCGATGAGCTCAAGCACCGAGGAACATCCGGCACTTCCCCGACCGTTCGAAGACCGCTGCGACGACCTGGGCAGCTTCGTTCCCTTCGCCCGGAGGTAGGCCGGGCCGGCATCCGGCGTGAACCCCGCGTCCATGACGTCCGTTACCACTTCGTCGGGGGTCTTCTTCCCAGCGGAGGCGAGCCGGTTGTCCTGGACGAACGCCGGAACACCGTCGCACGGCATTGAGAACTGGACATTGAACGGGTATCCGTCCAAAGCCTTGAGGGCACCATAAGTGATGCCCTCGGCCCCTTTGGGCAGGCGTACACCGTAGTCGGACAGGGCCTGGTCGAGGCTGACGTCGGCGGCGTCCGACGGAGACTCGTAGGGGAACGGCCCGGTGTGCTCGGCGGAGTGCAGGCCCCCCGGATCACAGGCGGATAGCCCCCCAACCAGCAGCACACCCACGAACATCGCCATCATCTGGGTCAGGCGATGGAACATGACTTCTCCTGGTACTGCAACGATGTCTGCCGTGAGGGCTGGCCGGGTTCGTCGCTGGTGTGGTGATGGATGGGGGCCTTACCGATGTACACGCGTGGGCGAGTGAATTGGATGCGGTGCACGGGCGGTGCGGGCACCGTTTCAACCGGCCCGAGCCACAGGAGTCGGCGCTGGACGAGCTGATCCCAATCGTCGGCAGCCGATGGGCAGTTGCAGAATGCTTCGAGACAGCGAAGCAGGAACGCAGCCCTGGACGACTACCGGCTCCGCCGCCACCCCGGCCGACACCGACACCGAGCCGCATCCGTCACTACGAACGACGCGGACACAACCCCTGAAAGCTGCCCAGCACGCGGAACGGACACCGTTGCGGCACAGGACGCTCTCGTCGGTGACGGTGGTCGGACTCGTCCAGGACCGCGAGCGCTGCTGGATCAGGCGTGCAGGCCCGACAGCATCACGTCCAAGTAGCGGCGGCCGGACTCCAGACGCGTCCGCTGGTCCTCGGCATGGACCTCGGCCGCGAAGGCGATCCCGCACATGAGCGGCAGGAGGTCATCCCAGGTGATGACGGTGCGTACGGCGCCCGCCTCGCGTGTGCGCTCGAGCAACCGGCCGGCGGTGGAGTCCAGCATGCCGGTCAGTTCCTCGGTGCGGGGCAGGACGCGTTCCGGCGCCGCTCGCACGATGGTGAGCGAGGCGTCGGTCAACTGCGCCTCCAAGGTGACCTCGAGGAAGCCGGTCAAAGCGTTCCAGGGGTCTACCTCCGTCAGCGCCCGTTCCGCGTGAGCGATCAGCGCCTCCAGACCTGGGGCCGCCACCGTCTCCATCAGCGCCTCCGGCGTCGGGAAGTGCCGGTAGACGGTGGCCACGCCCACGTCGGCGAGGCGGGCGACATCGTTGAGCTGCAGCGGTGTGCCGTCGTCGACGAGTTGCCGGGCCACGTCGACGATGCGCTGCCGGTTGCGGGCAGCGTCCTTGCGCATCGGTGCACTGGTCATGCGTCACAGCATAAACGGATACCTAATCCACTTGTGCTACCTTGAAATGGATACTTCATCCGTTTAGATGTGGGCGCATCCCGTGCCGCAAGGAGGAATCACCATGCCGTTCACCGTCACCGACGTGCCTGAGCTGCCCGCCGGATTCACCGACACGTTCACCAGCCACACCATCAAAACCAACGAGCTGACCCTGCACGCCGTGGTCGGCGGCGACGGGCCGCCGCTGCTGCTCCTGCCCGGCTGGCCCCAGTTCTGGTACAGCTGGCGGCTGGTCATGCCCGCCCTGGCCGAGCAGTTCACCGTCATCGCCCCGGACCTGCGCGGCATGGGGGCCAGCGACAAGCCCGACACCGGTTACGACGCCGCCACCCTCGCCGACGACATGGCCGCGTTGATGACCGCCCTGGGTCACGACCGCTTCGCCGTCGTCGGCTACGACCTGGGCATGCTGGTCGGTTACGCCCTGGCCGCGAGCCACCGTGACCGCGTCACCCACCTGGTCGGCGCCGAGTCGATCCTCCCCGGCCTCTCCCCGTCCCCGCCCCTGCTGTCGGACCCGGCCACCAACGAGTTCCTGTGGCACTTCGTCTTCAACCGCCTCCAGGACATCAACGAACGCATGGTCGCCGGCCGTGAGGAGATCTACTTCGGCCACACCTTCACGTCCAAGACGGCCACGCCCGGCGCCATACCGCAGCACGCCATCGACGTCTACGTCGACCAGCTGCGCGACCCGGCCGCCCTGCGCGCCAGCTTCGAGTACTACCGGACCCTCGACACCTCCGCCGAGCACAACCTGCGCCGGCGCGACGAGGGACCACTGACCATCCCCGTCCTGGCCATTGGCGGGCAGCACAGCACCGGCACCATGCCGGAAGAGACCATGCGCATGGTTGCCACGGACGTCACGGGACTGGTCATCCCCGCAGCCGGCCACTTCCTGCCCGAAGAGGCGCCGCAGGAACTCAGCAAGGCGGTCCTGGACTTCCTGCGCTGAACCGGAGGTCTCGCCCCGCACACGCCGCGAGCGCTCTCAAGCCCCCGTTACCTTTTTCCCGAGCGCTTCGGTGTCGTCGGTATGGGCGGCCACGGTGGGTCTTCAGATTCGGCAGGGCAGCTTGACCGGCGAGTCCTCGACCAGGATCGAGAAGAAGTGCCGAGAAGCACGCGTCAAACGCCCTTCAGAACACGATCAAGTGCCGCCCGGCCCACAGGTCCCCAGTGCGGCTTGCCGCCAGGAAGACCCCGATCTCCGTTCTGTCCCATGAGCATCAGGAAAAGGCTCTTCACAGCGGCCAGTCCGCGAGCGCGCCGGATCGTCGCCTCGTCTGCATGCGCGTACATGTCGAAGAACCGTGAGACCGACCCCGCGGGGAGGAGCACCCACGCGGCGGCGAGGTCCCACGCCGGATCGCCGGCGAACAGCTCGCCGAAGTCGACGATGCCCGAAAGTGTTCCATCCGAGACGACGACGTTCGCAGGATGGAGGTCGCCGTGCACCCACACCCGCGGCCCCTTCCACTCGTCGGCGTCAACCGCGTCGTCCCAGACGGCCCGCACGTCTGCAGCGATGCGGTCGTCGGGAGCAACAGCCTGGAGGAAGTTCTCGAAGCCGCTCGTGCAGTTCCTGGGATGGGCACCGCGGTCCGTAGCAATCGGCGCCTCGGCGGGCGCCTCCACATGAAGCGCCCGGAGGAACGCCGCCAGGGTGTCGGCCGCATGGTCGTCACGCCTGATCGAGGCGTGATCCAGCGGTTCGCCGGGAACCCACGTCATCACGGTCCAGAGCTTGGGAAAGCGCTCGGACGGTTCTCCGAACCGTACCGGGATCGGCACCGGAAGCGGCAGACGCGGGGCCAGCACCGGGAGCCACCGCCGTTCCTTCAGCTGGAGCTGCGGGGTGGGGTCCATACGCTGCATGCGCACGGCCAACTCGTCTCCCAGACGCCACATTTGGTTGCCCCAACCGCCCGTCACCTCGCGGATGGCCAGCCCTGCGAGGTCTGGATGTTGCTCCTGCAGCAGGTCGCGGACCAGGTCCGCAGTGATCTCGATCTCGGTGTCGGTCATGCGAAGTCACAGTACCGAGGCAGCAGACGGAGCGGGCTCTCACCTTCCGGAACGGTGGTCGTGAGGCCTGCCGAAGCTGCGATCGCACGCCATCAGCGACCCGACGAGGACGACCTGGCCGGCTGGGGCTCCCTCCGACCAGACGCAACCGCCCAGCATCGCGCACCGCGACCACCTGAGCGTGCGCACACCGCGCGCCCGACCCGCATCATCCGCCGCCCCTGAGCCGCGAGAGAAACCGGGTCAAGACCTGGCCTGCCCACCTCGCCATGCGCACCGCATCCACTGCGGTCCTCGACCCCGGCGGTACGACCGTGCCGGTCGTGGGACCCGATCAGTCCCGACCTCCTGCCGACCAGGGGAAGCCGGGTTCGCAACCACGCACCACAGCGGAGAGGGCTATGTGCACCATCCCGACGCGCGGCTGACCGTTCATGGTCGTCGGCTCGATTAGCAGGGTCCGGGCCCAGTGTTACGTACATCTGTTCCTAACGTAGTGTACGTTTGTTCCTATGGATGGCGTGGAACCGAAACCCCCCGAGAGGACGGTCGGCGGTGAGCGGAAGCACCCGGCTGGCGACACCGCGGCGGGCGAGGGGCGGCGGGCGCGTCGGCATGATCCGGAGCGCAGGACGCGCATTCTCGACGCGGCCCTCGATGTGCTGGTGACGGACGGGGCAGCCGGCATCACACACCGGAAGGTCGCCGCACGCGCGGATGTGCCGCTGGGGTCGGTCACCTATCACTTCGCGAGCCTGGCCGATCTGCAGGCGCAGGCGTTCGCCTGGTACGTGGAACAGCAGACCGCGCAGTTCGAGGACCTGTTCGACGAGGTGAGGTCGCGGCAGGACCTGGTCGAGGTCCTGGTGGATCTGGTGCAGGGGGGACCATCCCGGCGCCGTAGCGCGGTTCTCGGCTTCGAGCTGCACCTGGCGGCTCTGCGCGATCCCGCTCTGCGGACGCTGACACAGCAGTGGACCAGGGACAGCCGGGCCGTGCTGTCCCGCTTCACCGGGCCGGAGGCGGCCGGCCGTCTGGACGCCCTGCTGGAAGGGCTGATCATGCACGTGCTCCTCGCGATCGAGCCGGAGCCGCGGGAGGTGACGCGGGCGGCGATCGAGCAGGCCCTGGGCCCGCTCACCACATGGAGAGGATGAACGCGGCAGCGGCTGTTGACCGGACCGGTAGGGCCGCCTGCCACGGCCGACCGCCACCCGGGACCGACCCCGTGGCGCGACCCTCGCACGGTCGCCGTCGGCTGCCTCGCACCGGCTTTCACTACGGCGCGGAAGGGGCGGGGAGCAACTGGCTCAGCCTCACCGTCATCGGCCGTCACCACACCACGGCTACGGTCGCGACGATGACCCACGCGACGTTCTTCACGGCGGTCACGCTGCCGCCGACTCGGAGCGGCCACTGCTGTGGGGAGCAGGCGCGGGTTCCACGCCGGCAAGGCCCGACTCGCACACCGGCCTCCCGCACACCGGAGCCCGCTGCCACGCCCGGAACCTGAGCACAACCAAGGAGACATCCCATGCCGAGCAGTCCGCCCCTGATGGCGGTCAGTGACGTCGAACTGGCCGAACTCCGCGCCCGGTTGGAGCGCACCCGATGGGCCGAGCCCTGGCCGGTAGACGGCTGGGAGGCCGGTACCGACACGAGGGAACTCCGGCGCCTCGTGGCGTACTGGGCCGACGGCTACGACTGGCGAACTCACGAGGCCGCCATCAACGCCCTCCCCTCACACCTCGCCGACCTCGACGGAACACCCGTCCACTACCTGCGCTTCGACGGCGAACACCCGGACGCGCTGCCCATCGTCCTCACCCACGGCTGGCCCAGCTCCTTCCTCGAACTGACCACCCTCGCCGACCGGTTGGCCACCCCGTCCCGGTACGGAGGAACAGCCGCGGACGCTTTCACCGTGATCGTGCCCTCACTGCCCGGCTTCGCGTTCTCACCCCAACGGCCCGAGCTCACCGACGCGGAGCAGACCCACCACCTCTGGCACCGGCTGATGCACGACGAACTCGGCTTCGAGCGGTACGCGGCGCACGGCGGAGACCTGGGCGCCGGCATCACCTCGCGGCTCGCCGAGGCCCACCCCGAGGCGCTCGTCGGCATCCACCTGCTGGCTGTAGCCGCCCCGGCCGCCTACGACCCCACCACCCTCACCCCGCAGGAACAGGCGCATCTCGCCTCCGTGGCGGCCTGGCAGGCCCAGGAGGGCGCCTATCTGCAGCAGCAGAGCACCCGCCCCCTCACCCTGAGTCAGGGCCTGGCCGACTCCCCCGCCGGTCTGCTCGCCTGGCTCGTCGAGAAGTACCGTGCATGGAGCGACTGCGGCGGTGACCTGTCCTCGCGCTTCAGCGACGACTTCCTCCTCACCCAGGTTTCCCTCTACTGGTTCACCGGCACCATCTCCACCTCCTTCCGCCCCTACTACGAGTACGCCCACGGCCTGACCCGACCTGTGGAGCGGGTGAACGTTCCCACGGCCGTAGCCCTGTTCCCGGCCGACCTGAGCCGGCCGCCACGCAGCTGGGCCGAGCGCACCTACGACATCACGCGTTACACGCACATGCCCCGCGGTGGACACTTCGCCGCTCACGAAGAACCCGCCCTGCTGGCGCACGACATCACCGAGTTCTTCCGCGCCTGCCGCTCCCCTCTGCCCTCAGCCCCTCGATCCGACGCCTGAACCCGACAGCAAGCAACGCCGGCGCGGAGCGCCGGTCGCGCTGGGCGGCTGTTCAGTGGCGATCGCCCCATGAGCCCGTCCAAGGGTTGGCCTCGGCCCGATCCACGGACGGCACCCTTGTCGGGCCAGGAGACCGATGCCGGACCGCCAGGTCACCGGGCGGGTAGCTGGAACGGACACGATGACGCAGCGCGCTCGCGTCGACCGACGAGCCCTTCACCCTGCCCCAGCGTGAAGCTCGCCGCCATGGCCGCGACCTCGGGGTTCGATCCCTCGTCGGCCCTGCGCACGGTCGAGCGTCTGGAGGCCGCCGGCCACATGGACCGCAAGACCAATCCCGACCATCGCCGTGGACCCCTTCGAGGAAGTCCGGCTCGTCGATGGCCTCATTCCCCACGGGGCGGCCAGTCACCCGAGGGCACCACCGTCTGGCCCGGGCCACCCCCTCACACCGACCATCGAGTCCGTGGGAACCGGAGGCGCTCGAACATCGTTCAGAGCACCGGCGTTCACCTGTTCGGCGGAGGCCATGGACTCGGACGCCTCGTGGCCGGTGCCGGACGGGGGACGCCGCCATCGGTCGGGTGCTGTCCGGCACGAGCGGATCTCATGACGTCTCGCAGCCACCAGCCCCTTCGTCTCACTCGCGGCGGCGTCCGAAAACGCCCATGATCGAAGACGATGTCGTGGCCGGGCAGCTGGTGATCATCGAAGGGCCCTCGTGAATGCCGGACCCCGAACGCGTTCCCGTGGGGCCCGAACGCTGCGAGGCAGGTACTGGGAAGCGCTCGGAAAAATCTCTCTTGCACTCTGCAAGGTCGGGTACCCAGGAGCAGCAGACAGGGCGCCGCCAGGTTGCGGCGGACGTCGTGCGCGGTCAACGGTTCAGGAAGGCGGGTTCCCCTGATGACTCGGTCCACTGTCGACGTCTCCGGGCTGGATGTGGCCCGGTTGGAAGCGGCGCTGCGCGAGACGGTGGACGCCGAGGTCAGGTTCGACGCCGGCAGCAGAGGCGCGTATGCGACCGATGGTTCGAACTACCGCCAGGTGCCGATCGGCGTCGTGGTGCCCCGTTCGGTGGAGGCCGGCGCGCAGGCCGTTCAGGTGTGCGCCCGCTTCGGCGTCCCGCTGCTGTCGCGAGGCGGTGGCACCAGCCTGGCGGGCCAGTCGACGAACACCGCCGTGGTGATCGACTGGAGCAAGTACTGCCACAGGCTGGTCTCCGTCGATCCCGACGCACGGACCTGCGTGGTCGAACCAGGCATCGTCCTGGACGTCCTCAACCGACGTCTGTCCGACCACCGGCTCCAGTTCGGGCCGAAGCCCTCGACGCACAGCCACTGCGCCCTGGGCGGCATGATCGGCAACAACTCGTGCGGCTCCTCCGCTCAGGCGTACGGCAAGACCGTCGACAACGTGCGCCGCCTGGAGGTGCTCACCTACGACGGCACCCGGATGTGGGTCGGCCCGACGTCTCAGGCCGAGCGCGCCCGGATCGCCGCGGAGGGCGGCCGTCGCGCCGAGGTGTACGACGGCCTGGACCGCATCGTCACCGAGTACCTCGCCGACATCCGCCGCGGCTACCCGAAGATCCCGCGCCGGGTCTCCGGCTACAACCTCGACTCGCTGCTGCCGGAGAGCGGCTTCGACGTGGCCAGGGCGCTCGTCGGAAGCGAAGGCACCCTGGTGACCGTGCTGCACGCCGAGCTCGACCTGGTGCCGGTGCCCGCCTACCAGTCGCTCCTGGTCCTCGGCTACGACGACATCTGCGCGGCAGCCGACGACGTCGCCCACCTGCTGGAGCACTGCAACCCCGGGCAGTTGGAAGCCCTGGACGGGCGCATGGCCCAGCTGATGCGTGAGGAGGGCGCCTACCTGGAGTCCCTCGACGCCCTGCCCGATGGCGACAGCTGGCTGATGCTGCAGTTCGGCGGCGACAGCCAGGAGGAGGTCGACGAGCAGGCGCACGCGCTGCTGCGGGCCGTCGGCCGAACCGAGAAGGACGCCACCGTCGCCTTCTCCGACGACCCCGAGCGCGAACAGAGGATGCTCAGGGCACGCGAGGCCGGGCTCGGCGTCACCGCGCGCCCGCCGGACGACCGGGAGACCTGGGAAGGCTGGGAGGACTCGGCCGTCCCGCCCGAACGGCTCGGTGACTATCTGCGGGACCTGAAGAAGCTGTTCGAGGAGTTCGACTACGACCACCCGTCGCTGTACGGGCATTTCGGGCAGGGCTGCGTCCACACCCGCATCCCGTTCGGGCTCAGGACCGCCGAGGGCGTGGCCGACTTCCGCCGCTTCCTGGAGCGCGCGGCCGAACTCGTCGCCTCCTACGGCGGCTCCCTGTCGGGTGAGCACGGCGACGGACAGTCCCGCGGCGAACTGCTCACCCGCATGTTCGGCGAACGGCTCGTGACCGCGTTCGGCGAGCTGAAGGCCCTGTTCGACCCCGACAACCGGATGAACCCGGGCAAGATCGTCCACCCCAACCCCGTCGACGGCCAGCTGCGCCTCGGTCCCGCCTGGCGCCCCAGCACCCCGGCGACGCACTTCGACTTCCCCGACGACGATCATTCCTTCAACCGTGCGGTGATGCGCTGCGTGGGCATCGGCAACTGTCGCGGCCACTCCGGCGGCGTCATGTGCCCCTCCTACCGGGCCACCATGGAGGAGGAACACTCCACCCGCGGCCGGGCCCGGCTGCTGTTCGAGATGCTCGACGGGCACGCCGATTCCGCCGTCAAGGACGGCTGGCGCTCCACCGAGGTGCATGACGCGCTGGATCTGTGCCTGGCCTGTAAGGGCTGCAAGTCCGACTGCCCGACCGGCGTCGACATGGCCACTCTCAAGGCGGAGTTCCTCTCCCACCACTACGAGGGCCGGCTGCGCCCCGCCGCCCACTACTCCATGGGCTGGCTCCCGGTATGGGCACGCCTGTCACGCCTGGCTCCCGGGCTGCTCAACAGCGCCCTGCACGCGCCCGGTCTGGCGCGGGCGGGCAAGCGTCTGGCGGGCGTGGCCGAGGCCCGCTCGGCACCCGTGTTCGCCGAGCAGTCCTTCCTGCAGTGGTGGCAGGCCCGCGGCCTCGACGAACCCGACCCGGCCGACCCGCACACCGTCGTACTGTGGCCGGACACCTTCAGCACCTACTTCCATCCCTCGATCGCCGTCTCGGCCGTACGGGTCCTTCAGGACGCCGGCTTCCGCGTCGCCGTACCCGCCGAACCGGTGTGCTGCGGCCTGACCTGGATCTCCACCGGTCAGCTGCCGCTGGCACGGAAGGTGCTGCGCCGCACCCTCGACGTACTGCGTCCCTACCTGGAGGCGGGCACCCCGATCATCGGCCTCGAACCGTCCTGCACGGCCGTCTTCCGCTCGGACGCCCCCGAACTGATGCCCGCCGACCAGGACGTGCAGCGAATGGCCGGACAGGTCCGCACCTTCGCCGAACACCTCGTCCACCACGCACCCGAAGGCTGGCAGCCGCCGCGGCTCGCCCGGCAGGCGACCGTGCAGACCCACTGCCACCAGCACGCCGTCATGAAGTTCGACGCCGACCGGGAACTGATGCGCCGCGCCCACCTCGACGCCGAGATCCTCGACGAGGGCTGCTGCGGTCTGGCCGGCAACTTCGGCTTCGAACGCGGCCACCACGAGGTCTCCATGGCCGTCGCCGAGCATGGCGTCCTGCCCGCCGTCCGCGGCGCGGCCCCCGACAGCCTCGTCCTCGCCGACGGCTTCAGCTGCCGGACCCAGATCGAGCAGGGCGGCACCGGGCGGCGGGCCCTGCATCTGGCCGAGGTACTGGCCCTCGGCCTGGACGGCAACCTGCCCGCCGAACACCCCGAACGTCTGGCCCAACGCCCGGACCAGCCCTCCCGCACGGCCCGGTGGGCGACCACCACGGCCGCCGCCGTCACCGTGACCGCAGCCGCCGCCGCAGTCGGCCGAACGGTCGTACGCGCGCTTCGCCGCGCCTAGTCACCGATCACCAGCACACCCGGAAAGGTCTTCGAACATGTCGAAGAAGGTCTCCGACCACATCCTCGAGCGTCTGCGTGAGTGGGGAGTCGAGCATGTCTTCGCCTACCCCGGCGACGGCATCAACGGTCTGCTCGCGGCCTGGGGCCGCGCAGACGACAACCCCCGCTTCATCCAGGCCCGCCACGAGGAGATGGCAGCCTTCGAAGCGGTCGGCTACGCCAAGTTCTCCGGCAAGGTCGGCGTGTGCGCCGCCACCTCCGGGCCCGGCGCCATCCACCTCCTCAACGGGCTGTACGACGCCAAGCTCGACCATGTCCCCGTCGTCGCGATCGTCGGGCAGACCAACCGCAGCGCGATGGGCGGCTCCTATCAGCAGGAGATCGACCTGGTGAGCCTGTACAAGGACGTGGCCTCCGACTTCTGCGAGATGGTCACCGTCCCGGAGCAGCTGCCCAACGTGCTGGACAGGGCGATGCGCACCGCCATGGCCCGCCGGTCGGTCACGGCCGTGATCATCCCCGCCGACGTGCAGGAACTGGACTACTCGCCGCCCGAGCACGCCTTCAAGATGGTCCCCTCCAGCCTCGGCATGCCGCAGTACGCGCCGGTGCCGAGCGACGAGGACCTCACCCGGGCCGCCGAGGTGCTCAACGCGGGCGAAAAGGTCGCGATCCTGGTCGGACAGGGCGCCCGCGGCGCGCGTCAGGAGGTCATGGCGCTCGCCGACCGGCTCGGCGCCGGGGTGGCGAAGGCGCTGCTGGGCAAGGACGCCCTCGACGACGATCTGCCGTACGTCACCGGTTCCATCGGGCTGTTGGGGACCCGGCCGTCGTACGAGCTGATGACGGGCTGCGACACCCTCCTGGTCGTCGGCTCGTCCTTCCCCTACACCCAGTTCCTGCCCGAGTTCGGCCAGGCGCGGGCGGTGCAGATCGACATCGACCCGCACATGGTCGGCATGCGCTACCCGTTCGAGGTCAACCTGGTCGGCGACGCCCGCCAGACGCTGACCCGGCTGCTGCCGCTGCTCGACGCGGCCAAGGACAACGGGTGGCGCAAGAAGATCGAGAAGAACACCACCCGCTGGTGGGAGGTCATGGAGCGACGCGCCGCGGTCGACGCCGACCCGGTCAACCCCGAGTACGTCATCCACGCGCTCAACGACCTGCTGCCGGAGAACGTGATCCTTTCCTCCGACTCCGGCTCGGCCGCCAACTGGTACGCCCGGCACCTGAAGCTGCGCGGCTCCATGCGCGGCTCGCTGTCAGGCACGCTCGCCACCATGGGGCCCGGCGTGCCCTACGCCATCGGCGCGAAGTTCGCGCACGGCGACCGTCCGGCCATCGCGCTCGTCGGGGACGGGGCGATGCAGATGAACGGCATGGCCGAGCTGATCACCATCGCCAAGTACTACCGGGAGTGGGAGGATCCCAGGCTGATCGTGGCCGTCCTCAACAACCGGGACCTCAACCAGGTCACCTGGGAGATGCGCGCGATGGAGGGCGCCCCCCAGTTCGAGGCCTCGCAGTCGCTGCCCGACTTCCCCTACGCCGACTTCGCCCGCATGGCCGGTCTGGAGGGGCTGCGCGTCGAGAAGCCGCAGGACGTCCGGGGCGCCTGGGAGACGGCCCTGGCCGCCGACAGGCCCTGTGTGCTCGACTTCGTGACCGATCCGGCCGTCCCGCCGATCCCCCCGCACGCGACCCTCGACCAGATCGAGGCCGCCGCGACGTCGATCCTCAAGGGAGACAGCGACCGTGGGGGCATGGTCCGTCAGGGCTTCAAGGCCAAGGTGCAGGAGTTCCTGCCCGGTCACCGCCACCGCGAGAACAAGCCTGTTGAACGGCACTGAATAGTTCAGTTGCGCACGAAACAGTTCAGTGGGCAGTTCACGCGGTGAACTGTTCAGTGCCGTACCTACTGACTGGTGGGTACAGCGCTCGGCCGAACTCCTCCGCATAGCCACCGACCCCGTCGGCTTCAAAGATGAACAGGGGTGTCAAGTCCCGTCGCATCCTGGGTAATTGGGCCGGACGGTCACTGCAGGCCGAGTGGCCCGGCCAGTTCGGCGAGTGCGGGCACGAGCTTGTCGGGTGACGGCAGGACCTGCAGCGGTAGGTGATCCGCGCCCGCATCGAGGTGCTGTTTCACCCCGCCGCGATGGCATCGGCGGTGCCGTGGGCCACGACTGCGTCCACGAGGCGGTCACTGCCGGGCTTGGCGAGGTCTTCGTCGCTGAACCCCCTCCATTTCCAGTTGGCGAGGGCGTTCTTCAGGCTGAGGTCCATCTCGACCGTCTGGCGACCGACCGCGCGCGCCTCCTCAGCGTCGCCGACCAACACCACCTTGTGCTCCGGTGCGAGGAACGCTTCGGGCCCGATGGTGGGCCCGGGCTGTCGCACACGGCAAAGGCGGGCAGGAGGCGTCCGTTCGGTAGAGGCCGACCCCCACCCTAGAGATGCCCTGCTTTCCTGCGGTTCGGTGAAGGTCACGCTGAGCAGTGAGAGTGCCGCGGGCGCGAGCAGGGCGGCGAAGAGGCCTTGGGCCACGCGTGCCGCGACGAGGCTCTCGGAGCTGCCGGCTGCCGGCTGCCGGCTGCCGTCGCTGAAGCCGAGGTCTTGCTGCGTCTCGGGCAGCGCGATGTTCGCGACGGTCGCGTCGAGCATGACCCTCGTCGCAGGGCGGCGTCTGCGGCGATCGCCGCTGTCACCTCACGGCCCTTGGCCTCCGGGCCGCCCCCGGAGGAGAGCCCCGGGGCGGCCCGGAGGCCGAGGACGGTGAGGTGTTCCGGCAGAGGATCCGTGTGGCTGTGGACCGTGGACCACGCCCGCGCCCCGCGCGTCTCGCGCCGCCGGGCTCCTGCCCGACGCGCCTGGCGGGTGATCCGGCGGAGGCGGTGCCCGGCGACCCGGCGGACGCGTCCCCGGCGATCCAGTGAACGTACCGCCGGCGATCTAGCGGGTGGACCCGGTGTGCTCCCGCACAGTCGCCGCCTCGCTCGCCGTCGTCCTGGCCCCCGGGTCGGCGCTCTGCTTCGCGAAGCCGCGCCGGCTCGGCAGGACCAGCGGGCTGGAGCAGTACGAAACGGTCCTCTCCGCACTGGGGACCTCCCGGGCCGCGTACAAGATCGGCAACACCGCGACGGCGCTCGGAGAGATCCTCGCTGTGTTCGGCGTACGGGAGATACCCGTGGAGACTGCAACCGCCGTTCGATGCTTCATCGATCGGATGGTGGGAGACGACCTGTTGCCGAGGGATGAACCGTGGCGGATGCTCGAAATCCTGGTCACAAGGACGGCGTCGACTCCCTCTGGATCAGCCCAGGTTCATCTCTTTCTGCGGCATGTACCCGGCGTGTTCCAGCATGTCCGGGTCAGACCTGTACGCTCCTCGTCCGGGCCGGGGCGTGCTCAGTCGCCCCGCTGAGCAGGCGGCTTTCCGCCTCGCGCTCGCCCGTGCGCCGGTACTCGGGCGCCGACCTGCTCGGCGATGAGCCGCCGGTAGTTCGGGCACTGGATGACGTCCTCGTACTCGCAGTTCAGGTCACCTTCGATGAGCTCCAGTGAGGCCCGGGCGGCGGCGATCCTCGATCGGAGCTGGTCGGCCTCGGCACGCAGGATCTCGTGCCGGGTAGTGCGCTCGGTGGTGGCGGACAGGCTCCTGATGGTGTCCAGGCCCAGGCCGGCCGCCTTGCCTATGAGGATCGTCGCCACGCGGGTGAGGTCGTCCGGGCCGTAGCGGCGGCGTCCGCCTGCGTCCCGTACGGGGTGCAGCAGGCCCATCGACTCCCAATGCCGCAGGACGTGCGGGGCGAGACCGAACCGTGCCGCGAGGGCGCCGATGCTCATCGTGCTCGCGCTGTTGTCTCCGCTTGACTTCATGGGTCTCCGGTTGACTTCATGTCGACATTAATTCCTAGCCTGGCGCCCATGTCCAAGAACCAGGAAACGCAGGAAACGGTGGAAAAGCACCGCCGCGCCGAGGCCATGCAGGCACTCCTCGACGCGATGGACCAGATGCCGAGCGCCGGCCTGCTGCGGGCACACTCCTACGAACTGCTGTCTCTTGTCCCGGGCTTGTCTGTCGTGGACATCGGCTGCGGTGCCGGGCGGGCCGTCGCCGAGCTGGCCGAGCGTGGCGTCCATGCGGTGGGCGTGGATCCCGATCCGTGGATGCTGGCCGAGGCCCGGAAACGGTGGCCGGCGGCCGAGTTCCGGGAGGCGGGGGCGGAGGATCTGCCGTTCGCCGACGGCAGTGTGCGCGGCTACCGTGCTGACAAGGTCTTCCACGCCCTTCAGGAGCCGTGGCGCGCGGTGGCGGAAGCGCGGCGCGTCCTCTGCCCGGGCGGCAGGATCGTCCTGGTCGGGCAGGACTGGGACGCCATCATGGTCGACTCTGATGACGCGGCGCTGACCCGCACGATCGTGCACGCCCGCGCCGACCTCCTGAGCGCGCCCCGCGCCGGCCGCCAGTACCGCAACCTGCTCCTGGACGGCGGCTTCAACGACGTCACCGTCGAGGTGCACACCAGCGTGTTCACCGATCCCGCGATGCTGGCGTTGCCCACCATGCTTGTCGAGTGGGCCTGCACGAGCGGAGCCGTCGGCCGTGACCAGGCCGATGAGTGGCTCGCCGAACAGCGCCGACGCGCCGAGGCCGACCGCTTCCTCATCGCCCTTCCGTTCTTCGTGGCTGCCGCCTCCGCCTAGAGAGCGCGGACCGCCGCTGTCACCTCACCGCCTTTGGCCTCCGGGCCGCCCCGCAGGAGAGCCTCGGGGCGGCCCGGAGGCCAAGGACCGTGAGGTGTTCCGGCAGAGAATCCGCGTGGCCGTGGACCGTGGATCACGCCCGCGCCCCGCGCGTCTCGCGCCACCGGGCTCCTGCCCGACGCGCCTGGCGGGCGCGTCCCCGGCGATCCGGTGGACGCTCCGCCGGCGATCTAGCGGATGGGCCCGGTGTGCTCCCGCACGGTCGCCGCCTCGTTCGCCGCTGCCCCGGCCCCCGGCGCGTCGCTCTTGCTCGCGAACCCGCGCCGGCCCGGCAGGACCGCGAGGACGATCAGTGTTCCGGCGGCCATGATGATCCCGCCGATGAGGCTGGTCTGGGCGACTCCGTGGGCGAAGGCCTGGTGGACGGCGTCCACGGCGGCCTGAGCCTGCTGGGGCCCGGCGGAGGGATCCTGCGCGACCCGCTGGGCGACGGCCAGGCCGGCGCCGACCGAGTCCTTGGCGGTCTCCATCGCCTGTGCCGGGAGCCGGTTGCCCACCAGGTCGGTCAGCTCGTCCCGGTAGGCCGTGCCCAGCAGCGAGCCCAGCACCGCGATGCCCAGCGCCCCGCCCAGCTCGAGCGCGGTGTCGTTGACACCGCCGCCGACGCCCAGCTCGGACTCGGGGAAGGAGCCCATGATCGTGTCGGTCGCCGGGGAGATGGCCAGTCCGAGCGCGAGGCCCAGCATCATCAGCGGCACCAGGAAGTCCCCGTACGTCGACCCCTTGTCGGTCTGGGTGAGCAGGAACATGCCCGCCGTGCCGATGGCCAGGCCGGTCACGACCATTACCTTCACCCCCAGCTTCGGGGTGAGAATCCCGGTCAGCGCGGACCCGAGGAACACCGCTCCGCCCAGCGGCAGCAGCCGCAGGCCCGTGCCCAGGGCGTCGTAGCCGAGGACGAACTGCAGGAACTGCGTCGAGTAGTAGAGCACGGCGAACATGCCGAAGAAGAAGAACATCACCGCGAGCATCGAGCCGGTGAAGGGCCGCAGCGCGAACTTCCGGACGTCCAGCATCGGGTGCGGGTGCCGCAGTTCCCAGGCGACGAAGGCGAGCAGACCGACGCCGGCGACCACGGCGGCGGTGACGGGGCCGGCGCCCCAGCCGGAGTGCGGGCCCTCGATGGCGGCGTAGATCAGGGAGCCGACCGTGACGATCGACAGCAGACCACCGACGTAGTCGATCCGGCCCATGCCCTCCGCCTTTGACGGCGGTACCAGGGCGAGCGCGCCGACCACGGCGAGGAGGGCGATCGGCACGTTGATCAGGAAGGTCGAGCCCCAGGCGTGGTCCTCGAGCAGCCAGCCGGAGACCAGCGGGCCGACGGCTACCGCCACCCCGGAGGTCGCGGCCCAGGCGGTGATGGCCTTGGCCCGCTCGCTCCGGGGGAAGGTCGCGACCACCAGGGACAGCGTGGCCGGCATCACGACCGCGGCACCGACACCCATGATCGCGCGGGCCACGATGACCAGCGAGGTCTCGTCGACCAGGCTCCCCATCACCGAGCCGCCGGCGAATATCAGCAGACCGGTGACCAGCGCGCCGCGCCGGCTGTACTTGTCGCCGATCGCGCCCAGCACCAGCATCAGCGCCGCGTACGGAACGGTGTAGCTGTCGACGACCCACTGCAGATCACTGCTGCTCAGGCCCAGGTCGGTGGTCATGTCGGGGGCGGCGACGATCAGCGACGTGTTCGCCATCACCGTGATCAGCAGGCTCAGGCACAGCACGAGCAGCGCCCACCAGCGCCGCGCGTACGGCCCGGTCATTTTCTCCACGGGGGTGTCGGCAAGGAAGGGCATCAGTAGCTCCTGAGGGGGACGGGGCGGGGCGGACGAGCGGAATCACTTGGTTGCCCCATCGCGTGGGGTCATGTTTTGCTCCGGAGCGCTCAGTGGCTCGGGGCGACCGCCAGTTCGCGCAGGCGAGTGTTGTTCTGCAGCGCCCACCGCATGGTCCGCGGCGGGCGCCCGAGCAGGGTTTCCAGTTGGTCGGAGAGGACGTCGTACCGCCCGCCGGCGATCAGCCTGGTCTGGATCCTCAGGTGCGCCGCCACGTGCCGGGCCACAGCCGGATCGCCCAGGGACTCCTGCAGGAGGGCCTCGTCAAGGAAGGCCTCGTTCCAGGCCTCCACTTCCTCAGGGATGTAGACGACCTGGCGTCCCAGCACGGCTGCGTAGTCCTCAGCGAACCCGTACATGTCCTTCAGCTCCGGACCGGTGAGCTCGTAGGACTTCGAGATGTGCGGTGCGGGGTCGACCAGCACCTTCACGCACACCTCTGCCAGGTCGTGAACGGCGATGGGCGCGAGCCGCTGGTCGCCGAAGGGCAGGCGCAGTTCACCGTTGCTCAGCGGGCCCAGTTGCATCCAGGTCAGATGGGGGTTCTCGGCGAACAGGGTCGCACGCACGTTGACGGTCGGGAGGCCGGACCAGTCCAGCACCTGCTCGCAGACCCAGTGCGCCCGCTGCTGCGGTGACCAGTCTGTGACCAGTCCGCCGAGCCAGGAACGCCGCTCCTCCTCCGGTGTGGTCATCTTCTCGAGCGTCATGTACGACTGCTCGTAGTTGGACAGGTGCACGAAGGCCTCGATGTCGCCCTGGGCTCGCGCCGCCGCGGCCATCACGGTGAGGGCATCGGCGTAGTTCGGCTGTGGGGTCATGCTGAAGTAGATGCGCCGGACACCCTTCAGCGCGGCGGCCACGTCCGCGAGTTTGAGCAGGTCGCCGACGAAGACCTCGGCCCCGGCCTCGCGCAGCGACTGCGCGCGTTCGTCGTCCCGTCGCACGAACGCGCGCACCGGGTGGCCCTGTTCGAGCAGCATGTCGATCATCACCCTGCTCACGCCACCGACTTGGCCGCCGGCGCCGGTGATCAGAATGGGATTGCGCTCCGACATTGTTCTGTCCTCCATTTGGTGGGGGTGGGTCGGCCGTTCAGGAAGCCGAGGATGTGAAGTCGTCGAGGCGGGCGAGGAAGTCGAGGAAGGTGGCGTTGACCTCGGCGCGACGCTCCTGCTGCCTGCTTGCTGGGCATGACTGAGAGCCGTCTGGCAACTGATCGGTTTCCGGACGGGAAAATAGATCGGTTTCCTCGCCGATGAAGGTGAGGCGAGTGGGTGACGGGCTGAGACCTCAGGACTTCAAGATCATCGCGTGGCCGCTTCGGGGCTTGCCTCGGCAATCTCCTGGAGGGCCGCGTCGGTGTCCGCGATGGCCAGCATCCTGTTGATGTCGGCGCCGGCCAGTGCGCCGGCCGCTGCGGAGGCCCCGACCTGGGCGACCAGATCAGTGGCGTTGCCGGCCACCCACACACCCGGCACCTCGGTGATGCCGGCCAGGCCGGAGGCGAAACCGCGGCCCTTGCCCGGCAGCTCCTGCATCGGCAGGCCCAGACCTTCCAGGCCCTGGCTGCGGGCCTGCATCGGCGCGGCGACCGCGACGACGCGGCGGGCCACGACCTGGCCGTCGGCCAGGCGCAACCCGGCGAGGGCACCGTCCTCGTCGTCGACGACCTCGGTGACCGGGGTGTCGATGACGCGGATGCCGCGGGCGGCGAAGCGGGCGCGGCTGTCCTCGTCCAGGTCGGTGCCGTGGGTGAAGTAGGTCAGGTCCTCGGTCAGCTGACGGAACAGATACGCGTGGCCGATGGAGGCGGGGCCGGTGGCGAGGATGCCGATGGGCTCATCGCGCACCTCCCAGCCGTGGCAGTACGGGCAGTGCACCACACTGTGTCCCCAGTGCTCGGCGAGCCCGGGCACCTGTGGCAGCACATCCCTAAGGCCGGTGGCCACCAGGATGCGGCGGGCGGTGATGTGGCGGCCGTCGGCCAGGGTGACGGTGAACCGAAGGTCTCCGTCCGCCGACGGGGCGGCGGACTCGGCCGAGACCACCGCGCCGTGGACGACGCGTCCGCCGTACTGGCGCACCTGCTCCCGGCCCCGCCGAAGGATCTCGGACGGCGGGGTGCCGTCCAGGGCGATGAGGCCGTGCACGGCCTCCGCAGGAGCGTTGCGCGGGGAGCCGCTGTCGATCACGACGACCGAGCGGCGGGAGCGGGCGAGGATCAGTGCACCGTTCAGTCCCGCGGCGCCTCCGCCGATCACCACCGCGTCGACGGTCCCCTCGGCCAGTGCGTCGCTCGCGTACGGAGGAGTCGTCACAGCCGTGCCCTCCTGCCTTTCCTTGTCAGTCATGGTTCGGTCAACCCTTCGAGTTCTGGGTGGTTGGAGGGGGGGCAGCCGTTCAGGAAGCCGAGGATGTGGTCGGCGACCGCCTTGGGCTGTTGTGGAGAGTCCGGCCCCGGTTTGCTTGGGACGTTCGTGATGTACAGATCCAGCACGGCGATCAAAACTCGCCGTCGTCAGGATCGGACCGGGCCTTGAACGTTGTGGACTGAACAGTCAGAAACCTAGAGGTTCTGTACTGAGTTGTCAAGTACGACAGGCCGGCCCTCGCCCACCAAGATGATGACCGGAACGCGAGTTTGGGCCTTTTGGTGATCACGGGCTTGACCAGCAGCAATGCACCAATCAGAGCGGGGCCGCGAAGGGCCGCGTTCACGTACATCACCCACCGCCACGACGCCCATTCGGTGAGCATGCCGCCGGGCAGCAGCCCGAACCGCTCGATGGTTTCGGGCCCGTAGATGCCGGCGAAGTCCTCGCCGAGGCGAACAGCAGAAGATCGCAGTGCCACGCTCTGTCCGGCTGGTGCTGTAGCACCGTGGCCAAGTACCCGACCAAATACCGCGGCGGTGCCGACGGTGTCCAAGCAGGTCGGGGTAGACAGAAGTCCGTTGTGGCGCTGGGGCGCCCAGGCCGAGACTGACGGCGGCGAGGCGCCCCGGGGTCACGATCGAGAAGAACGAGGAGATCCGCCGGCTGCGGGCGGAGAACCGTCGGTTGCGTGAGGACGTGGCGATCCTGAAGGCGGCCACAACCTTCTTCGTCGGGGAGCTCGACCCCCGCAACGGCTGATGGTCGCCTTCATCGACGAGCAGCGTTCACCTGCCGGTTCTCACCGACCGGGCTGAAGGTTGCACGCTGGTCACCGGGCGGAGATCCGCCCCATCCCGCCATCCGCAACAACGCCATGTCCAAGTCCGCCCCGCGCCGCCCATCCCGGTGGTCTCGCCGCGAGGGTCGAGTGATCCGCTACTCGGCCCACGCCGCGATCCGTTCCACGATCGCCTCGGGGGCCTCCATGTGCAGGAAGTGACCGACGTCGGGGACGACCTCCAGCGCGTGCGGGGCGGCGAACCGATGTCGGTCGTCGACCTGCGGGGGGGGGGGAGGAAGCAGCCGTCGTCCGCACCGTAGAGCTGCAGCAGGGGCATCGCGATCGGCCGAAGAGTGGAGTGCCGAACAGGTTCTGCGGCACAGATGAATCATGACATCCGCTACAGACAGCCCTGGTCGGCCGGGCTCAGCGCAGCGTGTCCGCCCAGTTCGCCGGCACGCGTCCCGCCGGTCCCGGTGTGGGCTGGTCGGTAGGGTGACTCGCCGGGGGCGCCAGGTCCGGGCCGGACTCGTACAGTTCGGACGTCTCGAAGTTCCAGAACCAGGCCTCGCCGGGCTCGTAACTGCGGATCACCGGATGGCCGGTGTCCCGGAAGTGGGCGGTGGCGTGCTTGGCGGGTGAGTCGTCGCAGCAGCCGATGTGGCCGCACTGGGCGCAGCGCCGCAGATGGAACCACCAGCCGCCGTCGGCGTCGCACTCGACGCATCCGGCACCGCTGGGCGGGACGCTGGGGTCGATGCCGGTGTCCTTGGTCATGACGGCTCCTGGGCCGGGGCGGAGCCCGCGGCCGGGTCGGGGTCTGTGGCGGTGAGGGGGAGCAGCACCTGGAAGCGGGTGTCGCCGGGTACGGACTCGACTTTCAGGTCACCGTGGTGCTTGTTGACGACGATCCGCCAGGAGATGTCGAGCCCGAGCCCCGTGCCCTCGCCCACCGGCTTGGTGGTGAAGAACGGGTCGAAGATCCGGCCGCGGATCTCGGCCGGCACTCCCGGGCCCGTGTCGCGGAACTCCACCAGCAGCCGGTCGTGCACCACAGCGGTGCGCACGGTCAACGTCCCTTCGCCGCCTGTGCTGTTGATGGCGGAGACGGCGTTGTCGATCAGGTTGGTCCACACCTGGTTCAGTTCGGCCGGGTAGGCCGGAATCCTCGGCACCGAACGGTCGTAGTCCTTCACGACCTTGACCTGTGGACCGATCTTGCCCGACAGCATCAGCAGCGTGCTGTCGAGGAGTTCGTGCACATCGGCGACCTGGTAGGGCGCGCGGTCCAGCTGCGAGTACTGCTTGGCGGCGTCGACGAGGTGCGAGATACGGGTGGTGGAGTCCTCGATCTCGGACATCAACAGCTCGGCCTCGACCGTGTAGTTGAGGCACTCGAAGGCACTCTGCAAAATTTCCTCGTCGACGGCCGCCGCGATCTGCTCCAGCCAGTCGACGTCGACACCGCCCTGCACGAAGGTCGGCGCGATCTGCCAGCCGTTCTGGACACCGTGGTCGTCCAGCCAGTCGGCGAGTTCGTCCTCCCGGTCGGACGCTTCGAGCGGGCTCAGTGCCGGCGCCTTGGAGACCCGCTCGGCCGTACGCTCCTGGAGGTCGACCAGGGCCTTCAGGGCGTCGCGGTGGTAGGGGCCCGAGGCGATGGCGCTGAGCTTGTTGCGCATGTGCGCGACCCGGTCCCTGAGCGACGAGGTGGCCCGTGCGGCGGCCGCGGCCGGGTTGTTGAGCTCGTGGGTGAGACCGGCCGACAACGAGCCCAGCGCCAGCAGCCGTTCGCGCTGCCCGACGACCCGCTGAAAGGTCTGCGAACCGAGGGCGAGCCCCTCCAGGAGATGGACCGCCATCGGAAACCACTCGTGGACGAGGTTCGCGAACGATTCGGCGGGCAGGACGAAGAACCGCGTCGGCTCCGACACCCGCACCGAGTTCATGTACCGCTGCGGTTTTCCGTCCCAGAGGTACGCCATCACGGCCCCCGCGTACACCCCTGGCTGGGACGTGCGGCTCACCTCGATGTCGTCGTCGCCCACCCGGCGCGACATGACGAGCGTGCCCTCGATCATCACGTAGAGGCAGGTGGCCGGGTCGCCTTCGGTGAACACCGGTCCGGGGTCGAACAGTTCGACCCGTCCCGCGCTGCACAGCCTGTCGAGCTGCTCGGCGCTGAGCTTCTCGAAGAGGAACAGCGAGCTGATCTCCGCCGTGCTGCACGGCATCGGCCGCCCGCTCATGACTGCTCCAGATAACGGTGTACGAGCATCACGGCCATGGCTCCCTCTCCGACGGCGGACGCGACGCGCTTGGCGGACTCCGCGCGCGCGTCCCCGGCGACGAACACACCGGGGATGTTGGTCTCCAGGTGGTAGGGCGGCCGGTCCAGTTCCCAGTTGGCCGGTGGTCGCCCGTCGGGGGTCAGGTCGGGCCCGGCGAGGATGAACCCGCGCTCGTCCCGGGACACCGTGCCCTCCAGCCAGTCGGTCAGCGGGGCCGCGCCGATGAACACGAACAGCCACTGAGCGTCGACCCGTTCGGTCTGCCCGCTCGTCGTGTCGCGCAGCGTCAGCTGTTCCAGCTGGTTCTCGCCGTGCGCGGCCTCGACGACCGTGTGGGCCCGCACCGAGATGTTCGGCGACTCGGCGATCTGCTGGATCAGGTAGTGCGACATGGAGGCGGTGAGGTCCGCTCCGCGTACCAGCAGGGTGACCGACTTGGCGCCCCTGGACAGGTACATCGCCGCCTGCCCGGCCGAGTTGGCGCCGCCGACGATGTACACGTCGTGGCCCTGGCAGGCGGCGGCCTCGGTGAGCGCGGACCCGTAGAACACCCCGCGGCCCGACAACTCGTCGGCACCCGGCGCCTCCAACTGCCGGTACGACACACCGGTCGCCAGGATCACGCTGTGCGCCGCGATCTGCGACCCGTCCCCGAACCGTACGAGCCGTGCCGCCCCGCTGCTCTCCAGACCGGTCACCTCACGCGCGGAGAGGATCTCGGCGCCGAACTTCGTGGCCTGGCGCCGCGCCCGGTCGGTGAGCTGACCGCCGGACACCCCGTCCGGAAAGCCCAGATAGTTCTCGATCCGCGAACTCTGCCCGGCCTGCCCGCCGGTCGCCGACCGCTCCACGAGCACCGTCCGCAGGCCCTCCGAGGCCCCGTACACGGCCGCGCCCAGCCCGGCCGGCCCGCCGCCGATGACGACCAGGTCGTAGAAGTCGGCCGTGGGTGTCGTCGCCAGCCCCACCTGCGCCGCCAGTTCGGGCACCTCCGGCTCGACGAGCGCCGTACCGTCCGCCGTGATCACCACCGGCAGCCGCTGCCCGTCCTCGCCCGCCGCGGCCAGCAACCGCTGCCCCTCGGGCTCCTCGGTGGAGTACCAGCGGTAGGGCACCTGGTTACGGGCCAGGAACTCCCGTACGTCCGACGAGCGCGCCGACCACCGGTGACCGACCACCTTGGTGCTCGGCACCGGCCGGAAGTCACTGCACCGCCACGCCTCCAGAAGATCGTCGAGCACCGGATAGAGCTTCTCCTCCGGCGGATCCCACGGCTTGAGGAGATAGTGGTCGAGGTCGACGACGTTGATCGCGTCGATCGCCGCGTTCGTGTCCGCGTACGCCGTCAGGAGCACGCGGCGGGCGCCCGGGTATACGTCCATGGCCTGTTCGAGGAACTCGATGCCGTTCATCTGCGGCATGCGGTAGTCGGCCAGGATCACCGCGACCAGATCACCGCGCAGCTTCAGCTCCCGCAGCGCCTCCAGCGCGGACTCGCCGGACTCGGCGCGCACGATCCGGTACGACTCGCTGTAGCGCCGTCGCAGGTCACGGGCGACGGCCCGGGACACCCCGGGGTCGTCGTCCACGGTCATGATGACGGTCCGCGCAGCGTCCGCGGTCTGTGCCATACGAACTCCCACCCCGAGTGATCGGATCACCGGCCGGCGCCGGCCCGGTGCCGCGCCGCCTTTCAGCCATCGTATGTTCGTCGCCCTGCTTCGCTTCGGTCAGCTGCGTCGCGAGCCGAGCACGCAGAACTCGTTGCCCTCCGGGTCCACCAGTGCGGTCCAGGACTGCTCTCCCTGGCCGATGTCCGCGTGCCGCGCCCCGAGGGCCGGCAGCCGGTCGACCTCGGCCTGCCGGTCGGCCCCGCGCCGCCCCTCCCGGTGGTCTCGCCGTGCGGGTCGAGTGATCCGCTACTGGGCCCATGCCGCGATCCGTTCGGCGATCGCCTCGGGGGCCTCGATGTGCAGGAAGTGACCGACGTCGGGGACGACCTCCAGCGCGTGCGGGGCGGCGAACCGATGTCGGTCGTCGACCTGCGGGGGGAGGAAGCAGCCGTCGTCGGCACCGTAGAGCTGCAGCAGGGGCACCGTGATCGGCTGAGACAGGCGGCGCGAGGCCGCAAGCATGCCGGGTCGCAGCATCTCCCGGTAGTACTTGATGGGAGCGGGCATGCTCGCCCGCAGGTGCTCGTGCAGCTCCGCCTGCAGAGCTGGATCGAGCGAGAGGCTGGGCGACCACTGACGCCAGAGGCGGTCGATGAAGGCGAGATCGCGGGCGGAGGCTATCCAGCCGCTTCCCGGCAGTTGAAAGAGCCCCATGTACCAGATCCGGCGCAGCTGAGCGAGGCGCGGCCGGCTCAGGAGCGTGAGGGGGTGGGGTACTGCGAGCGTGACCGCGCGTTCGAACCGCTCCGGCGCGGTGACGACAGCATCGTAGGTGAGCAGGGCGCCCCAGTCATGGCCGACCAACTCCACGGCTCGCCCCGGAGACCAGCGGTCGATCAGCGCGAGCACGTCGCTGGTGAGCGATGCGAAGTCGAACGGCCCCGCGGTCGGGGACGGCGCGTAACCGCGAAGCCAGGGTGCGACGACGTGACGTCCGCGGCGGCCGAGCTCGGCCAGGAAGGGCTTCGCCGTCGGCGGATGGTCCGGGAAGCCGTGCAGGACGAGCGTCGGTCGACCATCGGGATCACCACCCTGCAGCGCGTGAAAGGTGCCGTGTGGCAGGTCGAAGGTGACGTGTTCGAACTTCATGCCGGCTTCGGTGTCTCTGGTTCTGGACATGTGCGTCTCCTCAGGCGCCGGGTGTACTGCGGGGTCAGCCGGCCAGTCGATTGAGCTTGCGGATTTGCTTGTCGAAGGCGCGCGAGGGCACGATCCGGCGCAGGAGGCTGACGCGTCTGGCCATCGGGCCGGCGGGGTACCGGAGCTTGGGCTTTGAATCGGTGGCGGCCGCGACGATCACCTTCGCAACAACGTCCGGGTGGTCGGCGGTGCGCAGGGCCGTGGACAGCACGTCTCGGGCGATCTCCCGCTGTGCGGCGTAGACCGGCAGGGGCGAGTCGGGTGCCAGGCTGCTCGCCTCGAAACTCGTGCTTGTGTAGGCCGGCTCGATCAGCAGCATCCGCACGCCGTGCTCGCGAAGCTCATGGTCGACGGACTCGGAGTAGCCCTCGACCGCATGCTTGGTGGCGGCGTAGACGGCCATGAAGGGCCCCGGGACCCGACCTTGCATCGAGGCGACGTTGAGCACGCGGCCACTGCGCTGGGCGCGCATGTGGGGCAGCACTGCGTTGGTCATCCGCATCAGACCGAAGACGTTGATGTCGAAGACGTCCTTGGCCTGGTTGATCGAGATCTCCTCGCCGGCGCCGACCGCGCCCACGCCTGCGTTGTTGACCAGGACGTCGATCCGGCCGAACCGCTCGATCACCTCCTCGACCAGGGAGCGGACCGATTCGTCGCTGGCCACCTCGAGATCGAGGAACGTCACCCCGGCGAGCGGTTCGGCGTTCGCCGCGTTGCGGCTCGTGCCGACCACCCCGAAGCCGGCGCCCACGAGGGCGAGCGCTGCCGCCCGCCCGATCCCGGAGGAGGCGCCCGTCACGAGGGCCACTGGGGAAGCTGTCTGCATGGTGGTTCCTTCGGTATTGGACATGACTTCGCCGTGCGCTGTGCGGGGTCGCCTGTGCTCAGGTCGACACGGTCCGCATCGGTCCGGCAAGCCCGGACCAAGCCTGTCCGGTGAGCCGAGGACGGTTGTGTACTGAACGGTTCGAAACCTAGACGATTCTGTACTGGGTTGTCAAGAACGGCGGGTGGGCCGTACCTTCTGTGTATGGCGAGACCACGAAGCTTTGACCGCGACCACGTCCTCCATGCCGCCGAGCGGCAGTTCCGCGCCTCGGGCTACAACGGCACGAGCGTCGACGACATCAGCGCCGCCACCGGCCTGGGCCGCGGCAGCCTCTATGCCGCGTTCGACGGCAAGCACGGCGTGCTGCTGGAGTCGATGGCCGTTTACTTCGCCCGGCTGGGGCAGGGTCCGCGGAAGATGCTCGCCGGACCGGACGAGGGCGCCCTGGAACGACTGCACGCGTACTTGCTCCGCGCCGTCCACGGGGTGCCACTCGCCGCCGACGTACCCCCCGCGTCTGACCGGGCGGGGGCGGCCTGCTTCGCCGCCAAGATGGCCCTGGAGATCGGCGCCTCTGACCCCGAGGTGAAACGCCTGGCCCACGACTGCTTCTCCGTAGTCCGGACGGCGGTCGCCGAGTGTGTGCGAGCGGCGCAGCGCAACGGCGACATCGACCCCGACGCGGACCCCGACGACCTCGCGTACCTTCTGCTGACCATCATCCGCGGGAGCGATGTCGTAGGCGCGTACGGCCACAGCCCCGACCGCCTGACCTCGATCGCGGAGACCGCGTTCGCCTTGCTGCCCCGCCCGCGCCAAAGCTGAGAAGCGCACGGCCGGCCTCATCGCACAGGCATCCGATGCGGCCGGCCCACCTCGACGCCGCGGAGACACGGCCCGCAGGTTCACCCGCCGCCAGAGGGTCGTCCGGGCGGCTGGCCGAAGAACCGCGCCCCAGGGGGAACCGTGCGTTCCAGGACACGGATGGTGTTGACAACGGGGGCGATGGCCACCCAGGGGGCATCGCAGACTTCGCCCTCGGAGCGGTGATTGCCGCCGTCGTCGCGTCCGGTCTCGTGCACGGTGCTCGTGATCAGGTGCCGTCCTGTGCGTCCCGCGCTGTCCGGCGGTGGGCCGGGGCAGCAGCCGCTGCGCAGTCCGGCCGCCTCGGCAGGACGCATCCTGGTCAGGTAGGCGATGACGATGACGCACGCCGTGCCCAACTGGCGCGTGAGGAAGTTTGCTTCGGTGTAGTAGTCCCACGGCCTCTCTCCAGGGGATGCCGCCGAGCGTGCCGGCGACCGGGACACTGAGCGGGCACGGTATTTCCGGAATGAGCTCCGGCCAGGCTGTTGATCGACAGACTCCCCGCGAGTCTGTTCAGTGGGCCAGTTTCAGCCCGGCCACGCAGCCGATGATGCCGACGAGCAGAGCGACCTTCACGAGGTTGACGGGCTCACCGTCGAATGTCATGGCGTACGTCGCGGTCAGTACCGCACCGATGCCGACCCATACGGCGTAGCCGGTGCCGACCGGCACCGAATGCAGTGCATAGGCCAGACCGATCATGCTCAGCACCAGCCCGATCGCGAAGACGGTCGTAGGGACTGGTCGGCTGAAGCCTTCTGACTTGCCCAGGGCTGTGGCCCACACGGCTTCCAGCACGCCCGAGATCACCAGAACGATCCAAGCCATGTCCTTCTCCCCGCGCCGTCTTTTCATCGCTGGGTACGGCGCACCTCGTCCAGGAGCCTTTCGGGCTCTGTGGCCCAGGCTGTCATGCGCGACACCTGTTAGCAAGTTGGATCTGCATAGAAGCAGTGCGTACAGGTCCTTTGATGCAAACAGGTCGGCTCATAGTTCGTCTTTTTGAAACTTTCTCTTGCCTCCAGGGTGCCTCGATGTCATCGTGAGTGCATCCGAAGTTGCCGTGGCCGTGGTCATGCGGCAACGAGCCGCAGGTGTTCGAAGGGAACCGAAGATGACCAGGTCTCGCACCGTCGTCGTCACTGGTGGGGCGTCCGGGATCGGCGACACCGTCGTCCGGCGTTTCGCGGCGCAAGGGGACGAGGTCTTCGTGCTCGACCGCAAGCCCGGCAGTGCCACGGCTCAGTACGTCGAGACCGACCTCAATGACTGTTCCTCGATCGATGCCGCCGTCGAAGCGCTTCGGAAACCGGTGGATGTGCTGTGCAACGTCGCAGGTGTATCGGGTACCTCGCCGGTCCCGCTGGTCCTGGGCGTCAACTTCTTCGGGCTCCGGCACCTCACGGACCGGCTTGTACCCAAGATGACTGCCGGGGGTGCCGTGGTCAGCGTGGCTTCCACTGCCGGCTGGTACTGGCGTAACCACCTTGAGCAGGTCACGCGACTCGTGCAGGCGCCGACCTTCGAGGCCGGTGTGCAGGCTGGCGTGGAGGCCCTGACGAATGGCAAGGACGCCTACACCCGCAGCAAAGAGGCCCTCATCGTGTGGACGTCCTACGCGGCCCAGCGATACCGCGGTCATGTGCGTCTCAACACGGTGAGCCCGGGCCCGGTGGAGACCCCGCTCCTGCCGGAGTTCTACGACTCGATGGGTCACGAGGAGCTCGATCCCCTGACCGAGCTGGCGGGCGGCCGCAACGGGCGCCCGGAGGAGATCGCCTCGGTGATCGGCTTCCTCGCCGGTCCGGAGTCCAGCTGGATCAACGGTACGGACGTCGTCGTCGACGCGGGTGCCGAGATGGCCTTCGAGCTGGGTCAGACCGTGACGGTCTGAGCGGCGGCACTTTTCCGTAAGCAGGCGAAGACAGCCGATTGTCGGGAGAGGAACCATGACATCTCATGGGGTCAGCGCATTGGAACGCTTGTCCCGATCCGTTCTCGCGCTCGGTGAAACTCTCGACGGCAGCGGCTGGGCACAGCCCAGTGCATGCCCGGGCTGGAGCAACCACGATGTGCTGGTGCACCTCGTGTGCACTCTGCGGGAGATCACCGAGCCGGCGTCGCTGCCTGTTGCGTTCCCAGGCAGTATCGAGCGCAGCAACGACGTGGCGGTCGCTGCTTTCCGAAGCGAACAACCTGGTCACACGCTCGAAAACTATGCCCGGCTGCTCGGGCCGACCCTGGACGCTCTCGCCGAGATGCAGAAAGAGCCGGCTGCGTCCGAAGTGGTCGACTTCGACGACGCGGGACTTTACCCGGCTCACCTGATCGCTGACTCGCTTGCCTTTGATCACTACTGCCATCTCCGCCACGATCTCGCCGCTCCACGAGGGACCGTTGAGGCCCTGGATGTCACGGCGGACGAGACGGTGATGTCGGCCAGCCTGGCATGGCTGTTCGCCGGGTTGCCGCAGATGTCCCCGCCCCGGCTGGCCACGTCCTTGACGCGCTCCGTGGTTCTGTCGCTGAGCGGGCCCGGGGGCGGGAGCTGGACCCTGGTGCCCGCAGACGCCGGGCAACGGGTCTCTGCCGAACAAGGAGTCTCCTCGGCGGCGGAAGCTCACATCACATCATCCGCCGATTCCTTTCACCTGTGGGGAACGCACCGGCAGTCCTGGCGGGAGGCGGATCTCGACATCGAAGGCGACAAAAGGCTGGCGACCGACGTGTTGGACGCCCTGCACGTCTTCTGACACGTCTTCTGAGCTCGCCCCAACGGATTCGGTCTCGCGCGCATCTCATGGGCGCTTCACCGATTCCTGATCCCTGCATTCCCGGCAAGACGGGAGCGCGCGCACGACGGCAGCAGCGCCGAGAGGTACACGAAAGAGAGTGAGGCACGGCTCATGAGCACTCAGACAGCCGGAGCGAACATGGCCGCGACGGAACAGGACTCCCCTCGCGAGCAGACGGTGTCGGCCGACGAGCGACAGGTCACGATCACCCGGCGCCGTGTGGTGGCGGAAGGCATCGTGGAACTGTCCCTGACCGCCGCCCGCTCTGCCGACGGCCCTCTCCCGGACTGGGAGCCGGGCGCCCACATCGACATAGTCCTTCCGTCCGGCACTGTCCGGCAGTACTCGCTGTGCGGGCACCCCGAGCGGCCTCTGGAGTACCGGATTGCCGTGCTTCGCGAGCCCGAAGGCCGCGGAGGGTCGGCGGAAGTGCACGACCGACTGCTCGAAGGCATGACGGTCACCATTCGCGGACCCCGAAACCACTTCCGACTGGCGCCGGCCGAGCGGTACCTCTTCCTCGCGGGAGGAATCGGGGTCACCCCGATCATGGCAATGGCTCAGGAGGCAGCCGCGACGGGTACACCCTGGAAGCTGATCTATGGAGGCCGTACCAGCTCGTCGATGGCGTACACCAACGAGCTGATCGAACTGGCCGCGCTCTCCCATGGAGAAGTGGTGCTGGTGGCCCAGGACGAGCACGGGCACCCGGACTTCGCCGCCGCGTTCACCGACGCGCCCCAGGGGACCGCGGTGTACGCGTGCGGCCCCGAGCCGATGCTGCAGGCTACCGAGACCCTCAGCCAAGTGTTGCTGCCGCCGGGCGCACTGCACTTGGAGCGCTTCGGAGCCAAGCCGCAAGACCCGGACAGCACCGAGTCGGCCTCCAACACGGAGTTCGAAGTCGAGCTCGCGCGCTCGGGACGCACCCTGGCCGTGCCGGCCGACCGGCGCCTGATCGACGTCGTACGCGAAGTCGTCCCCCAGGTCCCCTTCTCCTGCGAGGAGGGCTACTGCGGCTCCTGTGAGACCGGCGTCCTGGACGGCACCCCCGATCACCGAGACCAGGTACTCACCCCCGAAGAACGAGACAGCAACGAGACGATGATGATCTGCGTCGGCCGCTGCCTGTCCCGAAAGCTCACCCTCGACCTCTGACCCCTGGAACAGGCCGCACCCATGGATGACAAGACTCAGACCCTCAACCCGGCCCTGCCGGAGTTCTGGCTGCAGAAAGACATCGAAGCCGCGTTCGCCGAGATGCGCCGCGAAAAGGCCGTGCACTGGCACGACGAGCCGCCGTCCGACTGGTTCCCCGAGGGGGGCCGCGGATTCTGGTCGGTCGTGCGCTATGAGGACGTCGTCCAGGTCAGCCGCGACCAGGAGACCTTCACCTCCGACCACGGCACCGAAATCGTCGACATGACACCGGAGATGGTCCACATCTTCGGCGGCATGCTCAACATGAGCGGTGCCGCGCACACCCACCACCGGGCCATAGTCAACCGGGTCCTGACCCCGCGGACGGTCGAAGCCCTCAGCGACACCATCCGCCTGCACGCCCGCCGATGTATCGACCGGGTCGCGGCACAGGACGGGTGCGACTTCATGCAGGACATGGTCGGCGACTTCCCGGCGCAGATCATCTGCGAGCTGCTCGGCGTCCCGGTGGACGACCGCGCCCGTCTCGTCGCCCTCACAGGAACCGCGCTGTCCGCCTACGGCACCGCCGAGGCCTACAACGCAATGCTGGAGATCATCGCCTACGCCGAGAGCCTGGTGGCGCTGACCCGCGAGCAGGTCTCCGACTCCGCGTCCTTCCTGCGCAAGCTGCTGACCGCCCAGGTCGACGGCCGGCACATGAGCGATCACGAGATCGCCGTCTTCTTCGCCCTGCTGGTGACCGCAGGCATCGAGACCACTGCGACCAGCATCGGGCAGGGCATGTACGCGCTGTCCCTCCACCCCGACCAGCGGCGCCGTTGGCAGAGCGACTTCCAGCAGCTGGCGCCGCGCGCTGTCGAGGAGATCGTCCGCTGGGTCACGCCGGTGCGCTACTTCCGCCGCACCGCCACCCGCGACACGGTGCTCGCCGGCCAGCCAATCGCCAAGGGCGACAAAGTCGTGATGTGGTACACGTCCGCCAACCGAGACGAGAGTGTCATCGAGCGGGCAGGGGAACTCGACTTCGCCCGCGCCGAAGACCGACACGTGGCCTTCGGGGGCGGCGGACCGCACTTCTGTCTGGGGGCGGTGCTCGCCCGCAAGGAGATGACCATCTTCTTCGAGGAGCTCTTCGCCCGGCTGCCCGACATCGAGGTCAGTGGTGAGCCCGAGCGGCTGCACTCCAACTTCGTCAACGGGCTGGCCCGCCTCCCGGTGAGGTACACCCCGGCATGACGACTCCCTTCACCCGCACCGTACTGGCCGTACCCGCCTCTTCCGAGCGGTTCCTCGACAAGGCCCGGCAGGCGACGGCCTCCGCGCTGATGGTCGATCTCGAAGACGGGGTCGCCGAGGCCGGCAAGGCAACTGCCCGGGACTTGTTCGTCCGAGCGGCGGAGGGGCTGGCCGCCGCGCCGCGTCGACTGTGGTTGCGCGTCAACGCCGTCACCTCACCTCACCTGGATGCCGACCTCACCGCGATCAAGGACGTAGCGGAACACATCGACGCCCTGGTCCTGCCCAAGGCCACCCCGGCTACCGTGGGCGTCCTGGCCGGCCGATGCGAGCTGCCTCTTGTAGCACTGATCGAGACCGCTGAAGGCGTCGAGCATGCCTGGGCCACTGCGGCTCACCCGGCGGTGCGCGCCCTGATGTTCGGCGAGCTGGACTACCGGAGCGAACTCGCCCGCAGCGGGGGCCTGCACGCGCACGACACCTCCTGGGCACAGGCCCGCATCGTGAACACCGCGGCCGGCGCCGCCATCCCCTCGATCGCCGGCCCCACGGCTGCCGTAGGCGACCCCCAGCAGCTCCACACGGACTGCACGCGGCAGGCGGCGCTGGGCTTCACCGGCAAGCTGTGCATCCACCCCGCCCAACTCGACGCCGTGACCACCGCGTTCGGTCCCACGCCGGACATGGCTGCCTGGGCACGTCGGGTCGTCGACGCAGTGCAGCAGGCCCCCACCACCGGCGCGATCACCGTGGACGGTGCGATGGTCGACAGGCCCGTCATCGACCGCGCTCAGCACATCCTCGCGGAGACAGACCGATGAGCACTTCACCCTTCCCCGACGGCCCGTACGGCGACGACTTCACCATTGGTGAACCGCTACCGCCCGCCCCGGCCATCACCATCGACGACGGCCTCGCGGCCCAGTACCAGGCGATCAGTGGAGACCCTGCGCGATTGGCCCTCAGCCTTCCGTTGTCTCATGCCATCACCGGCCGGGCAGCTCGAGTCGTGAACTCTGCCCTCGCCCTTCAAGTCGCCATCGGCCAGTCCACGGTCGCCACCAAGATCGTCATCGCCAACCTGTTCTACCGCGATGTGACTCTCCACCGGCAGATCCCGACAGGGACGACACTGACCTCGACCGTCACTCCGGTCGCCCGCGCCTTCACCCGCGACAACGGCAAGGGCCGAAGGGCGAAGGTGCTGCTGTCGATCGAGACACGTGACCAGCACGGCGAACTGGTTGCCTCACTGGAACGCCTGGCCCTGCTGCCCGTCCGGAATCAGAACCGCCTGATCGAGGCCGGAGATATCGGCAGCGCCGATTCCAGCCGCAGCCTGACGGAACTGCTGCCGGCTGTACCCAAGGAGTGGGACCTCACCCCCCTTTCTACGGCCTCACTACCCGCGGTCGGTTGGCAGGTTGAAGATCCGCTGCGCGATTCCATCAGCGGTGCCCTGGACCTGGTACGGCTGACTCAGAACCAGGCCGCCGCCCACCGTGACCCCGCCCGAGGTCAGCAGGGACGCCGCCTGGTCTACGGCGGACACGTCGTCGCACTCGCCCAGGCGTCGCTGTCCCGGCTGGTGCCCGGCCTGGCCGCCGTCGTGGGGTGGCACTCATGCGATCACCTTGCCCCGTCTTTCGAGGACGACCTGCTCTCCTTCCACGTCACCTGCGACGAACTGCTGCCGGTCGAGGGTGGCGCACTGATCGCCTTCCGCATCCGCGGACACGCCCGCAGGCCGGGAAGCGAACCGGTCGAGGTCCTCGACTTCCGCCCCGTGGCACTGGCTGCCGGAACGATCGGAGAAGACCATGGCTGACGGCCTCGAACTCCTGGACGGCATTCGCGTCGTCTCGCTGGAGCAGTACATCGCCGCGCCCTACTGCACGCAGATGCTCGCCGACGCCGGCGCCGAGATCATCAAGGTGGAGCGTCCCACCACCGGTGACCCGCGCCGCTGGTACGACCCCAAGGTCGGGCCTGACGACGACTACATCAGCGGGGGGTTCGCCTCCTACAACCGCGGCAAGAAGTCGGTCGAACTGAACCTCTCCGCCGACGACGACCGCCGGGTCTTCGAGGAACTCCTCTCGACAGCAGACGTTCTGGTCAGCAACCTGCGGCCCGGGTCTCTGGAGCGTCAGGGCCTGGCCCCCAAGGACTTGCGTGAACGCTTCCCGCGCCTGGTGATCTGCGAGATCTCCGGATTCGGAACCAACGGCGGCCCCTACGCGAAGTGGCCCGCGTTCGACTCCGTCATCCAGGGCATGAGCGGCCTGTCCAGCCTCATCGGTGAGCAGGACGGCCCGCCCGGCCTGGCACCCATGGGCAGCATGGACCTGATGGCGGGCATCTACGCCACCATCGGGATCCTCACCGCGCTCGTGGGCAGGGCCGCCACCGGCCAGGGCTCCCACGTGGACGCCGCCATGTACGACATCGGCGCGGCCTTCCTGGAACGCCCGCTGACCCTGCACGAGTACACCGGCGAGATCCCCACCCGGGGCATCGACCGGTTCAGTCCCGTCGGCGCCTTCCGCGCCGGCGACGGAGGCTGGGTGTCCATCGTGATCCCGACCGAGGAGATGTGGCGCCGTTGTTGCGCCGCGCTGGGCCGCCCCGAACTGGAGAGCGACCCGGAGCTGGACACCACCCTCAAGCGCGCCGAGCACATGGCGGACCGGATCGTGCCGCTCCTGGAGGAGTGGGCCAAGGACAAGGATCGGCACGAGGCGGTCGCCGCGCTGCGTGAGACAGGGCAGCCGGCCGGCCTCGTGCAGACCATCGCCGACGTCCGGGCCTGCGAACAGCTGGCCCACCGCGGCCTGTTCGCGCCGATCGACGACGAGCGGGCCCGGCGTACCGACGGCACCGCACTCAGCCTGCCGCGCCTGCCCCTGCTGTTCGACGGCCGGGGCGCGCGACCCGGCCCCGTTCCCCGGCTCGGCGCCGACAACGACGAGTTCCGTACGCCCCCTTCCACCGAGGTGCCCCAGTGATCCCCTCCGCCCCCACCGAGCTGTTCATCGACGGCGCCTTCCGTCCTGCCGCGGACGGCGGCACGTTCCCCGTGGAGGACCCCGCCACCGAGCAGATCCTCACGAGCGTGGCGGACGCCACAGTCGAGGACGGCAAGGACGCAGCCGCGGCCGCTGCCGCCGCGCTGCCCGAGTGGAGCCGACGCGCGCCGCGGGAGCGAGCCGAGATCCTGCGCCGCGCCTTCGAACTCATCATCGCGGCGAAGAAAGAACTCGCCGCTCTGATCACCGCCGAGAACGGCAAGGCGTGCACGGACGCCCAGGCCGAGGTCGCCTACGCGGCCGAGTTCTTCCGCTGGTACAGCGAGGAAGCCGTACGCATTCCGGGCCACCTCGGGATGGCGCCTTCCGGCGAGCGGCGGATCATCGAGATCTCCCAGCCGGTCGGGGTGTCCCTGCTGCTGACCCCGTGGAACCTGCCCGCCGCGATGATCACGCGGAAGGTCGCGCCGGCGCTGGCCGCCGGCTGCACGGTCGTCGTCAAACCGTCCCGACAGACACCACTGACCGCGCTGTACCTGGCCAGCCTGCTCACCGAGGTGGGCGTCCCCGCCGGAGTGGTCAACGTGGTACCCACGGCCCGCGACGTCGCCCTCACCGCCGAGCTCGTCGCCCGCGGGCCGGTACGCGCCCTGTCCTTCACCGGCTCCACCCGGGTGGGCAGTGCCCTCCTCGGACAGGCCGCCGAGCGGGTGCTGAAGACGTCGATGGAACTGGGTGGCAACGCCCCGTTCATCGTCTTCTCCGACGCCGACCTGGACGCGGCCGTCTCCGGCGCCCTGGTGGCCAAGATGCGGCACAACGCCGAAGCGTGCACCGCCGCCAATCGGTTCTACGTCCACGCCTCCGTGCACGACGAGTTCGTCTCCCGGCTGGCCAAGGGCCTGGCCGAACTCGAGGTGGGCCCTGGCCATGTGCCGTCGGTGCAGGTCGGCCCGATGGCCTCGGCTTCCGCGCGTGACTCCCTCACCGAGGCGGTCCAGTCGGCCGTCGACTCCGGCGGCAGGGTGGTGCTGGGCGGCAGCCCGCTCAAGGAGAGGGGTTACTACTTCCCGCCCACCCTGATCGACGACGTCCCGCCCACCGCCCCCGTACTCGACCACGAGCTGTTCGGGCCCGTCGCGCCGGTGGTCTCCTTCGACTCCGACGACGCCGTGATCGAGATGGCCAACGGCACTGAAATGGGCCTGGGCTCCTACGTCTTCACGCAGGACCTGCGGCGCGGTCTGAGCGTGGCCGAACAACTGGAGTCCGGCATGGTCGGCCTGAACACCGGCGTGTTCTCCGACCCCGCGGCGCCGTTCGGCGGCGTCAAGCAGAGCGGCATCGGCCGCGAAGGCGGACGACACGGCATCCACGAGTTCCTCGAGACCAAGTACATCGCCACGCAGTGGTGACGTCCGCACCGGCGCAGTAGAGAAACGAGCATCCAATGTCCGCACAACTGGCCCCCGCAGTGCGCGGCCTGCTGTCGCCCAGCGTGCTCAGCTGGCTCGACAAGCCGACACTTGGCCCTTTCATCGACGGCAGTTGGCGCACGGCCCGCTCCGACACCCTCATTGATGTGATCGACCCGGGCACAGGCCTTCCTGTCACCGCCTACGCCGCGTCGTCGGCAGAGGACGTCAGCGACGCCGTGGCTGCCGCCCGCAGGGCCTTCGACGACGGTCGCTGGAGCGAGCAGGACCCGGAGGCCCGCGAACAGACGCTGCGCCACCTCGCCGACCTGCTGGAAAAGGACGCCGAGGTCGTAGCCCAGCTGGAGGCCCTCGACACCGGCAAGCCCCTCGCCGAGGCCCGCCTAGACATCGACGAGGCGATCGCTGTCCTGCGTTACTACGCAGGGTGGGCCACGAAGGTCGAGGGCACGGTCATCCCAGCGCCGCGCCGTTTCTTCGCCACCAGCACCCGGGAAGCGATCGGCGTGTGTGCGGCCATCACGCCGTGGAACTACCCGTTGCCGATCCTGATGTACAAGCTGGCACCCGCCCTCGCGTTCGGAAACACCTTCGTGGCCAAGCCGTCGGAGCAGACGGTGCTGTCGACGGCGTACTTCGCGCAGCTGTGCGCAACGGCGGGCATCCCGGACGGCGTGGTCAACCTCGTTCCCGGGGCCGGGGCGACCGGTGCGGCGCTGACGGCTACCCAGGGGATCGACAAGATCGCGTTCACCGGATCCACCCGCACCGGCCAGGCCGTGATGCGCGCCGCCGCCGACACGCTCACCAGGGTCAGCCTCGAACTCGGTGGCAAGAGTCCCCAGTTGGTCTTCAGCGACGCGGATCTGGACGCCGCCATCGATGGCGTGATGGGAGGCATCTGGACGAACGCCGGACAGGTGTGCGTCGCCGGCAGCCGACTGATCATCGACCGTCGCGTCCATGATGAGTTCGTCGCCGAACTCGTCAGCCGCACCCGACGACTGAACCTCGGTCACGGCCTGGCCCCCGCCACCAATCTGGGTCCACTCGTCTCCGCCGCGCAGCGCGACCATGTCGTCTCGCTCGTCGACCAAGCGGTCGCGGCGGGCGCCAATGTCGAAATCACCGCTGAACTACCCGACGACAGGGGGTTCTTCGTCGCCCCGACGGTCGTCACCGGCGCCCGGCCCGGGCAGAGCATCGAACAGGAAGAGGTCTTCGGCCCGGTCCTGACCGTCCTGCCCTTCGATGACGAGGACCATGCCATCCAGCTGGCCAACGGCACCGACTACGGACTCGCTTCGGCAGTGTGGAGCGGGAGCGCGGCCCGCGTGCACCGTGTTTCCCGACGTCTGCGCGCCGGCACGGTGTGGGCCAACACCTACGGCGTCTTTCACCCCACGCTGCCATTCGGCGGCGTCAAAGCGTCGGGATTCGGCCGCGAGTTGGGTTCCGCAGCCGTCGACCACTACACCGAACTCAAGACCACGGTGATCGACCTGTAGACCGATCCTGGGCCGGTCGCTTCCCGTGAATCGGTCGGCCCCGCAATCGAGGAACTGACGCAATGTCCTCCAGCGCCACCCTGCACACCTCCTCCCACTGGCATCCCTTCCAGGACATGTCCGCCGCTCGGGACCAGCTGGTCCTGACCGACGCGGACGGGGTCTGGATGACCAGCTCCGACGGACGCCGCTTCCTGGACGCAACCGCCGGCCTGTGGTTCTGCCACGCCGGCTACGGACGCCGGGAGATAGCCGACGCGGCTCACGCCCAACTCCTGCGTCTGCACGCGTACTCCACCTTCGGCGATTACGCCAATGAGCCGGCCGACGAACTGGCCGACCGCTTGTCCGATCTGGCCCCGGGAGGCCCTTGGAAGGTGCTCTTCACCAGCGGCGGATCCGATGGTGTCGAGACGGCCGTAAAGTACGCCCGTCGCTACTGGCAGGCTCTCGGTCGGCCCGAGCGCACCATGGTCCTCAGCCGTCGGGACTCCTACCACGGCATGCACACCGCGGCCACACAGATCAGCGGCATTCCTGCGAACCGGAGCGGCTACGGCCCTCTGCTCCCGGACAGCCGTCTGATCGCCCGCGACGACGCGCAGGCGCTCCAGGCCGCGATCGACGAACTCGGCGCCGAACGGATCGCCGCCTTCGTGTGCGAGCCGATCGTTGGTGCCGGAGGAGTGCACTTCCCGCCCTCCGGATATCTGGAGACCGTTGCCGACATCTGCCGTCGCAACGACATCCTGTTCGTGGTTGACGAGGTGACGACCGGGATGGGACGTGCCGGCGCCTGGTTCGCGAGCGAGAACTACGGTCTGGAACCCGACCTCCTGCTGGCCGCGAAGGGACTGACCAGCGGCTACCTGCCGCTCGGCGCGGTCCTGGTCCACCAGCGGGTTGCAGCGCCCTTCTGGGAGGGCGGAGAGGTGTTCCGGCACGGGTACACCTACAGCGGACACGCCGCGGCGGCCGCCGCGGCCCTGGCCAACCTCGACTACCTCAACGAGCACGGCCTGCTCCGTGACGCCGACCGTATAGCCGCTCGCTTGCCCGAACTCTTCGACGGTCTTGGTGGGGACGGAGTGGTGCAGAGCGTGCGCACCGGCCCCGCAGCCATGGCCTGCGTTCAGCTCAACGCCTGGCTTCTACGCAAGGACCCTCTCCTCCTTCAGCGAGCAGTGCGGGCCGTCCGTGACGCCGGCGTCCTCACCCGCCCGTTCGCCTGCGGCGGCCTGCAGATCTCGCCGGCACTCTGCGCGACCGACACAGAACTCGAACAAATGGCAGAGGGAGTCCGCAAGGGACTCGCCAGCCTGCTGTGACCACCTCTGCCTCTGTCAAGAAAGGCCCCATCATGGGCACCCCTCTGCCTCCCCAGCCCCGTGTCCGTCTCGACCAAGTCGTCGGACAGGTCGACTTCACTCAGGTTCCGCGCTTCGCCGGCCCCACCACCTTCGCGTCTTTGCCCCGCCCGCATGAGACAGGCGACCTCGACGTGGCCGTTGTCGGTGTCCCGTTCGACGCCGGCGTCAGCTACCGGCCTGGTGCCCGCTTCGGCCCTCAGCACATCCGCATCGCCTCCCGTTTGCTACGCCCCTACAACCCTGAGGCGGACGCCTGGCCCTTCCTCGGGCAACAGGTCGTGGACCTCGGTGACATATCCGCCCACCCGTACGACATCTCTGCCGCTATCACCTCGATCGAGCAGGGCGCCCGCAGCGTCCTGGAACGAGCGAGCAAACTTCTCGTGCTCGGTGGCGACCACACCATCGCCCTGCCCGTGCTGCGTGCCCTGCATGCCCAGCACGGTCCGATCTCCGTACTCCACTTCGACGCGCACCTCGACACCTGGGACACCTACTTCAACAGTCCCTATCTGCACGGAACGCCTTTCCGCCGGGCCAGCGAGGAAGGGCTGCTGGACCTCGAAGGGTGCATGCACGTCGGCATCCGGGGTGGTCTCTACGGACCTGGCGACATGGACAACGACCGCGCGCTCGGCTTCGCACCCGTACGGTGCGAGGAGATCGAGGACATCGGTGTACGCGGCACCATCGAGCGCATGCACGCCCGGCTCGGCGACCGCCCGGTCTACGTCTCGGTCGACATCGACGTCCTCGACCCGGCATTCGCGCCCGGTACGGGAACGCCGGAGTCCGGCGGTCTCACGTCGCGGGAACTGCTCATGCTGCTGCGTGCCACCAGCGGCCTGAACGTGGTCGGCGCGGACATCGTGGAAGTCGCACCCGCCTATGACCACGCGGAGATCACCGGTGTGGCCGCGGCCCACGTCGGTTACGAACTGCTGTCCGCCTGGGCTCCGAAGATCGACCCGTCGCAGGCTCCGAGCAGCACCCGCGGGGCATGACGGTACCGCAGCCCGACATACAGGTGAGAGTTCATTCGGCGCGCTCATTACGCCAGATATTTTCATGCAATGAACTCTTGACAAGCATTTAGTGCCGATGGGACCGTCATGACTAGTGAAGGTGTCATCCGCGGTAGACCCCGCCGAAGCGATTGATCGCTTGATGAGCCGAACGTCGAGAGGTTGCCGCCACCCGGCATTCCCCGTCGGCACATCTGCTGTACGGCTTGCTCCCCAAGCCAGGCCGCAGGGCTGAAGCCCGCTCCGCAAGAACTGACCGAGCCGCCTACAGCACACAGAAACTTCCGCGCACCTTCCCAGGAGCCGTCATGACCGTAATTACCGGAGGCCCGGCCGTTCCTCAGGAGCGCCGCATCCTCACTGCGATCCCCGGCCCCAGGTCGCAGGAACTGATGACGCGCAAGAAGAGCGTCGTGGCAGACGCCATCTCCACAGCCCTCCCGGTATTCGCTGCGCGTGCGGGTGGTGGGATCGTCGAGGACGTCGACGGCAACCGGCTGATCGACCTCGGCTCCGGTCTCGGGGTGACGGTGGTCGGCAACGCCGCAGAGGAGGTGGTGCGCCGTCTCTCGGCCCAGGCCTCACAGTTCACCCACACCGCCTTCAGCGTCACTCCGTACGAGGCGTACGTGGAGGTCGCCGAGGCCCTGGCCGAGCTGACCCCGGGTGACCACGCCAAGAAGAGCGCGTTGTTCAACAGCGGTGCCGAGGCCGTCGAGAACGCCGTCAAGATCGCACGGGTGTACACCAAGCGGCAGGCGGTGGTCGTGTTCGACCACGGCTACCACGGGCGTACAAACCTCACCATGGCGCTGACGGCGAAGAACATGCCGTTCAAGCACGGTTTTGGGCCGTTCGCGCCTGAGGTGTACCGGGTGCCGCTGGCGTACGGCTACCGCTGGCCGTCAGGCCCGGAGAAGGCCGGCCCGGAGGCCGCCGCGCAGGCCATCGACCAGATCACCAAGCAGGTCGGGGCGGAAAACGTCGCCGCGATCATCATCGAGCCGATTCTCGGCGAAGGCGGAGTCATCGAGCCCGCGGAGGGCTTCCTGCCCGCGATCAGGGAGTTCGCCAGGGTCAACGGCATCGTCTTCGTCGCCGACGAGATCCAGTCCGGCTTCTGCCGCACCGGCGAGTGGTTCGCGTGCGAGGACGAGGGCATCGTCCCGGATCTCATCACCACCGCCAAGGGCATCGCCGGCGGTCTGCCGCTCGCCGCCGTCACCGGCCGGGCCGAGATCATGGACGCCGCGCACGCGGGCGGGCTCGGTGGCACCTACGGAGGCAACCCGGTCGCCTGTGCCGGTGCGCTCGGTGCGATCGCGACGATGAAGGAGCTGGACCTCAACGCCAGGGCCAAGAACATCGAGACGATCATGAAGGCTCGCCTCTCAGCCATGGCGGAGAGGTTCGACGTGATCGGCGACATTCGCGGACGCGGCGCCATGATCGCCATCGAACTCGTCAAGGACCGTACGACCAAGGAGCCGAATCCGGAGGCGGCGGCAGCTCTGGCGACCGCTTGCCACCAGCAGGGTGCCCTGGTCCTGGTGACCGGCACCTACGGCAACGTCATCCGCTTCCTCCCCCCGCTCGTCATCGGCGAGGACCTCCTCAACGAGGGCCTCGACATCCTCCACGAGGCTCTGGAAGCCCGTCAGTAAAGACCCCCCTCAGGCAACTCGCGGATCCCCGACACCCCCCGCTGGAGGTACATGATGTGTAGAGCAGGCAGCACTTCGTCCCTTAGGGGGACGCCATGACGACCGAGCAGCTGAAGCCGCCGGAGGCGGTCTCGGGCGGACTCAAGAAGGAGTTCACCCTCCGCAGCGCCTTCACGATCGCCTTTGTCTTCATCTCCCCGATCGTGGCGCTCTACGGAGTCTTCGCCCTGGTCCTGACCTCCGCCGGGCCTGCCGGCTGGTGGGCCTTCCTGATCGTTCTGGTCGGGCAGCTTCTTGTGGCCGGCGTCTTCGCGCAACTCGCCTCGAAGTGGCCGTTCGAGGGCAGTGTGTACCAGTGGTCACGCCGCCTGGCCGGGGAGCACTACGGCTGGTTCGCCGGCTGGGCGTACATGTGGTCGCTGATGGTCGCCGTCGCCGGTGGTGCCTACTACGTGGCCACCTTCCTGCCGATCATTCTCGGTACGCAGCCCTTCGGAAGCACGACGAAGGTCCTGGTTGCGATTGCTGTAACCATGGTGGTGACCGCCCTCAACGCGGCAGGGCCGAAGGCCGTCAAGACCTTCGCCGTACTCAGCCTGACGGCTGAGGTGGTCGGCAGCATTGTGCTCGGAAGCATCCTGCTGATCGGGCACCGCAACCAGCCGTTGAGCGTCGTCTTCGACACTGCTGGAACGGGCGGCGGAGACTGGCTCTGGACGGGCCTGTTCGCGGCGGTGGGCTTCGTCGGCTGGGCGTTCGTGGGCTTCGAGAGCGCCGGCGCCATCGCGGAGGAAGTGGTCGACGCCGAGCGGAACGTCCCGAAGGCCATGGTGGCGTCGCTGCTGGCGATCGGTGCCGTCGTACTCTTCTCGGGGCTCGCTCTCATTCTGGCCATACCGGACATGCAGGCCGTCGTCTCGGGCGCAATGCTCGACCCCACCGCCGAGACGGCTCAGGCCGCGCTGGGCAATAGCGTCACCAAGCCCCTGTTCATCCTGATCGTGATCGGGTTCCTCGCGAGCATGATGGCCGCGCAGACCAGCGCGTCTCGCATCATCTGGTCCTTCGCACGCGACGACGTGCTGCCTGCTTCGGGCCGCCTCTCCCAGCTCACCGGGCGCCACCAGTACCCCCTGGCCGCGGTTGTCACGGCCGGTACGCTGTCCATGATCGTGCTCTGCGCGGGCTTCTCGGCGAAGTTCTACAACACCCTCGTGAGCTTCTCGACCGGCGGCTTCTTCGTCGCCTTCGCGATGCCCGTCGTGGCGGTCCTCGTCTACCGAGTGCGCGGACGTTGGACACCGGGGCGCGTCACTCTGGGGCGATGGGGCTACCCCATCACGGTCGTGGCGGCGCTCTGGCTGCTCTTCGAGCTGGTCAACATCGTCTGGCCCAGGTCGCCACAACTGCCCTGGTACGAGAACTACGCAGTGCTCCTGGCCATGGCTTTCGTGGCCCTCCTCGGATTCGTCCTGTGGTTCAACGTCCGGACCAAGGTGGCGCGCCTCGCCGACCCAGCGTCGGCGGCCCCGCCGGTGCCTGCTGCGGACAGCGCATGAGGACCTGGCGATTACCGCCGGGTGAGCACGATCTGGGAGTGTCGCCCGTCACGGGTGGCACTCCCAGATCGGTTTTCCCTCGGAGCCAAGTTCACAGAGCCGTCCACGTGTACGGCAGCTTGTGTATGTCGATGTAACTGAACGTCTCAGTCGACGTAATGCCTGCGATCTGGCGCAGCGCCGTCCCCGTCAGGTGGTACAGATCGGCCCGACTCGCACAGCTGACCTCCAGCAGCAGGTCGTACGGTCCGGTAGTGGCCGCCACCACTTCCACCTCGTCGATTTGTCGCAGTGCGTGTACGACATCGGGAATCGGCCCCTGCACCCGGAGGCCCACCCCTGCCTGGACGCGCCGACCATACAGAAGCTGATTGGTGATGGTCACGATCCTGACCACACCTCGTTCGAGGAGACGCATCACTCGGCGGCGTGCGCTTGCGTAGGGCACACCGGACTGTTCCGCCAGTTCCTTGAAGGTTGCCCGGCCGTCCCGCTGGAGAACAGCGATCAGAGCTCGATCGGAGTCGTCGAACTCCTCCCTCGTCCCCGCGCTGGTCGCGATGCTGGGGCGCCCACCACCCACGAGCAGCTGCTGAGAGCCCTCCGGCGCGTACTTCTCCACCGAGAGGTACTGCATGGCCATGCAGGTGAGCACGCCGGGGATGACGCGCACCGACTCGTCGAGCACCCGAAGCAATTCCTGGTCATCCCGGCACACGAGTTCGACAATGATGTCGAACATGCCGGTGGTCTGCACTACAAGGTCGGCCTCGGGAATCTCCGCCAGTGCTCGGGCCACGGGCAGCACCGGCCCCCGCACGGTGATGCCCACCAGAGCGAAGCTGTCCAGGCCCACCGTGGCCGGAGAGACGCTACCGATCACCTGGATGACATCGTCGGCGATCAGACGCTTCAGCCGTTCGCGTACGGCGTCCCCCGATAGGTCGACGCGAGCGCCGAGCTCGGCATAGCCCGCCCTCCCGTCCGCGACGAGGAGCTTTACGAGCTGCTGATCTACAGCATCGACGAGCCCGCCAGGAACCTCGTTCCCCTTCGAGGACCTGCTTGCGGACCGACCTGGAGTCTCCAACGGTCACTCTCCCCCTCAGTTGCTCTGTAGTTTCATATCGTACCTTGAAGGCGCGGAAAGTTTGCATTAGGGGAGTCACGACAAGAGAAATTCCCATTGCTGGGCTACTGTCTCCCTGCTGCTGTCAGGCAGAACGACCCTCCGTACCTGAGAGGCGCATCGTGCCCACTCCGCCCTTCACCATGTTCGGTCCTCAGATCACTTTCCTGGGCGTAGACGCATGTGACCTGGAAGACCCTGCCACCTATGTCGACGCCGACGTCGTCATCCTGGGAGCTCCCTCGACGGCGGCACCAGCTATCGCTCCGGTGCTCGCTTCGGGCCCTCGGCCGTCCGCCAGGCGTGCTATCTCCCCCAAGACGGCTCGAGTACGACGCCGGCGACGTGCCCGTCTACAGCGGCGACACGGCCCGGTCGGTCAAGCAGATCGAAGAAGCCGTGTTCAAGATCGCCTCCTCAGGGGCCGTCCCCATCGTGCTGGGCGGCGATCACAGCATCGCCTGGCCCGACCACACCGGCGTGGCCAGGCACTTCGGCTTCGGCAAGGTGTCGATGATCCACTTCGACGCCCACGCGGACACGGCAGACATCCAGTTCGGCTCGCTCGTCGCCCACGGCACGCCGATGCGCCGGCTGATCGAGTCCGGGGCTCTTCGGGGCGATCGCTTCCTGCAGGTCGGGCTCCGCGTCCTTCTGGCCAGGCCACTGCGGGCGGCAAGCTCGTCGTAGGTCCATCCCCGCACCGCACGCAGCCGGGCCAGTTCCAGACGCAGAGCCTCGAAGTCCGGGTCGGGCGGGAAGATCGTCACCCACCCATCGGAAGGTGCAGACCCTCGCCATCGCCAGCGCAGCCGCAGAAAACATCGCCCCCTATGGTCTCTACGGTCTAGGAACCACGGCTCACAGTGACTCCGCTAACCCGCTGTTGATCGCAGGTGCGATCCATCTAGGGCTCCAGCTCGTCACTGGAGGCGACTACCGCGCTAAAGCTGAAAGGTTCGCCGAACTCGCGCAGCAAAGGATCAGGGACCTCCCACGCTCGTGGGCTTTCGATCCGCCGGACGTGTCACTAGCGCAAAGCGAAATGACGCCTCCCACTCTCTTCAGAGCCCTCGTTCGGCGAGGCCTGTTACGCGACGGCCTGGCCTGGTAAGCGTCTGCGCACTGAATTGATCGGTGCGCAGATCAGCGGTCATCGATGCGCGGAGAAGCGTTCAGTCCCCAGGTCACGCCCTCGGCGACTGAACTCCTTCCCATCGTCCGACAAAGCCCGGCACGCAGGACGGCACGTGAACCACTCGCCGGTCGTGGCAGGGTGACACCGCCGTGCTCACCACGCGGCCACTGACTCCCCGAGGCGGACGGCACCCTCAGCCGGGACAGCACCACCCTCGTCCCGGCCACCGTCCGCTGCGGGGACGCCACCTACGGTTCGTGGGCCACTGCCCGAGGAACTCGACCGGCGCCGTGATCGGCGACGCCACCGCACCGCACGGTACGTCGACGTCAACCGCGGATACGGCGCCAAGCAGGCCGTCGGCGTGAGCCCGGTGCTCGCCGAAGAGCTCGTGACCTGGTTCGAGGAGCCCGTCTCCTCCGACCCCCTGGCCACCTTCGCCGCGATCCCTGTCTGCTCCGCTGGGGTTCAGCCCTGCTTGCCTCGTCCGGTGAGCATGTCGCGGAACCGGTCGACCATGCCGGCTCCCGGGGCGAGAATCTTGTTGAGCGGCGGAGTGTCCGGGGCAGCGGGGTGCGGGCGGGTCGGAGCGGTCTTCTTGGCCGCACGGACCTTCTCCCCCAAGTCATCGAGTGCCTCTGCCGAGCATGCCTCCGCGAGCAGCGGGAAGAGACGGTCTTCTTCGTCCCTCACATGTGCGGTGACCGATGTCCTCAACTGGACGATGAGCATGTCGAACCGTGCGTCATCGGGCTGACAGCCCTCCAGCTCCTTCAGCAGTCGCTCGATCTCGCCATGGTCGGCGATCTCCTCGTCGGCGAGATCGTCACCCCCGTCGACGTACCGGCGGACCGCGGGGTACAGGTGTTGCTCCTCGGCCACCGAGTGCCGGACCAGCTCCATCGTCAGCTGGTCGGCCAGTGCACGGCGCGTGGCGGCGTCCGCTGCCTGGTTTGCGATCTGCTCGAAGAGCTCGTCGACCTCGCGGTGATCGACGATCAGTTCCTGGATGACGTTTCCTCCATGACCCATAAGAGGCACTCCTTTCGGCACACGGCACTCGGTGGTACTCGACAGCCGGAACTACTCGGCACGGACACGTGGACCAGCGTCCACAGGTCATACGTCCCACTCAGGCGGCAGGGCTTCACGCCCCCGGGATGCCAGCACCCGGACGGCCGAGCGACTCGGGCCCGCGCTCCGGCTCCGGGCAAGGAACCGAGAGATCTCCCCCAGGGCAGGGCTCTCCCGGCACGCACGCACGCATGGCGTGGTGGGCGGTAGGCGGTAGACGGCTGTCAGTTGACGAGGACCACGACTGCGACCCCGTCGGCGCACTCGGCGCTATCACCCCGATCACTCCCCCACGAGTGGCCCGACGAGCGGGATCCAGAAGTAGTTGCTGAAGGCGCCCGACAAGGTCCCGGGCAGGGCCAGGTCCTGCCATCCGCCCAGGTGAACAGGCGGGGGCCGAGGTTCGCCTTCACCGCCGTGTTGCGCAGGTAACAAGGGCCCAGCATCACCAACAACGGAACGGTTCCGCCACCGTTGCCCGCGCAGGTTGGGCCATCAGGAGCTGTGTACGGGACGGGCCGACTCCGCTCGCTTCCTGATCTCATTGACCGTGCCGTCGGGACCGCTCCCGGCAGCCGCCGTGACCCGGAGCTGTCACGGCAGCACCTGGCCCGGCGGCTTCCTGAAGAGGGGCGCCGGCGTCTCATCGCCGACTTCGCGGTCGTCGGTTACGGGAACTGCGTGACTTTGGAGGGCACCGTGTCGGTGCCGGACGTGGGCGCGCCGGTGTCGTTGACGACGTGGGCGTACTGGCCCTTGCCGCCCAGGGAGATCACCAGCAGATCGTGCATCTTGACACCGGATCTGACGGGCACCTGGAAGCCGTGTCGCTGCACGATGGAGGGGTCCGAGGTGTAGTTGCAGTAGCTGCCGAGCCCCCATGCCTCGTGCTGTGTCACGGTGTCGGCGACCTTGTAGGCCGCGTAGCCGACGATGCCGTCATGGGAGATGGCGGCGGCGTTCGGGGCGTCGTAGGCCTTCTCGTTCTGGAAGAAAATCGTGCGGCCGCGTTCGCCGCTCCACAGCACGTCGTACTTGTTGAAGTGCTCCACGAACAGCCCCGTGGCCAGGACGTCGTCGCCGTTGACCCTCAGGCCGTAGTCGGCGCGGTTGGTGTCCCAGCCGACACCGTCGCCGTGGTCGGCGCGCCAGAGCCAGGTGTGGTCGATGACGACGTCGTCGCTGTTGACGACGACGGAGTTGGTCGCGAGCCCCGGGCCCGCCCCGCCGATCCGGACGAAGACGTCCTGCATGGTGGTCGGGTCGGCCGAGTGGTCGGCGGAGGCGCCGGGCTCGCCGATCCGCAGCAGCGTGTCGGAGTTGGTGCGACCGGCGTCGATGAGGAAACCGGCGAGCCGTACGCCGTCGACGTCGGCCACGTGCATGGCGTCGACGCCGTTGTCCGGCACGAGCGTGGCCAGGCCCAGTCCGAGCACCACCGTGTCGGGCCGCCTCACGTCGATGGTCTGGTCGAGGTGGTAGACCCCGGGGGTGAACAGCAGGTTGAGTCCCTGGGCCAGCGCCTGGTTGATGGTGGCGGCGGTGGCGCCCGGCTTGACGACGTAGAACTGGTCCAGCGGGAGCGAGGTGCCGGCGTTCGCCGACCAGGACACCCCGCGCGCGTTGGTGCGCTTGGCGGGCACGAACACCTTGTACGTGCTGCCGTCGAGGTAGAGGAAGGGCTTCTCGCGGGAGATCGGCGTCGTGTCCAGGGTGGTGTACGGGCCCGAGTCGAAGTTGGTCGCCGGCGCGCCCTGCACTCCGGTGAACGTCATGTTCCACACGCCGTTGGTCCAGCCACCGACGGAACTGTCGCGGGTGTACCACTGCTGCTGGGAGTACGGCCCGACGGTGCCGTCGATTTTGGAGTCGGCGATGTAGCCGCCGGAGGCCCAACCGTAGCCGTTGGGGGCGAGGTTGAGGCCGCCCTGGATGTGCATGCGGCGGAAGGGCGCGGCCTGTGCCACCGCCCAGCGGTCGGTGTCGTTGGACGGCCTGATGGCGAGGTTCTCCGCCGAACGCCAGAAGTTCTGGGTGGCGTTGCCGTTGAACCAGCCCGCGTCGACGGTGACGTCACCGTTGATCTGGGTGTCGTCGGGGTTCAGCCCGAGGCCTGAGATCGAGGTGTAGAAACCGAGTTGGGCGTTGATGCCGTTGTAGGTGCCCGGCTTGAGCAGGAACTGGTAGCGCCCCGCGCCGAACTGCGCCGACTCCTGCTGGGCGAAGACCTGATCGAACCTCTGCTGGAGGTTGGGGGTGGACGGGTCCACGACGATCACGTTCGGGCCGAGGTCGCCGCCTCCCTGGACCGGGCCGCTGCCGCTGCCCGTGGTGCCGAAGACTTGGAACTCCCAGAGGGAGTAGCCCCATTGGGTGGCACGGTGGATGCCGAGGAGACGTACGTACCGGCCTTGTCCGGAGACGTCGAGGGTGTCGGTTCCGCCGTCTCCACCGGTGACCGAGCGCAGGTCGGTCCACGTATTGCCGTCGCTCGAGGACTGGATCTTGTAGTCCTTGCCGTAGGCGGTCTCCCAGTCGATGACGACTTGGCTGATGGAGGCGGTGGCTCCGAGATCGACCTGCAGCCACTGGTCGTCGGTGAACGCGGAGGACCACCGGGTGGCTGTGTTGCCGTCCACGGCTGCGCTCGCGGGCGTGCCGGAGTTCTCGTTGGTGGAGGACGTCGCCGTCCTGCCCTGGGACAGGTTCACGTCGGCGGCCGCGGCCGCCGGGAGTTGGGTGATGGGCAGGGTGATCAGTGCTGCCATGGCGGCAAGCGCGACACCCAGGGATCTGAGTCTCATGAAGCTTCCTGCGGGTGCGTCGGGGGAAGTGCGGGGAGCGCCGACGGCAGGAGCCTGGGGACATGGTGCATTCGCTGCGGCGGCGCTTAGTTCACGTCTTGATTTAACTGATGAGTCGCCAGCTTCGGCAAGCCTTCGGAAGTTGAAATCTTTCCGGGTCCACTCCCGTCGGATCCCTTGACATCTTGATGACATGCCCTCAACACTCCTCGGCGAGAGAGCGCTCTCACGTCTGCTGTTGCTCCATCCCCCCGCACGCCGTACCGGCTTGAGGAGACTCACATGCAGAGGATCGTCAGCGCCCCCACGAGCAGTCCCCCAGCCGGCACCGCGCACTCACGCACGGTGCTCGGCCTGGTCGTCGCCCTGCTCGTGGCCTTCTTCAACGTCCTGGCCCCTACGCCCGCGCACGCCGCGGACCAGCTGCTTTCCCAGGGCAGACCGGCCACCGCCTCATCGACCGAGAACGCGGGCACACCCGCGAGCGCGGCCGTGGACGGCAACACCGGCACCCGCTGGTCCTCCGCCTTCTCCGACCCGCAGTGGCTACGGGTCGACCTCGGATCCGTCCAGCAGCTCAGCCGAGTCAGCCTCAACTGGGAGGCCGCCTACGCGACCGCCTTCCAGATCCAGACCTCCACCGACGCCAACACCTGGACGACCGTCCACTCGACCACCACCGCCACCGGCGGCACCCAGAACATCAGCATCTCCGGCAGCGGCCGCTACGTCCGCCTCTACGGCACCGCGCGGGGCACCCCGTACGGCTACTCCCTGTGGGAGTTCCAGGTCTACGGCCCCGGCGGCACCACTCCGCCGGACGACTTCTGGGGCAGCACCACCGACATACCTCCGGCGAGCAACGCCGTCGAGGTGAAGATCCTCAACCGCACCAACGGCAAGTACCCGGACAGCCAGGTGTACTGGAGCTTCAACGGCCAGACGCACTCCATCGCCGAGCAGCCCTACCTCGACATGCCCGCCAACTCCGCGGGCCGCATGTACTTCCACCTCGGCTCACCCAACAGCCCCTACTACGACTTCATCGAGTTCACCGTCGGCAACAGCGTCTTCAACGGCAACACCACCCGGGTCGACGCCTTCGGCCTGAAGCTGGCCATGCGCCTGCACACCAAGGACGGCTACGACGTCGAGGTCGGCGAGAACCGGCAGACCTTCGCCGAGGACCGCGCCACCACGTTCCAGCGCTTCACCGACGCCGTACCGGGCGAGTTCAAGGTGCTGGCGCAGACCCAGGCCCCGTACCGGATCATCGCGCCCGGCAGCGATCCGAGCTTCCGCGCGGGCGGCGCCAACGCCAACTACTTCACCGCGTACGCCCAGTCCGTGGGCGTGAACGGGGCCACCTCCGACATCTTCGGCTGTGCCGCCTCACTGGCGGGCAACCCCGACATGTGCGCCGCCCTCAACCGCCACGTCGCCACGCTGCCGGCCTCCCAGCAGTCCGACCCGGCGCAGTTCTACAAGGCCGCACCGGCGAACCACTACGCCAAGTTCTGGCACGACAACGCCATCAACCACCTCGCCTACGGATTCCCCTACGACGACGTGGCGGGTCAGTCCTCTTTCATCTCCCACGCCGACCCGCAGTGGCTCCTGGTAGCCGTCGGCTGGTAGAGGGGGGGTCGGGGCGACTGGAAAGCACTCCCCTGCCTCGACGGGACTCAGCGTCATCAACGGCCATCCGCGAGGGGCCTGTCGGCCTCTCGTCGGCCATTTTTATTCCAGGTTTATCTTGCCCGTCCGTGCGCATTCGAGTGAGGAAGGTATTGCTGAACGAGGAGGAAACGTGGGCATCATCGCCTGGATTCTGATCGGCCTGCTGGCCGGCGCCATCGCCAAGCTTCTGCTGCCCGGCAAGGACCCGGGCGGAATCATCATCACCATGCTGATCGGCATTGTCGGCGGCCTGCTCGGGGGCTGGCTCGGCAAGGTGATCTTCGGTGTCGATTCGATCGACGGTTTCTTCGACCTCTCGACCTGGGTGGCCGCCATCGTCGGCTCCCTCATCCTGCTCGTGCTGTACCGAGTGGTCACCGGCAACCGGCGGTCCCACCGCCACGCCTGATGTGCCGCCCTCGGCCGGCCCCGCCGTTCAAGGCGAGGCCGGCCGAGGCACGTTCCGCCGTCCTTACCGGGGCTGGTGGCTGTGGGGGCCTGCGGGAGGGCGCTACCGGCGTTTCGGCCTGTACTCGTGCAGGAGACAAAGGCGTTCGCTGCGCAGACAGTCCGGCGCCGACATGGTCGCGGCGCCGCGCGGCAGGGGACGCCCGCGGCCGAGGACGTCTGGAGGCGCCTGGAGTCGGCGGGCGAGGTCACGCGCCGGCCGGCTCCGCTCGCGCCGTCTCGGGCGCCAGATAGTCCTCGGTGATCTCCTTCGGACCGAACGGCCACACCTTCTCGAAGCGGGCCCACAGCACATACGCCACGCAGCCGAGGGCCAGCCATGCCAGCGACCACTCGATGGGGTGGCGGCCCGGCGAGTTCTTGTCCGCGTATCCGTAGATCACGCACCAGCCGGCGAACGCGATGATGCTCGGCACCGGGTAGAGCCACATCCGGTAGGGCCGCTTCAGTGTCGCCTGTCGCCTGCGCAGCACGCTCAACGCCACGATCTGGGCCAGCGCCTGGACGATGACCATCACTGTCGTCAGGAGCTGGATCAGAGTCGCCAGGTCGGTGTGGCGGCCGATCAGGAACCCGATCGCCGTGATCACGCCCATCGTCGCAAGGCCGAGGGTCGGGAAGCGGTGCTTGGGGTGGAGCTTGGCGTAGGGGCGGAAGAAGACCCGGTCGCGGGCGGCGTCGTAGGGCACGCGCGAGCCGCCGAGCAGGCCGGTGAAAACCGACGCGAAGGCCGTGATCAGGATGAGGACGGTGACCGTGTCGGCAGCGCCCTTGCCCCAGGTCTCCTCCAGCACCGCCGAGGCCACCGAGGTGGAGGCGATGTCCTTGGCATCCGTCATACGGTGCCAGTCGATCACGCCCAACGTGCCGATCTGCAGCAGCAGATAGATCGCCATGATGCCCAGGATGGAGAAGATGATCGAGCGGGGCAGGTTGCGGCCCGGGTCCTTGATCTCGGCGCCCATGTAGGCGGTGGTGTTGTAGCCGAGGTAGTCGTAGATGCCGATGGTCAGGCCGCCCGCGAAGCCGATCCAGAAGGTGTTGCTGCCCAGGTCGAAGGCGTGCGCCGGGTAGGTGAAGGCGAGGTGGGCGCTGAAGTCGGTCGCCGCGGCCAGGATGACCAGCAGCACCGATGTGATCATGACCGCCCACATCACGGCGGTGATGCGCGCGATGTGCTCGATGCCGCGCCACAGCAGGATCACGACCAGGGCGATGACACCGAGGCCCACCAGGTCACCGGAGGTCTTTCCCAGGTCGGGGGCTAGGTAGCCCAGGTACTGGACGAAGCCGACCACTCCGGTCGACATGATCAGCGGGATGAAGAGCATCGCCGTCCACACGAACAGGAACGGCATCAGCCGGCCGGTGCGGTACTGGAAGGCCTGGCGCAGATAGACGTAACTGCCGCCGGAGCCGGGCATCGCCGCACCGAGTTCCGCCCACACCAGCCCGTCGGCCAGCGCGAGGATCGCGCCCGCGACGAATCCGACGACCGCCTGCGGGCCGCCGAACGCGGCGACCATCAGCGGGATCGTGACGAACGGCCCGATGCCGCACATCTGGCTCATGTTGATGGTCGTGGCCTGGAACAGGCCGACGCGACGGACGAAACCACCGCTGGGCGGCGGGCTACCGGACATGCAGGCTCCTGGGGTGGTGAGTCGCTGAGGGGGTGAGGGGCGGCGTGCGGGCCGGTATCCGGTGTCTTGGCCGATAAAGTTAAGGAGCCTTACTTGATGCGTCAAGAGGGGGGCTCCCTGTGCGTGAGAATGGTGCGATGGCCGCCGGTGACGTCGTAGAGCAGCAAGAGCAGCCCTGGAACCGGCAGCGGCTGCGCAGCACCAACGAGCGGTTGCTGCTGGAGCGGTTGCGTGCGGACGGCCCCGCGTCCCGGGCGCAGCTCGCCCGGGAGAGCGGCCTGTCCAAACCGACCGTCTCCAGCGCCCTGGCCGCACTGGAATCGGCCGGACTGGTCCGCGAGGCAGGCACTCATGTACCCGAGCGCGGTCGTACGGCGGTGCTGTACGCGCCCGATCCGGCCGCCGGTCATGTCCTCGGCATCGACGTCGGCCGCAGCTGGCTTCGGGTCGCCGTGGCCGACCTGGACGGCACCGTCGTCGCCCGCTCCGACGTGCGCAACCAGGCTCGCAGCTCGGGTGCGATGGCCGACCTGGTGGTGTCGACGGCCCGGCAGGTCGTCGCCGGTTCGGGCGCGGCCCCGGACGAGGTGGTGCACGCGGTGGTGGGCACGCCCGGTGTGTACGACGAGGAGCACCGCCGGGTGCGGTACGCGATGCACCTGCCGGGCTGGGGGCGGGCCGGTCTCTTCGACCGGATGCGCGAGGAGTTGGGCGTCCCGTTGGAGGTGCACAACGACGCCAATCTCGCCGCGCTCGGTGAGTACACGTACGGCGTGGGGGCGGGAAGCCGGCTGTTCGCGTACATCCTCATCGGCACCGGTCTGGGCATGGGCGTGGTGAGCGAGGGGCGCCTGTTCACGGGGGCGCACGGTCTCGCCGGGGAGATCGGTTTCCTGCCCTGGCCCGGACAGCAGAAGCGGCAGCGGCTGGAGGACGCGGTGTCGGGGGTGGCGGTCGTGGAGGCGGCACGCCGGTTCGGCATGCGGGGACAGCTCACCGCGAAGGCCGTGTTCGACGCGGCCCGGCAAGGAGACGACGCCGCTGTCCAGGCGGTCCGGCTGGAGGGCGAGCGCATCGCCCACACGGTGGCCGCCGCGGCGGCCGTCCTCGACCCTGACCTCGTGGTCCTCGGCGGCGGAGTAGGCCACAGCGTGGACCTTCTCCTGAAACCGGTGCGCGACAACCTCAGGACTCTGACTCCCCTGCGCCCGAAGCTCGCCCCCAGTCGGCTGGGCGAGGACGCGGTCCTCCTCGGCGCGGTGGCGACAGCGCTCGGAACAGCGCGGGAGGTGGTGTTCGAGCGACGGTCAGCGATGTCCTGAGCGGCCCAACCCCGGTGCAGGCCCGCTTCAGCGGTCACCGCGTCCAGCACACCTGACCGAAGAACCGGTCCCAGGCGAACGTGGGCACGGTGCGCTGCGCCGGACATCCGAGGTCAGGAGCTCTGCCCCTTGGACGTCATCTCGCCGATCCGGGGCTTGTGCGCTGGTTGGCATGGAAGCGGGCCTTCTTCTGGCGATTCCCGCAGGTGTTCATGTCGCACCATTTACGGGTGCGGCTTTGACTGGTGTCGAAGAAGGCAGCTTTGCAGGTCGGTGACGCGCACAACGCCAGCTTTCCGTCGCGTTCGCCCGCGATGATGCTGATCGCGTCGGCGGCGATCACGCTGAGGGCGTCCTCCACACAGGAAGCCGAGCTGAGCCGCCATCGCCGCTCACCCTCGGGCGTCAGGACAGCCGCGGCCCGACCTCGAGTGCTGCAGTCGTTGATGACGTGGACGGCGGATGCGGGGAGAGCGCCCAGGAGCGCGGCCGCTGTCGCCGCGGCGTGAATCGACTCCCTCAGTTCCCGGGCGAGGTCGAGCTGGGCAGTGGTGCAGGAGTCCACGGCGAGGCCGTTCACCGCCAGCCAGTCGACGAGTCGCTGGGGCGTGGGAATGCGCTCCACAGGGTCGCCATGACGCTCCGACAGAGTCCCCGTGAAGGTGGTCGCCAGCACGTTGCCGAGGCGGAAGTCAGGGAAGCGAACACGCATGGAACCACCTTAGCCGGTTGCGGCGTAGGGCGGAGAGCTGTTAGAACCGTCTAAGACGGTTCACATCAGGTGGTAGTCGGTTCCGCGACGGCCAGGAGGTCTCATGCCCCGTCCGACCAGCGACGTGCACGCGTTTGAAGCCCATGCGACTGACGCCGATCTCGACGATCTGCGCGCGCGTCTGGCCGCGGCGCGGCTACCGGAGGCCGAGACGGTCCAGCGCGCCGCGCCCGACCCACGGCGATGGGAACAGGGCGTTCCTCTCGCCGACCTCGTCGATGTCGTGCACTACTGGCGCACCGGGTACGACTGGCGGTCGTTCGAAGCCCGCCTCAACGGGATAGGCCAGTTCCGAACAACCGTTGATGGCCTGGGAATCCACTTCCTGCACCGCCGTTCCGCGCGCGCGGACGCCACCCCGCTGGTCCTGACGCACGGCTGGCCGGGCAGCATCGCCGAGTTCATCGATGTGGTGGACGAGCTGGCGGATCCGAACGATGCGGACGCGCCCGCGTTCCACGTCGTGGTCCCGTCCCTCCCAGGCTTTGGTTACAGCGACAAGCCGACGGTCACCGGGTGGGGAACCGAAAAGATCGCGGCCGCATGGGTGGAACTGATGGGACGGCTCGGCTACAGCAGGTTCGTAGCCCACGGCGGCGACTGGGGAGGCAATATCACCACGGTCCTCGGCGGCAGGTTCCCAGCGCACGTTCTCGGCATTCACACGTTGTTCGCGGAGGCGCCGCCAGGACTGACGACGGACGGGCTGACTGCGGTCGAGCGGAAGTGGACCGAGGAAACCCGCGATTTCTGGCGCCACCGCGCGGCGTACGCCAAGCAGCAGGCGACCCGGCCGCAGACCATCGGCTACTCGCTCGTCGACTCACCGGTCGGGCTCCTTGCCTGGATCCTCGACAAGTTCGCCGAGTGGTCGGACACCGAGGACAGCCCGTTCGAGACACTTTCCATCGACAGAATTCTTGACGACGTCACCCTGTATTGGCTGACGCGGACCGGCGCATCGGCGGCCCGCATCTACTACGAAAGCCACAATTCACTGGACCCCGACCTTCGGGTCGACGTCCCGTCGGCAATCAGCATGTATCTCCGCGACATCGAGAAGTGCCCGCTCCCCTGGGCACAGGAGCGGTACCGCCGGATCGTTCGCTGGAGGTCGCCCGAAAGCGGAGGACATTTCCCGTCGCTGGAGGTTCCCGAGTATTTCGTGAAGGATCTCCAAGAGGGCTTCGCGGCAGTGCTGGCCGCCGGTCGGTGAAGGCGGCCGGACATCGGCACTCGATCACCGCAGAGGACTGCCGAACCGACGGGAGTTGCGCCCGCGGACGCCGGTTCCCCGAGGCCTCGACGCGACGCCTCGGACGACGGTTCGCACCACGTACTCGGGCCCTCCGGCGCAACCCCACCACATCACCAGGCCATTGCCCCGTGACGGTCACGGAAGACTCCGGTCGGGCCGTCCGCCCCGATGGTGGCGAGCTCGACGATCGCGTCGGTGCCCTCGCTCACGGTCTGCGGGCCGCTGTGGCCGTTGAAGTCGGTCGCGGTGTAGCCGGGATCGGCAGCGTTCACCTTCACGTCCGGCCACGACTTCGCGTACTGCGTGGTCAGCATGGTCACGGCGGCCTTGGACGCGGTGTAGAGCGGCGCGACGGCCCGGCCCTCCGCGCGACCCGGGTCGTGGGTGGCCGCGAACGACCCCATGCCGCTGGACACGTTGACGATGACCGGGTTCGCGGACCTGCGCAGCAGGGGCAGGAACGCGTGCGTCACCCGGACGATCCCCACGACGTTGACCTCGAACACCGCGCTCGCGTCAGCGGCCGTGAGCTGGTCGGCCGGGCCGTGCGGCCCGAGGACGCCCGCGTTGTTGATCAGTACGTCGACAGCGCCCTCGTGGGCCCCGATGTCGGCGGCGGCCGCGGCCACCGACGCGTCGTCGGTCACGTCGATCTGGACGAAACGGGCACCGAGTGCGTCGGCGGCCGCCTGGCCGCGGGCGCTGTCGCGAGCGCCGACGAGGACGGTGTGGCCGGCCTCGATCAGTCGGCGGGCGGTCTCGTACCCGAGGGACCTGTTGGCTCCTGTGATGAATGTCGTGGTCATGCCTTCACTCTCGGCCGGTGCCGAGAGGAGAGCCAGTGCCCCCTGCGACGGTAGGACTGCCAGTACCAGGCACAACGGCTCTCCGGCGGACACAATGGTCCGGTGGACGAGACCCTGGGCACGGCATTGCGCCGCTGGCGCGACCGGCTTTCCCCCCTCGACGTCGGACGGCCGGCGCGGCCGGGACGCCGTGCGTCGGGATTGCGACGCGAGGAACTGGCCGACCTCGCGGGCCTGTCGGTCGACTATGTGGTGCGGCTGGAGCAGGGGCGCGCCACGAGCCCTTCGGCGCAGGTCGTCGCGAGCCTGGCCAGGGCACTGCAACTGCAGCCGACGGAGCGCGATTACGCCTACCGGCTGGCCGGCCTCCTGCCGCCCCAGGACGGGACGATCTCCACGCACGTGCCGGCGGGCGTCCAACGGATGCTGGCTCGCCTCGGGGAGTTCCCCGTGGGTGTGTTCAGTGCCGACTGGACCCTGCTGTCCTGGACTCCCGCCTGGGCGGTGCTGATGGGCGACCCCAGCGCGCGGACACACGCCGAGCGGAATCTGGTGCGGGCGGTCTTCGCCACAGGTCCCTCAGGGCTCGCGGCCTGGCCCGTGATCCAGGACGGCGACGCCCTGAACCCCGCCCTCGTCGCCGATCTGCGCACGGCCCTCATCGACTACCCCCACGACAGTTCACTCATCGACCTTGTCGCCGAAATGCGCGCCACCAGCGCGGAGTTCGCCCGGCTGTGGGACGAGGGTGCGGTCGGTCCGCACGTCTCAGCCCGCAAGACGGTCATGCACCCCCAGGTCGGCGAGGTGACGTGCGACTGCGACGTGCTCACCGTCCCGGGAGGCGACGTCCGCCTCGTCGTCTACACGGTGGCCGCGGGTTCGGCCGATGCGGAGAAGCTGGAGTTCCTGCGGGTCACGAACGGCGTCCGCGCCGACGGCCCCGCGCCTCCGGGACCCGGCCTGTTCTCCACGCCGTGACCGGTCGGGCGTCCGGACGCCCAACGGCCGCGGTCCTCGCGTGCGCGCAGGGAATGCCCGCACCGCCGGCCCGGGTGACGTCGTCGACTCCTCGGCGGCCGGACTGCGATTCCAGATCGACGTGCTGCTCGCATCAGCCACCGGACTGGCGGGCCCGTCCTGCGTACACGGCCGGTCCGACCTCATGTTCCGGGCTGTCGCCGACCGGGCGCTCCCACGCGCAAGCCGTCCATGATGATGTCGAGGAGGCGGGCGGCCTGGCCGTGCCAGTCCCCGCTGGGGTCGATCTCCCAGATCCCCGCGATGGCAAGGAGGAAGTCGTCGACGGTCACTCCCGGGCGGATGGTGCCGGCCTCGTGGTTGGCGTCGAGCAGAAGCTTGATCGCATCGACCACCAGGGAGTACCCCGGCCGTTCCGGAGCACCTGTCGCCCGGGTGGCCTGCCGCAGCGCCTCGGCGAGACCTGCCTTGGCCGTGGCGAAGACGGCAAGACGGTCCATCCACTCACGCAGGGCCCGGTCGGGCTCCCCGGCCCGCAGCAACTCGGCCGCACCCTCGGTGAGCCGCTCCACCTCACGGCGGTGCACCTCCAGCACGAGCGCCTCACGACTGGGGAAGTTGCGGTAGAACGTCCCTTGCCCGACGCCGGCCTTCTTCGCGATCACGCTCAACGGGACGGCCGCCGAACGCGACAACTCGACCAGCGCCACTTCCAGGATCCGCCCTCGGTTGCGCTGCGCGTCCGACCGTTGAGGCACCTCGCTCCTCGGCTCCACTCACCCTCCTCGGGACCCACGCCGACAGGCACTCCCCGATCGGACAGCGGCCTATACGGCGCCCCCCGATACTGGACTGGTGTCCGCTTAGAGGCTCACCTTAGCGGGCGACGACGTACGCGGAGCGAGGTCGGTGCGCCGCCGGCCGGCATACCGCGTCACCGGCCGGCACCCCGCGTCACCCCGAAGAAATGCGGAACTCGAATTCGGGACGGTCCCACGGCACGGCGGGCGGATTCGCGAGCACGGTCCCGGTCCGCACCGCACCGACGCGGTGGTAGAAGTCCTCGGCGGGAACATGCGACACGACCTTGAGACGGTCGATCCCGGCGGCACGGGCCTCGGACTGCATGTGCGCGACGAGTAGCCGTCCGATACCCCGTCCCTGCACGTCGTCGGCGACGAACAGCAGGTCGAGCTCAGGTGGGGCGAGGACGAGCGAGTAGAACCCGAGGACCCGGCCGCCGTACTCGTCGGCGCCGACGGCCACGAAGGCGCGGTGGGCCTCGAGGTAATCGGCACCGACCCGGTAGCCCGCGACGGCCGCTGCGTACTTTCCCGCGTAGGCGCTCGATCCACGCACGATCCGCGTGAGCCGTTTGGCGTCCCGCGCGACTGCCCTCCGAATCGTGACCGGCCGGCTGATCGGGGAAGGGCGTGACCTCATCGGAAGAGTATTTCGCACCGGGGAGTGCCGTCGTGCGGCGGGTCGGCTGTCTGAGCAAGAGCACCGTCGGCATGGGGCCTCGCGGAATGCCATAGCCACTCCGGCCACTCCGGCCACTCCGGCCACTCCCGTACTCGTCTGCAACAGATCAGCAATTCTTGTGCCGTTGGGCAGATGCCTGGTAGGACTGTGGCGCGCCGTCACCGTCACATGTTCGATTCTGCGGGGGTTCATGTGGTCGCCACGGCCTTCACGTCTTCGCCGCGGCGAAGCCCTGGGGCCCCGCGCCCGACCCGGCGGCGGCTCCCCGTCGTTGCCAGGCGGGCCACGCAGCACGGGCTGGTGCTGACCGCCGTCGCGGTGACCGTGCTGCTGTGTGCGACGGCGCTGGCCGCGCTCGCGGCGCTGGCGGGGAGTTCGGTGCAGGCCGGGGCCGTGCGGCGGCTGGCTGCCGATCTCGACGCGCAGGTGAATGTCAGCGCGTCCTTCCGGGCCGAAGGTATGGCCGCCGCCGATCGGGATGTGCGGTCCGCCGCCGAGCGGGTGTTCGCCGGGGTGCCGCAGCGGACCTATGTGGGGCTGCTGGGCACGTCGCCGGTCTCCGTGGCGGCAATCGACGGGGCGGGCCCGCCGCGCGGCCCCGGGGGTAGCGGGTTGCACCCGGTCGCGGTGCAGGACGCGGGCAGGTTCGGGCAGTTGGTCGCCGGACGGTGGCCCGCCGACACCGCCCATGCCCCGGCCGGCGCGTTCACCTCGCTTCCCGATGTCCGGGTCGCCACCGGGTCCACCGCCCCGGTCGACGTGGCGGTGCCTGAAACGCTGGCCAGGCGCCTGGTCGTCCGACCTGGTTCCAGCCTTCAGGTGCAGGACGCCTTCGGGCGCGCCATGACCCTGCGGATCACCGGCGTCTTCCGAGCGAGGAGTGCCGTCGGGTTCTGGCCCGCGATGGCCGGCGACCTGGCCCAGGGGCAGACCGCCGACCAGCGCCTCCTGGTGGTGTCGGCGTCGGCTCTCAACGGCAGCGCCGCCCTGAACGGGCACCTGACCGCCCACTGGAGCGTGCAGCCCGACTTCTCCCGTATCGACGCGGGCAGCCTCCCCGGGCTGCACGAGCGGCTGCGCGCTTTCTCCGGCAGCCAGAGCCGCATCTCGGTGTTCCGCGGGGGGCAGCCGTCGCTCGACGACCTGGCAGTGAGCTCCGGTCTGCCGGGCGCGATCGACGACCTGACGGTGCCGGTGGTGGCGGCCCGCTCCTCGCTGTACCTGCCGACTGTGATGCTGGCGGCCCTCGCCCTGGCCACCCTGGTGCTGGCCGCTCGTCAGTTGACGGTGCGTCGGCAGGGTGGGCTGGCCCTCCAACGGGCCAGAGGCGCCGGCACCCTGCGGTTACTTCGCGGCGCGGCCGCCGAATGGGCGCTCACCGGCGTCCCGGCCGCCGTCGCCGCGCCCTTTCTGGCTGGGCTGCTGCACCCCGGCAGCCGGGGTACCGGCGCGTGGGCGGCGGTGGGTCTGACCCTGCTGGTGCACGCCGCGGCGGTGCTGCTGCCCGTGCTGCCGTCGGCGCGGTCACGGCCGGTCCGCGGCGCACGGGCCGCCGCCGCGCAGCGGCTGGGCGCCGACCTGGCCCTGCTGGCCGTCGCGGCCCTGGGGTATCTGGAACTGCGGCGGCACCATTCGCTGATCGCCGGCCTGGGCACCGGCAGCGCGTCCGCGGACCCGGTGCTGGTCCTGGTGCCGGCCCTGGTGGCCGGCGCCGCCGCCCTCCTGCTGCTACGACTGCTGCCGCTGACCTCTCGCCTGCTGGACGCGTTCGCCCGTCGCGGCCGGGGCCTCGTCCTCGCGTTGGCCGGCTGGCAGTTGAGCCGACGGACCGCGCGCAACGCGGGACCGGTGGTGCTGATGTGCCTGGCGATGTCGGTGAGCGCGTTCGCCACCACCGCGCTGGCCTGCCTGGACGGCCTGGCGTCCGAGGAGGCCGCGTTCACCGTCGGCGCGGACGTGCGGATCTCCCCGGTCGCGGCGGACAGCTACCCCTCCGCCGTACTGGGCGCCGCCTATCGCGCGCTGCCGGCGGTGACCGCCGTGACACCGGTGACGCAGTCGACAGTGACCCTGCCCGGCGGAGCCGACGCAGACCTGGTCGGCACGATCGGCGGGCCCGCTCCCCACACCCCGTCACCTGTCGTCTTCGGAATACGGCTCCCAGGGCGTCCGACCGCGCTCCTGCTGGACGAGCGGCTGAGCAGCGACGGCAGCCGGGCGGCGCCGAGCCTCGAACTGACCGTGCAGGACGCGTCCGGCCTCGTCAGCACGGTGACGACCCGCCTGCCCGCCGCCGACGGAGCCCGGCACACCGTCGTGGTCCCACTCGACGTGGCGCTGAGTGGCGGCCACCCACGGGAGTATCCGCTGACGGTGACCGCCGTCGGCGTCCTGCCGCAGCCGAAGGAGCATCCCGCGCGCCTGCACCTGGAACTGACCCGGGTGGGCGCGCGCGGCCCGGCGGACACCTGGGCCACCCGGCTGCCCGCCGGGCAGGTCTGGGCCGACGGCACGGACCACGCCGACGACTCCACCGCGGGGGCGTGCGAAGGAAAGCTGACCGGCGCCTACGAGCCCGGCACCCCCGGGGTGTGCTCGGTCGTACCCGGTGGCTCCGAGGTCCTCCGCACCACCATCAGCACCGGCATCCCGGCCTCCCAGGCCACCGAGGACGCCTTCGGCGGCCTGTCCGAAAGCGACTACGACACCCGGCCCGCCGCCCGGGTGCGACTCGTGGCGGAACCGACCGGCCGGGCGGCACCGCTGCCGGTGCGCGCCGACGCCTCGACGCTCGACGAGGCGCGCCTGGACGTGGGCAGCACCACCACGCTGGACCTGGCCGGCGCCCGGGTCGCCGCCACGGTGGTGGGCCGGGTCTACTCACCGCCCGGACTGGGCCGCGGACAGGGGCATCTGATCGCCGACCAGCGCCAACTCGCCACCGCGATGACGCGAGCCGGTGCCGACCCCGAGGATCCCGCGTTCTGGTTGCTCAGCAGCACGAACAGCGCGCGTACCGCCGCCGCCGCCGAGGCGGAGCCCGCCCTGGGCCGCGTCACCACGACGGCACGCACCGCCGCGTCCCTGCGGGACGACCCGTTCCGCAGCGGGCTGCGCCGGGTGCTGGAGCTGGTCCGGTACCTGGCCCCCGGCTTCGCCGTCATCGCCTTCACCGTGCACGCCGTGGTCTCCACCCGGCAGCGCCGCAAGGAGTTCGCCCTGCTGCGGGCGACCGGCGTCCGGGCCGCGAGCCTGTCGGCGCTGCTGGGCGCCGAGCAACTGAGTCTGGCGCTGTTCGCGGTGGTCCCGGGCGCGCTCATGGGCCTGGCCCTGGCGTCGGCGGTGCTGCCACTGGTCACCGTGGACGACAGCGGACAGGCCCCCTATCCACCGCTGCCGCTGGTCATACCGTGGGGCATCGTGGCGCTGACCGCGCTGGCGACCGCTGTGGCCATCAGCGCGGTGGTGCTGGCCCTGGCCCGGCTGCTGGCCCGGGTGGATCTGGTCCGTGTGCTACGGGCGGGGGAAGACCGTTGAGCCGGGCGGCCGGACACGACCGGAAAGAGCGCACGGTGACGCGACCCGCGGGGCCGGGCGCGGCGGTGACGAGGCGCCTGATACGCAAGGAGACCCGCGGCGACCTGCCGCTGCTGGCCTGCCTGGCGGTGGTGGTCCTGGCACTGACGGCGCTCTGCGCCTGGGCCCCCGCCTTCGCGGGCGGCCAGGAGGACCGGGCGCTACGGCAGCGTGTCGACGCCGCGCAGGCCCAGGCCCCCCTGATCGGCCTCAGCACCACACCTGAGGTCTTCGACACCGTGCCGCCCGCCGTGGACACGGCCGCCCTGCTCGACGCCGGACGCACCCTCACCGAGCAGCTCAGCGGCCCCGCCGCGCATCAGGTGACCATCACCGGCGGCAGCTACGACTACGGCCCGGCGTCCCTGCTCTCACCGCGGCCGCCGGGGCCGTCGAACACCAGCACCCAGCTGACGGTCGGCTACCTGCCGTCCGCGCGGGGCCACCTGCACTACGTCAGCGGCCACGCGCCGGCCGACCACACGCCGCTGGGCAGCGCGCCCCAGATCGGGTTGTCGCAGGCCACCGCGCGGGCGCTCGGTGTCCGGGCCGGCAGCCGGCTGACCCTTGAGTTCGCCAAGACGCTCGGGCTGCAGGAGGCCCCGCCGCGGGCACAACTGCTGGTGAGCGGGGTCTTTCGCGCCACGGCCGGGGCGGACGACTTCTGGACCGGCCGGGAGACGCTGGACCAGCCGTCGCGCTACCCGGCCGAGCACTCCGCCGGCACGGTGCTCGCCGTCCGCGGCCTCGTCGGCCTCGACGCCGCCGACCTGCTGGCCGGCGCCGGAGTGGGCGGCCCTCGGCTGACCTGGCAACTGCGCGCCGACCTGTCCGGGGCGACGCTCGACCGGGCCCACGCTCTGACCGGGCCACTGTCCCACTACAGCGCGGACCTCAGCGACGCCCTGTGCCAGGGAGTCGACCCGATCACCAGCGACATCAGCTGCCACATCGGCGGCCAGGCCACCGGACCCCTGCTGGTGACCGACTCCCTGACTCCGCTGCTCGCCGCCTTCACCTCCCAGGACCGACAGGCCAGGGAACTGGCGACGTTCGCCGTGTACGCGCTGGCCGCGGTCGCGCTGGCCACCGTCAGCGTCGCGGTACGGCTGCTGTTGCGCCGAAGGCAGGCACACCTGCGGTTGCAGCGCGCACGGGGCGCGTCCACCGCGCGGCTGGTACTGCTGCGCTGCGCCGTGGCCTGGCCGGTGATCCTGGTCGCCGCACTGCTCGGCTGGGCGGCCGGAGAGTCCCTCGCTCCCCCGGGCACCTCCGGATCGCCGCAACCGATGACCGCCGCCTACGCCACCGCGGTGGTGGCGCTGACCGTGCCGCTGCTGACCTGGCTCGCGGTCCGTGAGCCGCGCAGACCCCGCAGACTACGACGCTCACGCCGGAACGTTCTCGGCGGCCGACGCGTGGTCCTTGAGCTGACAGTGCTGGTCATGACGGCGGCGGGCGTGGTCGCGCTGCGCACCCAGGGGCCCGACGGGATTCTGGGCGCGGTGCCGGTGCTGGTGGCGCTGACCGTCGTACTCGTCCTGCTGCGGCTCTACCCGCTGGTGCTGCGGCCGGTGCTGCGGCAGACCCGGCGCGGCCGCGGAGCGGTGGCCTTCATCGGGGCGGCCCGGGCCGCGCAGGACGCCCCGGCGACCGGGCTGGCGCTGTTCGTCCTGGTCCTGACCCTGGGAACCGCCGTGTTCGGCGGCCTCGTGCAACGGACGATCGACGACGGGGTGACCACCGGCGCGGCCTGGACCACCGGAGCCGACGCGAGCGCGAACGTGGCCGGGACCGTCGCCCCCGCTCCGGGGGCCGGGACCACCGGAACACGGACCGCCCTCCAGCACCTGTACTCCCTGCAGTTGGTAGGACAGACCGACGGCGCGGTGATCTCCCCGGTCGCCGTGATCACCGTGGATCCCCGGCAACTGGTCGCCATAGCCCCGACGTCGCCGCTGGCCGGCACTCTGCTGTCCGGGCTGGCCACCCCGACGGAGACCCGAGCCGACGCGAACGACCCGCTGCCGTCCCTCCTCTCCCCCGGCCTGCGGGCCGACGAGCGCACCGGCGGCTTCACCACCACGATCGTGGCCCACGAACAGCCCCCGAAGGATTTGGTCTTCAAGCCGGTAGGCACCCTCCCCGCCGCGGAACTGCGCGACCCCCTCCTCGGACCGGTCACGGCGCAGATCGCTGCCGGGACACCGATGCTGATCACCACCGCCAGAGCCGAGCAGCTGATCCCTCGGCAATCCTCGGGAAGCACCGTCCTGCTCCTCAAGGGCGACCGCCCCGCCACCGCACAACCGGCGGCACTGCGGTCGGCGGCGGCCAGGGCGCTCGGGCCGACGGCCCGGATCCGCGTCCGCTCCGAGACGCTGAGCGCTCTGCGCACGGACGGTCTGACGCGGGGACTCGGCACGATCTACACCACCAGCTCCCTCCTGGCCGCCCTGTCGGGCCTGCTCGCGCTCGTCCTGGAACTGACCCTCACCTCCCACGAACGCGGCCGCACCACCTCGTTCCTGCGCACACTCGGACTCGACGGCAGGGAAGCCGGGGCGCTGCACTTCCTGCAACTGCTGCCGCTGGCGGTCGCCTCGGCCGTGGGCGGCACGCTGCTCGGGCTGCTCGAACCGCGGCTCATGGCGGGGACACTGGATCTGCGGCAGTTCACCGGCGGCCCGGCCCAACCCGCGCTGCACACCGACTACGCACTGACCATCGCCCTCGTCGCCGGGGTGACCGCGCTGATCCTGGCAGCCGCGGTCACCGAGACCGTCCTTGCCCGCCGACGCGGGCTGGGAGGCGTACTGCGCCTCGCGTGAAGGCTCGGCACCCGGTCACCGCCCGGACAACCACCGGGCGACCGCTCCCGACTCGCTCTCGGCGCTCTCAGTGCTTCGGGCCACCGCTCGCCGCGTCCTGCGCGTCGGCCCTCGCCCGGCGCGCGGCCTCGTCGGGCCACACACCGACGTGGTCGCTCTCCAGCACCAGCCGCACCCGCTTGCGCAGATGCAGGCGCTCGGTGAACTCACTCGGCAATTGCAGCCGGCCGCTGGCGTCCAGGACCGCGTACTCCTCGGCGGTGAGCACCTGGGCGCCGTCCTCGTCGGTGGCGATCCGGCGCAGCACCTCGGTCGAGGTGCGGCCGTTGCGGATCCGTACGGTGCGCTGCACCTGTTCGGACACCAGCGCGTCGTGGGTGACCACGACCACGGTGACACCCAGCTCCTCGTTGGCCCGGCGCAGCGCCGCGAAGACCTCGTCACTGGTGGCGGTGTCGAGTTCGCCGGTGGGTTCGTCGGCGAACAGCACCTTTGGCTCGTTCGCGTTGGCGACGGCGATGGCGACCCGCTGCTGCTCGCCGCCGGAGAGGGTGTCGGGGGTGCGGTCCCGGCAGTGGCCGACGGACAGCAGGTCGAGCAGTTCCTCTGCCCGGGCCCGGCGCCGGGAGCGCTTGATGCCGGTGTACGTCATCGGAAGCATCACGTTCTCGGCCGCCGAGAGGTAGGGCAGCAGGTTGCGGGAGTTCTGCTGCCAGACGAAGCCCACGGTGCCGCGCCGGAAGCTGAGCCGCTCACGACGCTTCATCGCCAGCAGGTCGTGTCCGGCGACCTCGGCGGCACCCGCGGTGGGCATGTCCTGGCCGGAGAGTATGCCCAGCAGGGTGGACTTGCCGGAGCCGGAGGCACCGATCACCGCGACCATCTCGCCCTGCGCCACGGTCAGGTCCAGGCCCTGCAGGGCCTGTACTTCGACGCCCTCCGTCTGGTAGATCCGCACCAGGTTCTCGCAGACGACCATCCCCGCCTCGCGTCGCGGGACGGCGGCCGCGGTCCGCCGGCGCAGCTCGTCCAAGTCCGGTCCGCCGGTGGGCTGTTCGTGAGCTGGCACACGGTCCCCCGAGGAGGTTGGGTCTGCGGACAACGCGGTGGGCGTCGCCAGGATAACCCGCCCTGCCAAGCGGTGCGGCTCGCTACCGGGTCGGCAGCGGCACCCACCACACCAACGCGGTGCCGCCCTCCGGCGACTTGCCCAACTCCAGCTCACCACCGAGCTGTTCGGCCCGTTCCGCCATGTTGCGCAGCCCACTGCGGCGGCCGTCTGACGGGATGCCGACGCCGTCGTCGATGACGGTGAGGCGGACCTGGTGGGAGGCCGCCTAGAGGACGATGTCGGCGCGGTCGGCGTAGGCGCGGCGGGCGATGTGGTGAGGGCCTCGGAGGGGACGGCCACGACATGGTCGGCGATTTCCCGCGGCACGTGGGTGTCGACCAGATCCTCCATCCGGACACTCGGCGCGAAGCCGGGCAAGGGCGCTGCCTCGCCCGCGACCCGCACCGCGCGTGCCCGTAGTCCGGACGCGCCCTCGATCTCGCGCGAACGCAGGCCGAAGATCGTGGGCGATCTGTTCGGCGCCTGACACCGTTCCGCCAGCTCCAGCTCCAGCTCCCGGCCCGCCGAGAGCACCGAGAGCACCGAGAGCACCGACTTCAGCAGGCTGTGCACCCGGTCCCGGGTGCCACGGGCCGCGTCCAGGCGCGCCTGGAGCTCCTCCAGCAGCTCGTCGAGCCTCAGCTGCGGCAGCCGTACGCGGGCCTCATGGGGCTCCTGGGGGCTGCGCACCTGCGTCTGCAGGAGACCGACACCGCCGGAGGTGTCACGATGGGTGGAGGAGGTGCGGGGCCATGCGTCGCGACGTGCCGACAAGGAAGCGGTTCTGGCGTTGGCGGAGCAATCCGCTGCGACGGCACGACGATGTCATCGAGGCCTGGGTCTTGCTGGCCGTATGGGCGGTCGTCGCGGTGGGCGGCGCCATCGCCGGCCTGGTGACGGCGCACGCGGTCGACGAGGTGCTCGCCCGGCAGCGCGCCGAGCGCCATCCGGTGCACGCCGTGCTCGTGGCCGACCTGCCGGGTCGCACGTCGTCCGTCCGGTCGTCGGGTGACAAGGCCACGGCGAAGGTCCGCTGGACGGCCCCTGACGGCTCGCCCCGCACCGGGCACACCGTGGTCGACACAGGTCTGAGGGCCGGAGACGACCTCGTGCTGTGGCTGGACAGCCGGAACACGCCTACCACCGCGCCTCCCAGCACCGCCGAGGCCGCTGTCGAGGCCGGCGTCCTAGGCGCGGGTGCCGGGCTCGCTCTCACCGGCACCGTCTGCGCCGCCGGAGCTTTCGTGCGGTGGCGGCTCGACAAGCGGCGCATCGACAGCTGGGGCCGGGAGTGGGATCTGGCGGAGCCGACGTGGGGACACAGGACCAACTGACCTCCCCTCACGGCAGGAGGCACCGAAGGTCCAGAATCCCGTCACCGAGATCGTGCTCGGAGTGCACGCCCGCGAACCCGCCGAGGGCGCCTGGGAGGATCACGAGGTGCAGGTGCTGGAGGACGTACGGCTGTTCACCCCGGCGCAGGCCCTGGCCCGGTCGTCCGCGAACGCAGCGCTCGTCGTGGTGGACCGAAGCTCCCGTGCGGAGCCGGGAACGGTCTCGGCGGCGCTCATACGCGCTCCCCGGTGCCCGCGAGGCGGCACCGGGGCCCTGCCTGCTCGGCGCTCATGCGCCGCCCCGCAGTTCGTCCCGCTCCACCTTCAGGCGTTCCAGGCCCAGTCGGCTACCTCGGGCAGGTCGCTGCCGTGTTCGCGGATCCAGGCCTGGTGGCGGGTCCGGGCGTCGGCCATCGGCCGGCGTACGGCGGCGGCGCGGACGGCGAGGCCGGGGACCCGGTCGATGACGTCCTTGACGAGGCGGTAGCGGTCGAGGTCGTTGCGGACGACCATGTCGAAGGGTGTGGTCGTGGGTGCCGGACTCCATGTAGCCGCGCACATGCAGGTTCTTGTGGCCGGTACGGCGGTGGGCGAGGCGGTGGATGAGCCACGGGTTACAACTTGTTCGAGTGCCAGGAGGCGGCCAGCGGCCCGGTCTCCGCCTCGCCGTCCCCGATCACGTAGGCCACGAGCAGGTCCGGGTTGTCGAGGGCGGCACCGTAGGCGTGCGACAGCGAATATCCCTTCCCGCCTGCGTGGGATCGAGCCGGGGGTCTCCGGGGCGACGTGGCTGGGCACCCCGCCAGGGAAGGAGAACTGCCGGAACAGCCGCTGCATCCCCTCCCCGTCGCGCGGCACGTCCGGGCAGGTCACGCTGTAGCTGCCCTCCAGCCAGGAGTTGGCGAGCACGGACGGCCCGCCGTGGCCGGGGCCCCATACGCACAGGGCGTCCAGGTCGCGCGCCTTGATCACACGGCTGAGGTGGGTGTGCACGAGGTTCAGCCCCGGCGAGGTGCCCCAGTGGCCGAGCAACCGCGGCTTGATGTGCTCCGGCCGCACGGGCTCGGTCAGCAGCGGGTTCGCCATCAGGTGGATCTCCCCGGCGCCCAGGTAGTTGGCAGCCAGGTAGTTGGCGGCCCACCAGTGGGCGTCCAGGGTGCGCGGTTCGTCGTCGGAAAGTACGGTGGCGTCCAGGTGTTCGACCTCGGACATGGGATGGCTCCCTGGGTAGTCATCGGACGGTGGAGGCGGCATGGCCGGGAAGGACGCGGCGAAGCTGCCGCGCAAGACGTACGAGCGGGAACTGCTGCGGCTGCAGACCGAGTTGGTGAGGCTCCAGGAGTGGGTGCGGGCGGAAGGGGCCCGGTTGGTCGTGGTCTTCGAGGGACGGGACGCGGCCGGCAAGGGCGGCACCATCAAGCGGGTCGCCGAGCACCTCAACCCCCGCGTCGCCCGCATCGCGGCGCTGCCGAAGCCGACCGAGCGTGAGCGCACCCAGTGGTACTTCCAGCGCTACGTCGAGCATCTGCCGGCGGCCGGCGAGATCGTGCTGTTCGACCGGTCCTGGTACAACCGGGCCGGTGTCGAGCATGGGATGGGCTTCTGCACGAAGGAGGAGTACCAGCTGTTCCTGCGCCAGTGCCCGATCTTCGAGCGGATGCTCGTCGAGGCGGGGATCGTGCTGCGCAAGTACTGGTTCTCGGTGAGCGACACCGAGCAGCAGGAGCGGTTCCGCAAGCGTCTGGAGGATCCGCTGCGCCGCTGGAAGCTGTCGCCGATGGACCTTGAGTCGATCACCCACTGGGAGGCGTACTCGCGGGCCAAGGACGAGATGCTGGTGCACACCGACATCTCGGAGGCGCCGTGGTTCGTCGTGGAGAGCGACGACAAGCGCCGGGCGCGGCTGAACATGATCGCCCACCTGCTGTCCTCCGTGCCCTACCGCGAGGTGCCGCCGCCGGTCCTGGAGCTCCCTGAACGGCCGACGTCGACCGGCTACGAGCGGCCGCCGCGCGATCTGCAGACCTACGTCCCCGACCACGCGGCGAGCCTCTGAGCAGCCGGTCACCTCGCTTACGCCTGCCCGGGCAGGATCGCGACCGGGCAGGCGGAGCGGTGCAGCCCCCAGTGGGCCACCCGGCCGAGCTGGAGCCCGAAGTGCCGCGCGCGCGGCCTGGCGCCCACGACCAGCAGGTCGGCGTGGTATGAGGCGGCCACCAGCACCTCCCCCGCGGGACCCTCGACCGTACGGCGCCGCAGCCCGGCGTCGCCCGACACGTCCCGAAGGGCCGCGCCCAGGGCCTGTACGGCCTGTCGCTCGTGCAGCCGGGCGGGCTCCCCGGACTGCAGCAATGCTCGCCTCTGCGGACGGACTGCGGTTCGTGGTGCCCAAGCGCACCATCAACGCCGGTCCGTCGCCGAAGTACTGCCACTTCAAACGCGGCATCACGTGGCTCAACGCCGTGAATGACCAGGTCGCGGGCATCGGGCAGATGGTGGTGCCGGGCACCCCGCGACTCCTCTGCACATCCTCGACACCCTGCTGAAACCTGTGCGCCGGGGTGAAACCGGAGGTGGTCGCCACCGACAACGCCTCGTACTCCGACAGCGTGTTCGGCCTGTTCTCCATGCTCGGCTACAACTTCCCCGCGCTTCCGTGACCTGGCCGACCAGCGGTTCTGGCGCGCGGAGATGCCCGGCGTCGCGACCGGCGGTTACGGGCCGCTGGAAGCCCTCGCCCGCAACCGCGTGAACCTAACCAAGGTGACCACGCACCGGCCGGACATGCTGCGGGGTGCCGACTCCCTGGTGAACGGGCACTGCGGCGCGTTCACGCTGAGTAGCGACGCGGCGGGGACGGTCGTCCTGGCGGCGTTCCCGGCAGAGTCCGGGACCACCTTGGGACCTGCGCCCCATGCGGTCGGGCGGCCGGGCGCCGAAGACTCGTGAGGGAGAACGCAACCGCTCGCGTCGTCGAAGGGAGAAACTCATGAACGGGAACCGCTCCACAGAGCCGACCGGGAAGAAGTCAGTGTCGCGCGCGCTCAGGATCGCCGCGGAGCACATACCGGGCGCCAGAACCCGCCTCACCGCGCTCAGCTGCGATCCCCCGGGGTGCGCTCCGCACAAGCACTGACCCCGACAGCCGAAGGCCGCCTCGTGAACTGCACGAGGCGGCCTTCGCCGTGCGCGGCGCTACTGGTCTCCGACCGGCGTACGTGCCCTGCGGAACTCGGCGCGGGCCAGCAGGGAGAAGACGGCCGTGGCGCACAGGGCGACGACGGCGATGGCCCATTCGAGGGCGCCGCTGTGCTGGTCGGGATCGACCCCGAAGACCTCCTCGATCCAGTCGGGCCAGAACAGGGTGAGGAGGCACAGCAGGCCGCTCACGACGGCCAGGACGGCCTCGATCCGGCCGCGCAGGCGCACGTTCCGCATCATCGTCGTCACCTTCGCCTTCGGTTGGCCGCGTCACACCGCGGACAGGTCGATCTCGAACATTCCGCGGCCGTGGGTGACACAGACCAGGGTCTCGTCCATCCAGAACAGGTCGTCGACCGAGCAGTTGGTCGGGCCCTCGTTGGTCGGCGACCAGGTCGCCCCCTTGTCCTCGCTGGCGAAGAGACCGACCTCGGTGCCGCAGTAGAGGAGAACGTCGCGCCGTGGATGCACGGTCACCGCGCGGATGGGGGCGTCGGGCAGCGTGCCGGAGAGGTCGGCCCACCGCGCGCCGCCGTCGTGGGTCACCCACAGGTTGTCCGGTTCGAAGCCGCCGAAGGAGACGTAGGCGGTGTCCACGTCGGTCGGGTGGGCGGTGATGCAGGCGCAATAGCGCTTCGGCCGCAGTGGGTTCGGCCCACCCACCCCGACGCGCCGCCAGGCCGGAGCGGCCGTGGTGCCGTCGGTGGAGCGGAAGACCTGGCCGTCGTCGTGGCCCACCCAGACCACATCGGAGTCGGCAGGCGAGATCGCCAGGGCGCTGATCGGGGCGCTGCCCTCGGCGTCGGGGCCGGTCCTGGGTTTGATCGAGTGCCAGGCGGGCCCCGAGGTGGGGGTGTTGGGCGCCTTGGCGTTGTCGGTCCGCCACAGGTCCAGGCCGCCGGCGAGCAGCCGCTCGGGCTCGCCCGGGTCCAGCACGAACGGCGCGATGAAGAGCGCCGTGCCGTCCTTGGCGTCGGGGATCCGGAACGGCTCCGGCTTCCAGTCCCACTTGCGCTTCTGCTCGTTGAAGAACATTCCGCTGATGTAGCGGTGCGGGTCGTCCTCGGTGGCGCCGCCGTCGGTGTTGCGGTGGATGTTCAGGTTGACGTACTCGCCGTAGAAGACGCCTGGGTCGGCGGGTTCGCATGCGCACCAGCCGCCGTCCCCGCCGGAGAACTCCTGCCACCCCTCGGTGCCGGCCTCCGGGTCGAGGACGAGGGAGCCGTTGTCCTGGGCGCCGCCGATGATCCTTCCAGTGACGGGGTTCCCGGCGCCGCCGAAGAACTGGGTGACGCCGTAGTTGTTGACCAGTTCGGTCCAGCCCCGCACGAACGGCGCCTTCGGCTCGGTCCCCACCTTGGCCAGGTCCGCCATGAACACCCCGCCGTCGGTGCCGAAGAACACGGTCCTGTGCTGCACCCCGTCGTAGGCGGGATGCGACACGATGACGTGCTGGTCCGAGTGCGCCGACTCCGGCGCGACCTCCCAGGTGCTGATCTCGGCCAGGTGGTCGCCGCCGTCCGTGCTGCGCCACAGGTTGATGCCGCCCACCACGAGCAGGTCCTCGTCCGTGGGGTCCCCGGCCCAGACGGCGTTGCCGTACCAGCCCTGGCCGCCCAGGTAGTTGGCCCGCTCGCCGTCCGGGCCTTGGCCGCTCCGGGGCTGGTAGGTTCGCCCGCCGTCGTCGGAGCGCCAGATGCCGCCGAGGCCGTCCAGTTCCACCGAGGCGTACACGACCGCCGGGTCCTTCGCCGCGTACGCCACCGACACCCGGCCCCGCCAGGTGCTGTGGGCCGCCTCCTGCCAGGTTTTGCCGCCGTCTTCGCTGAACCAGGCCTTGGCGCCGCGCAGCGCTCCGGCGACCGCCCGGCCGCTGTCCGCGGGGTCGAAGACGACCGTGCCGACGGGGACGCCGAGGACCCGTGTCCAGTCGGCGTGCGCCGGGTCCGAGCTGCGGAAGAGGCCGGTGGAGGTGGCCGCGAGGACGACCTCGCCGGACGCGGACACCGCGATCCCGGACACGGCGCGGAAGTCGTTCGTCTGCGTGGCCGGCAGGGGTTTCCAGGTGGCGCCGTCGGTGGTGCGGAAGACTCCGTTGCCGCGCAGAGCGTCGATGTTGAGGAGCTCCCCGGTGCCGGCGTACAGGGTGTCCGGGTCGGAGGGGTCCATCGCGAGGGCCCCGCAGGCTAGGTTGGCGAGGAAGTCGTCCACGGGCCTCCAGGCCTTGCCTGCGTCCCCCGTGTGCCAGACCCCGCCACCCGCGCTCGCGGCCCACATCCGCTCCGGGTGGTCCGGGTGGATCACGATGCCGAGGGTGCGGCCTCCGATGTTCCCGGGGCCGAGCCACTTCCAGCGGGCGAGCGCCAGCCCCGCCGTGGGCGTCACGCCGTGCTCGCCGGGCGCGGGATGGGGGCCGGTCGGCACACCGGCCGTCTCCGGCTGCGCGGCGGCGTGGAGACGGGCCCGGGCCTGTTCGCGGGCCGTGCCCCAGGGGTGAGCGGGGACCCGCTCGTCGTCACCCCGTTCCTGTTGAAGCCTGAACAGCCCGCGCGCGTTGGGCATGTCGGGGAAGTCCAGCCGGCGCAGCGCTTTGCGTATCGCCCCGGTGGACAGGCCCTCGAGGGTCTCGTTGGTGGTTCCCCGCGTCTCGCGGAGCAACTTCACCTGCTCGACGCTGATGTTCTTGGCCCGGGCGACTTCTTCGTCGGAGATGCCCATGATGCGCCTCTGCGTGTGCGATGAGAAGTGTGGAGGGGACCCACTGACCATCGTCTCCCGGTGCCGGATGAGCGGCAACACCAGGACACCGTCATCGACACGCCACAGCTCTACGTCGCGAAGCCCTGCTGCCCCGGCCGCGCTGCCGAGAGCCGTGCGGCGGCCGCGAGATGAGAGGAGTCCCAGGCGACGGCGACTCGCCCGGCCAGTGCGTAGTGGTCGGGCGCGACCCGGTCCTCACCGACGAGTTGGTACAGGTCGTCGAGGGCGTGGGCGTGGGGGCGGCGGCCGCGTAGGCCGCGCCCGCCGTACCGGCGAGTTGTTCCCGGATGGGCAGCATGTGCTCGATCAGCACGGCCGCGGTCTCGGTGTCGCCGTGCAGGACCGCGAGTTGGCAGCGATAGTCCAGCTCCAGGCCGTAGCGGTGGTCCGTCACCCGTCACCCGTCACCGGTCGCAGCGGGCAGGCCACGGCTCTCGACTCGTCCAGCCGTCCCAGGCGGGCCTGGACGAGGGCGTGCGCCACAGCGACGGGGGCGCCGACGGGCGCCCCTCGCGGCGAACCAGGTCGTCCCGGTCGGCCTGTACGGCCAGTTCGACCGCTCGCTGCCGGGTGCGGCGGGCGGCATCCGTGGACCCCGCCCGTACCTGGGCGCCCAGTAGCCGTACCAGGAGCGGGCCTTCGCCATGCCCGTGCCTGTCGTCCGCGTCGGCGGCCGGCGCAGCCGCTCCATCCCCGAGACCCGACGGCCCTCCCGAACCTCCAGCAGCGCCACCAGGTCGCCGGGCAGACGAGGAATCTGCCGCGGTCCGCCTCGGCGGAGTGCACGCCTTGGCCGGCCTCGCCGACGACGCCCCCACCTCCGGCCTGCGCCAGACTTACCTGCCCCACAGCGCCGAGGCCGACCTGCCGACGGACGATGCGGAGGCCCGGCACGGCTACCTGGCCCTGCGGGAAGTACGGCACACGGTCATCCGCCTTATCCGCGACCACCTCCGCCTGGAAGCCGAACACCCGCACTCCTGGCAGGGCCACGATTCGACCTCACAGCGGTCACATTCGACGGTGGCGACCTCTCGGCGGTGAACCTCTCCGGTGGCACGATCGACTTCCGCCGAACGCAGTTCTCCGGCAGCAGGGTCGACTTCAGCGGCACACTCAACTACGAGGGGGCGAGGTTCCGCAGCGGCGAGGTCAGCTTCAGCGGGGCGGAGTTCTCCGGCGGCGAGGTCAACTTCAGCCGAGCGCAGTTCTCCGGCAGCAGGGTCGACTTCCGCAACGCAGGCGGTGTGGCGCCGATTGGCCTTGTTCCGCCGGGCGGGTCGCATCTGCCGTCCGGGGTGAGCCTGCCGTCTGCGTGGTATCCGTCAAGGGCTTGACGCGACCCACGAGGGTCGCTTCTAGCGTGAGCGGAGCAAGGGGAAACGATCCGGGGGGCAGGGAGCGGCGGTCACACTTGGCTCGCGAGGAAGTCCGCAGTGACTCCCAAACTCATCGACATTGATCATGCGGTGGGCCCCAGAGTGACTCCTGAAGTCGCGTACAAACGCCTCCCGTTCTCGCGTACGCAGCCAGGCGAGGCATCGCCACCCGCTACGAGAAGACAGCGACTGTCTACTTGGCTGGACTGCACGTCGCGGGCATCTTCCTCTGGTCCGCCAGGTGATCCAAACAAAGCGGCCTAGGCGACACTGTTTGCGCGTTGGGCTTCGTAGTCGGCGAGGCGACGGCCCCGACGGTTCCGTTCCTCCTCGAACTGGCCGGAGCCCCGCATGTGCCCTGCAAGGCCGAGTTGTTGGACCTGCTGGGAAGCATCTGCCGGACCGAGCAATGGCACTCCGCCGCTGCGGCAGCAAGGGACAGCAAGTACTACACGAGCTACAGGAAGCAACCGGGCTGGGAGGCAGCTGCAAGGGCAGCAGTAACCGCAGGCCGGCCAGTCATCGAAGGTCTCGCCGCATCCGTGCGGCCGGAGGAGTCGGCTCCTGCGCGCAAGCTTCAGCGAGTCATGGACGAGGTGCCACCGTTTCCAAAGCTCTGAGGGGTGATTGCGGGACAGCCTTTAAAGGGTGCTGCACAAGGCCGTGTTCGGGCAGGTCAGAGCCTGTGATCGCGGTCTTCTGGTCATGATGCGAGGGCGAGGTTGTGCATGTGGGCGACGGCCTGGACGGCGTGGTGGAGGCCGTCGCCGCGTTGCCGGCAGTCGCGGAGGATCTTGTAGTTCTTCATCCGGCCGATCAAATGCTCCACCCGTGCACGCACCTTGCGGTGGGCGGCTTTGTCTTCTTCCTCGCCCGCCAGCAGGGCTCGATGGGGGCGTTTGCGGTGCGGGGTGACCATCCCGCAGTTGAGGTAGGCGCCGTCAACGGGCACGGTCACGCCCTGACAGTGCTCGGCCAGCCCGGAAGCCCGCCAGGCATGCGCGTCCGCGGTGGTGCCCGGCACCGGCCGGGCCGCCGCGATCACCAGACGTGTGTCAGCATCCACGATGACCTGCACGTTCGCCGAGAACCGGTAATTGCGTGACGAGGAGCCCACATGCCGGTCGCGGACCGGTACCAGGGTGCCGTCCACGATCCACAACCGGTCGGCCGCCTCAGCCGGACGGGAGACCGGCTCCAGCGCCAGCAGCGGGCCAAGCCGCTGGACGACCCGGCACACGGTCGAGGACGAGACGCGGAACAGCGGACCCAGCTGCCGCATCGTCAGGTTCGTGCGGTAGTACACCGCGACCACCAGCACCCGCTCAGCCAACGGCAACGACCACGGCCGGCCCCGCAGCGTGCCGTTACCGCCCCTCTCCCGCACCACCTTCAACAGACCCGAGAACT
>NZ_JBEXGM010000024.1:0-118963 GCF_040607335.1 Streptomyces sp. NPDC005303 | reverse complement strand
GTTCGTCCCCGGGGGCGCTTTCCTGTCGTACGTCAGGCCCGGCGCCGCCGGACCACGAGGTAGCCGCCGGCCGCCAGCAGCGCGGCGGAGACCCCCGCGAGCAGGCCCACGGGAGCGCTGTTGCCGGTCTCGGCGAGGTCACCGGTGGAGCCCTGCGCGGAGGCGGAGGCGGAAGCCGAAGCGGAGGCCCCGGCCTCGGTGGACTCGCTGGGCGCGGTGCTCGGTTCGCTGCTCGGTTCGGCGGTGGACGAGCCGGACGGTTCGGGGGTGGCGGACGCGGTGGGCGTGGCCGTACCGCCGCCGCCTTCCTCGTCCTCGCAGTCCGTCCAGAACACCTTGTGCTTGGCGGCGCCCTTCTCTCCGGCGAAGTTCCAGAACAGCTTGTAGTGCCCGTCGGGCAGCGACAGGTCCTCCGTACGGCCGTGACCGTCGTCGGCCAGCGTGATCTCGCCGGACTTCACGGTCTCGCCCTTGACGTCGGCCGTCGGGGCCCAGGCCTCGATGTGCCAGTCGACCTCCTGGACGGCGTCGAAGCCGAAGGCGTCGAGGTAGAAGGTGCAGACGTGCGGCTCGTTCTTGCGGAGCTCTTCGCCGGTGGTGGCGTCGTGGATCTTCACGGTTCCGTTGTCACCCGGAGGGGTGGCGTGGGCGGTCGGCGCGACCAGGAAGGCCGCGGAGGCGACGGCGGACAGGACGCCGAAGCGGGTGAGGGTACGCATGGGGCAGTAATCCATCTTCGAGAGTGAAACGGGAAGATGTGGAGGGGGCGGCTCAGCATCCAGCCCCTACTGACCTCTGGTCAATCACGAACAGACAACACTCACGTTCTCCACAGAAGCGGGGACGGCGAAAACTGTCAGATGGTCACGAAAGCCGCCGTGAGCAGCCCGACCCCGGATCCCGCCAGCGCCCACGCGAGGCCGGTCCTGCGCAGCCCGCCCGCCACGACCACCGACGCGAGCAGCAGCGCTCCGCCCATCGGCACCCAGGAATAGAGCACACCCGCGGGCCCGGACCGTACGACGTCATCGCTGCCGGGCTTCACGACCACCGAGTAGGTCCGGCCCTTCTCGACCGCCACCGACCTCTCGATGACGACCCGGTCCCTGGCCTCGGACCCGTGCGACACCGGCGTGTACGGACCGCTGCACACGTCCCGCGCGCACCGGGCCACCTCCATCGTGCCGCGCTCCCGCCCCTTGGTCAGCATCACGTACTGCGCGCTGCCCCAGGACCCCCACACCCCCGCGACCAGGAGCAGCACCGCCACCACCCCCATCGACGCCAGCCGACCGAACCGCAGCGCGGCGGCCGAGGCCCGACGGGAAGCGCGAAGAGACGGGGCGGCGGTGGCAGGCATGGCCGGGATCATTGGCCATGGCCCTGCGCGGGGTCAACTCCGGCCGGGGCCGGCGGGCGGACAAGTCAGGAGTTGTACGTGCTTTGCGCCCGCTCCAGACCCTCGATCACCAGAGCCTCCACCGCGTCGGCCGCACGGTCCACGAAGTAGTCGAGCTCCTTGCGCTCGCTCGACGAGAAGTCCTTCAGCACGAAGTCCGCGACCTGCATACGGCCCGGAGGACGCCCGATCCCGAACCGCACCCGGTGGTACTCCGCCCCGAACGCCTTCGTCATCGACTTCAGCCCGTTGTGACCGTTGTCCCCGCCGCCCAGCTTCAGCCGCAGCACGCCGTAGTCGATGTCCAGCTCGTCATGGACCGCCACGATGTTGGCGACCGGCACCTTGTAGAAGTCCTTGAGCGCGTTCACCGGCCCGCCGGACAGGTTCATGAACGACATCGGCTTCGCCAGGATCACCCGCCGGTTCCCGGGGCCGGGCGGCCCGATCCGCCCCTCCACGACCTGCGCCTGTGCCTTCCCGGCCCGCTTGAACCGGCCCCCGACCCGTTCGGCCAGCAGATCGGCCACCATGAAACCCACGTTGTGCCGGTTGCGTTCGTACTCGGGCCCGGGATTGCCGAGGCCCACGATCAGCCAGGGGGCGTTGGCGGGGGTAGTCACGTCCATCTCTCCTCTGCACATGCCGCAGCCGCCGCCCCCTGGACAGGGGGCGGCGGCTGGAGCGTATATCGCCACCGTGGTGCCGGGCGCCCGGCGGCGGCCCGGCAGCTACGGTCGAACCGCTGGTCAGGCCTCCGCGGCCGCGTCGCCCTCGGCGGTCTCGCCCTCGGACTCCTCGGCCTGCGCGGCCAGGACCTGCAGGACGACCGTGTCCTCCTCGACAGCCAGCTTGGTGCCCTTGGGCAGCGGGATGTCCTTGGCGAGCACGGAGTCGCCGGCCGCCAGACCCTCGATGGAGACGGTGACGGACTCGGGGATGTGCGTGGCCTCGGCCTCGACCGGAAGCGCGTTCAGAACGTGCTCCAGCAGGTAGGCGCCCGGGGCCAGCTCGCCCTCGGTGTGGACGTAGATCTCGACGTTGACCTGCTCGCCGCGCTTGACCAGCTGAAGGTCGACGTGCTCGAGGTAACCCTTGATCGGGTCACGCTGCACGGACTTCGGGATGGCCAGCTCGTTGGTCTTGCCGTCGATGTCCAGGGAGATCAGGACGTTCGACGTACGCAGCGCGAGCAGCAGCTCGTGGCCCGGCAGGGTCAGGTGGATCGGGTCGGAGCCGCGACCGTACAGAACACCGGGAACCTTGTTGTCACGGCGGATACGGCGGGCGGCACCCTTGCCGAACTCGGAACGGGTCTCGGCGGCGATCTTGACCTCGGACATGCGGATCACTCCTCGTAGATACAGCGACGGACGTGGTCACCCGGCCACGAACGGCCTGCTACGAAGAGCGCGTCGATAACGGACCGCCGACACCTGCGCGAACAGGTACGGCCTCCCTCGCCGAGCAACTGGGGCAGTCTACTCGGCGCGGAAGGCCGTAGAAAAATCGATCATGCAGAAGCGTTTTTACGGCTTCGCGTGGCGACCTACTGCTCGTCGAACAGGCTCGTCACCGAACCGTCCTCGAACACCTCGCGTACCGCGCTCGCGATCGTCGGCGCGATCGACAGAACCGTCAGCTTGTCCAGGTCGCCGCCCACCTCACCGGGCGTCGGCAGAGTGTTCGTGAACACGAACTCGCTCACCCGGGAGTTCTTCAGCCGGTCCGCGGCGGGGCCGGACAGCACACCGTGCGTCGCCGTCACGATGACGTCCTCCGCGCCGTGCGCGAACAGCGCGTCCGCCGCGGCGCAGATGGTGCCACCCGTGTCGATCATGTCGTCGACCAGCACACACACCCGGCCCTTGACCTCACCCACGACCTCGTGGACGGTCACCTGGTTCGCCACGTCCTTGTCGCGCCGCTTGTGCACGATCGCCAGCGGCGCGCCCAGCCGGTCGCACCAGCGATCCGCGACCCGCACCCGGCCCGCGTCCGGGGAGACGACCGTCAGCTTGTCCCGGTCGACCTTGCGGCCCACGTAGTCCGCGAGCAGCGGCAGCGCGAAGAGGTGGTCCACGGGCCCGTCGAAGAAGCCCTGGATCTGGTCGGTGTGCAGATCCACGGTCAGCAGGCGGTCCGCACCGGCGGTCTTCATCAGGTCCGCGATCAGCCGCGCCGAGATCGGTTCACGGCCACGGTGCTTCTTGTCCTGCCGCGCGTAACCGTAGAACGGCACGATGACCGTGATGGAGCGCGCCGAAGCCCTCTTCAGTGCGTCGATCATGATCAACTGCTCCATGATCCACTGGTTGATCGGAGCCGTGTGGCTCTGGATCACGAAGCAGTCCGCGCCACGCGCCGACTCCTGATAGCGGACGTAGATCTCGCCGTTCGCGAAGTCGAAGGCCTTGGTCGGGACAACCCCGACACCCAGCTGCTGGGCGACCTCCTCGGCAAGCTCGGGGTGGGCGCGGCCGGAGAAGAACATCATCTTCTTCTCGCCGGTCGTCTTGATCCCGGTCACAGCACTGTCTCCTCAGAGGTGTCTCAGCCGTACGTCGACAGACCGCGCCGCTGGGCGCGACGGGCCGTCTCAGCTGGTGGGGTGCGGGTGTGCACTTATCACGGTACGACGACTTCGGCGCACCTGTTTCCGGTCAGGCCTCGCTCGCGCCCTCCCGGGAAGCCGCCTCGGCGGCCTTCGCCGCCGCGCTCCCCGGACGCTTCCGGGCCACCCAGCCCTCGATATTCCGCTGCTGGCCACGGGCCACGGCCAGCGAACCGGGCGGCACATCCTTCGTGATCACCGACCCTGCGGCGGTGTACGCACCGTCCCCGACCGTGACAGGCGCCACAAACATGTTGTCCGAACCCGTACGGCAATGCGACCCGACGGTCGTGTGGTGCTTGTCCTGACCGTCGTAGTTCACGAACACGCTCGCGGCGCCGATGTTCGTGTACTCACCGATCGACGCGTCCCCGACATAGGAGAGATGCGGGACCTTGCTCCCCTCCCCGATGGAGGCGTTCTTCGTCTCCACGTACGTCCCGATCTTGCCCTTCGCACCCAGCCGGGTGCCGGGACGCAGATAGGCGAACGGCCCGACACTCGCACCCACGCCGATGTGGGCGCCGACGGACACCGTGTTGTCGACCCGGGCGCCGGATTCGACGACCGTGTCCCTCAGCCGGCTGTTGGGACCCACCTCGGCGCCCTCGCCGACATGCGTCGAGCCGTGCAGCTGCGTACCCGGGTGGACGACGGCGTCCTGACCGAAGGTCACGGTCACGTCGACCCACGTGGTCGCCGGATCGATGACGGTGACGCCGGAGAGCATGGCCCGGGTCAGCAAGCGGTCGTTGAGGATCCGCCGCGCCTCCGAGAGCTGCACCCGGTTGTTGATCCCCGCGATCTCCCGGTGATCCGCCGCGACACAGGCACCCACACGGTGCCCGGCCGCACGGAGGATCCCGAGAACGTCGGTGAGGTACTCCTCGCCCTGGGAGTTGTCGGTGCGCACCTTGCCCAGCGCGTCCCCGAGCAACAGCCCGTCGAACGCGAACACCCCCGAGTTGATCTCCCGGATCGCCCGCTGCGCCTCGGACGCGTCCTTGTGCTCGACGATCTCGGTCACGGCACCGGAGGTCTCGTCCCGCACGATCCGCCCGTACCCCGTCGCGTCCGGCACCTCGGCGCTCAGCACGGTGACGGCGTTGCCGTCCGCGGAGTGCGTGGCGGCAAGGGCGTCGAGGGTCTCGCCGGTCAGCAGCGGGGTGTCCCCGCACACCACGACGACGGTCCCCTCGACACGGCCGCCGAGCTCCTCCAGCGCCATCCGCACGGCGTGCCCGGTGCCGTTCTGCTGCGCCTGCACGGCCGTTCGTACGTCGGCGTCGGTGTCGGCGAGATGGGCGGTGACCTTCTCCCGGGCGTGCCCCACGACCACGACGAGGTTCTCGGGGTCCAACTCACGGGCGGCGGCGAGCACATGGCCGACGAGGCTGCGACCGCACAGCTCGTGCAGGACCTTGGGTGTGGCCGACTTCATACGGGTGCCCTCACCCGCTGCGAGAACGACGACGGCTGCCGGGCGAATGGCGCTCACGGGATGCCCTTCGGCTGTGGAGGGGGTGGGGTGACAACCGCAGGATACCGGGGCGTTTCTCGGCGGACATGAGAGCGGGCCCTGACAGTGCTGTCAGGGCCCGAACAGGGTGCAGCTCCCCCGCCAGGACTCGAACCCGGACAGATGGCACCAAAAGCCACAGTGCTGCCAATTACACCACGGGGGAACAAAATCGACTAAACCGGACATTCAGTCAGGTCGCCGAGTGGCGGCTCCTACTATGCCGTACCAGGCGCCTTTGATGCGACGGTACGGATCGGCACCCCTGCGGGCGCCGATGCCGAGGATATCGGGCGGTTTCGTGGTCGATCGGTCACTCAAGGTGGTGTAGGCCAGTCGTCGAAATGCACCGGAAAACCTCGCACCGCCGAACGTAGGCTGGAGGCATGACCACGACGGGGGAAGACACCACCGCGGCTCAGAAGGGGCCGTGGTGGTGGGCAAGGTGGCGTAGTGCGGTGCTGGACGTGGGCCTGGCGTCGGCGTCCGCGGTGGAGTGCGCGTTCGAGGGGATCCGGTTCGCGGAGGACGCCGGGATCCCCATGGCCGCGGGGATCGTGTTCGGTGTGCTGGCGGGGTCGGTGCTGGTCGTCCGGCGCAAGTGGCCGATCGCCGTCGTGCTGGTGAGCATCGCGATCACGCCCGCCCAGATGGGCTACCTCATGGGCATCGTCGGCCTGTACACGCTCGCCGCGTCCGAGCTGCCGCGCCGGATCATCGGCTCCCTGGCGGGAATGTCCCTCGTCGGGATGCTGATCGTGATGTTCGTGCGGGTGCGGCAGGACATGGCGCACGGCGAGCTCGACCTGGGGGACTGGTTCGTACCCTTCGCGTCGATCACGACCGCGATCGGGATGACCGCGCCGCCCCTGCTGCTCGGGCTGTACGTGGGGGCCCGGCGCCGGCTCATGGAGAGTCTGCGGGAGCGGGCCGACGATCTGGAGCGGGAGCTTCAGTTGCTCGCCGAGCGGGCCGAGGAGCGGGCGGAGTGGGCGCGGGGCGAGGAGCGGACCCGTATCGCCCGCGAGATGCATGACGTCGTGGCGCACCGGGTGAGCCTGATGGTGGTGCACGCGGCCGCGCTGCAGGCCGTGGCCCGCAAGGATCCCGAGAAGGCCGTGAAGAACGCGGCCCTGGTGGGGGACATGGGGCGGCAGGCGCTCACCGAGTTGCGGGAGATGCTCGGGGTGCTGCGCAGCGGGGACGGTTTCGGACGGCCGGAGCGGGCGGCGGTTCCGCTGGTCGCGGTGGGGGTGGCGGCGGCCGCGGCGGCCTCGCGGGTCGTGGAGGAGGCGGACGGGCCCTGTCTGGACGATCTGGAGACGCTGATCGGGCAGTCGGCCGCGGCCGGAATGGCCGTGGACCTGTCGGTGGAGGGTGACGTGCGGCCGTACGCCGCGCAGATCGAGCAGACGGCGTTCCGGGTGGTGCAGGAGGCGTTGACGAACGTCCACAAGCACGCGGCGGGTGCGAAGACGCACGTACGGCTGGCGCACCGGGTGTCGGAGATCGCGATGCAGGTGGAGAACGAACCGCCGCCGGAGGTGCCGTCGCTCGCGTCGGCCCGGCTGCCGTCGGGGGGCAACGGCCTGGTGGGGATGAAGGAGCGGGTCTCCGCGCTGGGCGGGGTGTTCGTGTCGGGGCCGACGGAGGCGGGGGGCTTCCGGGTGTCGGCGGTGATTCCGGCGGCCTAGGGTCGCCGGATGGTCAGCCCGCGGTGAGGCGGGCCGGTTCGACGCCGGAGACGAGGCCGGTGAGGGCCTGGTCGATGTCGGGTCCCAGGTACCAGTCGCCGGTGTGGTCGAGGGCGTAGACGCGGCCCTCGGTGTCGATGGCGAGGAGTGCCTGGGTGTCGGTCTCGGCGCCGAGGGGGCAGACCTCGGCGCCGAGGGCGCGGCCGAGGTCGGCGAGGGTGCGGGCCATGTGGAGGCCGTGCAGGGGGTCGAGGTGGAGGCGGGCGGGGGCGACCTGGCGGCCGGGGCCGGTGGGGGTCAGCTGGAGTCCGCCGAACTCGGCCCAGGCCTCGACGGCGGCCGGGAACACGGCGTGCCGGTGTCCGGCGGGTGAGGCGTGTTCGCGCAGGGCGTCGGCCCAGATCTCGGCCTGTTTTATGTCCCATCGTCCGGGCTGCCAGCCGGCGGCGCGCAGGGCTGCGTCGACGGGGACGGGGAAGCGGGTGGTGCCGGTGCGGTCGGGGTGCATCTGCCCTTCGCGTTCGTCGAGGTCATGGGCGGGCGCCGGGGTGGTGCGCGGGGCGCCGTCGTGCGGGTGGTTCAGGCGGTTGGGGGCGGACCGGTAGTTGGGGGCGGACAGGTGGTTGTGGGCGGACCGGTGGTTGCGGGGGTTCGGGTGCTGGCGGGCGTTCGGGTGGTGGGGGTTGTTCGGGTGAGGGGGGTTGTTCGGGTGAGGGGGCGTTCCGGTGGTGGGGGTGTCAGCCGTCGTTCGCCGTCGGGTCGACGATGCGTACGCCGAAGTGGGCGCTGAGGGCGGTGCAGGCGCGGCAGGGGGCGGCGAAGCTGCCGTGCAGCGGGTCGCCGTCCTCGCGGATGCGGCGGGCGGTGAGCTTGGCCTGCTTGAGGGCGCGGCGGGCCTCGCCGTTGGTCATCGGTTTGCGGGCGGCGCGCTTGCTGCGGGCGGCGTCGGCGGCGGCGATGTGCCGCGATATGAGCATGGTCTCGGCGCAGCGGCCGGTGAATCGGTCGCGGCGGTCGCTGCCGAGGGTGTCGAGGAAGTCCTGGACGAGCGGGTGCAGCGGCGGGGCCTGATCGCCGCGGGCGGCGGTGGAGGTGAGGGTGGCCCCGCGGACGGAGAGGGCGGCGGCGACCGTGGGCAGTATGCCGTCGCGGCGGTGGCGGAGGGTGGGCGCGTGGGGTCTCTCGGCGCTGCTCCATCCGATGCGGGGATCGCCGTTGAGGCCGGTGTGCGGGCCAGCGTTCGTGCCGGTCGTGGTGCCCGTGTGCGGCCCTGTGTGCGGTCCCGTCTGCGTCGTGTTCATGATCGTCATCCCCTCCCGAGCATCCCCCCGGAGGTCACAGACTGCCAAACGGCGGGGCTGGTGCGGAAGCTGGGGCGGTGCGACACGCCCGTGTTCGGGCGGGCTGTCACGGTGGGGTGACGGCTGGTCACGGAGGCGGAGGGGGGCTGGCCGGTGGCCGGTGACCGGTGTCGTCGTACCGCATAGGCTGTCGGCACCGCGATCCAAGTGGTCGCCGCGATGCACGCGGTTGACGCGTGGAGGCGGACGAGACAGTCGATACGGCGCGTGGCGGCCCTGCTTTGCCCAGGGGGTCGTCTCGGGTCGTACCAGAGCGCCGCAGGGGGCTTTCGCCATGACGACAGGTCGGCTCGGGCAACAAGCCGCGCCGCCGAACGCGGCCTATGCAGGGCAGGTCGTGCATTTCCCGGATCCGGTCCGGGCCGCGCGTCATCCCAGGGGGGTGCGGGTGGACGAGCGTGGCTACCCGGACTTCTCGCCCTACGCGCGTGCCGCCGCCGAGATCGCCGAGCCGCCGGAGGGCTTCGGGGTCGACGAACTGCGGCTGACGGACTACGTGTCGGCGAACGCGGCCCTGTCGGCGACCGGTCACGAGTTGTGGGACACGGTGCCCGCGGTGGCGACGCCGCACGGCTGGACGTGGCATCACGTGGTGGGTTCGCGGCGGCTGGAGCTGATCCCGGTCGAGGTGAAGGCACTGCTGCGGCATCACGGTGGGATCGCGACGACACGTGTCGACCAGAACAAGCGGGGGACGCGGCCGCTGCAGGAGACGCGTCCGGCGCATTTCGGGCTGCCGAAGTCGTCGGTGGCGGTGACGGAGTCGCAGGTGCAGGGGGTCGAGGAGGATCTCGGGTACCGGCTGCCGGGCGCGTACCGGTCCTTTCTGAAGGCGGCGGGTGGCTCGGCGCCGGTGGGGGCCGCGCTGGACGCGGAGTTGGGACTCCTGGTCGACCAGCCCTTCTTCACGGTGCGTGACGAGGCGGCGGTCAACGACCTCGTGTACGTCAACAAGTGCCTGCGCGACCATCTGACGAAGGACTACCTCGGTGTCGGCTTCGTCCAGGGCGGTCTGCTGGCGGTGAAGGTGAAGGGCGAGGACATCGGTTCCGTCTGGTTCTGCGCCTACGACGACGCACGCGACGTCGATCCCTCGGTACCGCCGGCGGAGCGGGTGCGGCGGCTGTTGCTGCCGTGCGGTGCGGACTTCGACGTGTTCCTGTCCCGACTGGCCGGTAATCCGCCGGAGTTGGAGACGGTGGCGAATCTGATGGTGGACGGCGGTTTCGCCCGTTCCGTTCCCGTGTCTTCTTCCGTGTCGGGGGAGTGAGCTTCAGCGATGGTGACGTTCGCGCAGGCGCAGGAGCGCGCGGAAGAGTGGATCAACGGGGATGTGCCGTCGTACCAGCATCGTGAGGTGCGGGTGCGGGAGTTCGACCTCGGGTTCGTGGTGTGGGCCGAGGACCGTGCGGAGGGGCCGCGTTCGGACGGGGGCGCACAGCGGCTGGTGATCGCCCGGGACAGCGGGGAGGCCACGCTGTGGCCCTCGTTGCCGGTGGGTGAGGTGATTCGCCGGTACGAGGAGGAGTACGGGCGGGAGGACAGGGGTGGGGACGCGGCAGGTTCGTCCGCCGCGTCCGCCGCGTCCCGGGTCGACCTGAACCAGACGTCGTTTCTGCTGACGCCGCCGGAGTGGTTGCAGGATGCGGCGGACAAGCTGGGGATCGGGGGGCCGGGCGGGGGCGGGTCTCCTGGAGCGGCTTCGGGGGACAGTGGGTCGGGTCCGGGGGACGGTGGGTCGGGTCCGGGGCCGGGTCAGGAGCCGGAGCAGGGTGCGGGTTCGGCTTCGGGTGCTGTGGCGGGGGTGCCTGCCGGGGCGAGGCCGTGGACGGGGGCTGACACCAACGGGGGTGAGGACCTCTCCGTGGCGTTGCCGGAGACGGTGTTCTCGGCACCGGTGAGCGATGCCGGTGGTGGCACGGAGGAGGCGGCGGGGGCTTCGTCGGCTTCGGAGTTCGCGGAGGTCGTGGAGGACGCGGAGGTCGTCGCGGACGTGTCGGAGGTCGTCGAGGTCTCTGACGTCTCGGGGGTTGCGCCGCCCGGGGCGTCTTCGTACGGGTATCCGCAGGGGGCCGGCGCTTCGGGTGCGGCTGCTGCGGCTGGTGCGGGTGGTCCAGGGGCTGGTGTCGCGCCTCCGCCTCCGCCTCCGTCTGCGCCTGGTGGGTCTTCGTACGGGTATCCGCGGGGTGCCGGTGCCGGTGCCGGTGCCGGTGCCGGTGCTTCGGGCGCGGCTGGTCCTTCGCCTTCGCCGGGGGCGTCCTCGTACGGTTACCCGCAGGCGCCCGGTGGTGCTGGGGCGCCTCAGCCGCCGGGTGTGCTGCCCGGCGCGCCCGGTGCTCCGGGGCCCGCGCCGAGCGCCGGGGACATCGCCGATGTGGCCACCAGCAAGTTGGCGCCTCCCTCGCGCGGGGCGCAGGCCGGGGGATCGACCCCGCCGCCTCCGCCGGGTCCCCCCGGGGTGCCCGGTGCGCAGCAGGGGAACTCGACTCCGCCGCCCGCTCCTGGTGCGCCGGGGGGCGGGTATGTGCCCACCCAGTTCGTGTCGGCGCCGGGTGTCGAGGGGCCCTCGGGATCGGGAGCACCGCGGCCCGCGGGCGCACCGCCGGCTCCTGGTGGTGCGCCGACTCCGACACCGCCTCCGCCTGGGGCTCCGGGTACGCAGAACTCGTCCGGCGGCCCGGGGTTCCCGGGTGCATCGGGCGTGCCGCAGGCTTCTGGTGCCCAGGGTTCGCCTCAGTTCCCGGGTGTGCCGGGTGGGTCCGGTGTTCCGCGGCCGCCCGATGCTCCGGGTGTTCCCGGCACACCGCAGCCGCCTGGTGCCCCTGGTGTTCCCGGGACCGCGCCCGGGGCCGCGCATCACGCCGAAACCGTGTTGACCTCGCCCCCGGCGGGCGGCCCCGGATTTCCCGGCGCCGCCGGAGCCGCTCCGGGTGCTCCGCAGCCGATGCCGCCCGGCACGATGCCGCCCCCGCCTCCGGGCGCCGTACCGTCCCCGGGCCCCGTGCCGCCGCCGGGGCAGCCGATGCCGGGGCAACCCGCGCAGGGCCACCCCGCCCCCGGCCACCCCGCACCAGGGCACCCCACCCCCGCCCAGCCCCCTGCCTACGGCTATCCCCAGCAGGCGCAGCCCACCGTCGGGCCCGGGTATCAGGCCGTCCTTCGCTACCGTGCGCAGGACGGGTCGGAGCAGCAGTTGATCCGGCGGTCCGCGCCGGGGACGCCGCACCCGGAGTGGCAGATCTTCCACGAGCTGCGCGGCATGAACGTCCCCCCGGACCAAGTGCTGGAGCTCCACACCGAGTTGGAGTCCTGCGAGCTGCCGGGGGCGTACTGCGCGCGGATGATCCGGGAGCAGTGGCCGCAGGCGCGGATCGCGAGCATCGCGCCGTACGGCACGGATCACGCGAGCCGTCAGCAGGGCATGCATCAACTACTCGCGCACCAGGGTGAGTTGCACCAGGTGGCGGACGGTCCGGCGCGTCCGGCGCCCGTACGCGCCCCGCTGCCGCCGGTCCAGGCCGTGGCGCCGATCCCGCCGGAGGGTGTGGCGCAGGAGCTGGCGGGGGCTTTCGGACCGGGGATCTTCCGGTTCGAGCAGGTCGCGGTGGCCCGCCAGGGCGTGCCGCCGGTCGTCGCGCACTCGCTGGTCGTGGCGGGGTTGCCGTTGGACATGGGCCCGTTCTTCTGGGCGCAGGCCCAGCCGGGGCGGCCGGTGCCGACGCTGGCGGAGCTGGCGGCAGAGCGCGGGGTGCGGCCGGCCTCCGACGCGGGCTCGTACCTCGTCATGGGCAGCGACTTCGGCAAGGCGATCTGTGTGCAGTACGGCACCGCGAACATCGTCGCCGTACCCGTGGAGGCCGGGCCGGGCGGGGCGCCCGTGCCGCCGCAGTTCGTGAACACCGGTCTGCCCGAGTTCCAGCGCTGCCTGGCACTGCTCGGCCGGATGTGGCGGCTTCGCTTCGGCCTGAACCAGGAGCAGGCGGGCCGCTGGACCGTCGACTTCCAGGCCCAGCTGGCCTCGCTCGACCCGGCGGCGCTGGGTTCGCCGGAGAGCTGGTGGTCGGTGCTGCTGGAACAGATGTGGGACGGGCTGCTGTGACGCCCCGCATGTGCCCCCGTCGCCGCTGATCCACGTGCGCGTGAAGGGCCGGGCCCGGTCGTGTGACCGGGCCCGGCCCTTTTTCCGCGCACGCCCGCTGATGTGACGACCCGTCACAACCGTGAGCTGCGTGCGGAGTGTCGCGTTATGAACATTTCCGTCCGATACATCAAGATGTGCGCGAAATCATCATTTCGCGCCCGTCTGGGTCGTCGACGGAGAGGGTTCCAGGATGAGCAGCGCACCGGTGTCGCCCCCGGGGTTCGTGGCCGTACGAGGGCGCGGTTACCGCCCCGAACAGGTCGACGCGTACGCCACCGCCCTGTCCCGTGACCGTGACGCCGCCTGGGAACGCGCCGCCCGGCTCACCGTGCTCGCCAGGGAGATGGAGGCCGACGCGGTACGGCTGCGGGAGGTCGTGGCGGAGCTGGCCCCGCAGTCGTACGAGGCCCTCGGCGAGGGTGCGCGGCGGCTCTTCGAGATGGGGGTGGAGGAGGCCGCGGCCGTTCGGGAGCGGGGGCGGCAGGAGGCGCAGCGGATCGTGGACGAGGCGCGGGCGCACGCCGACGGTGTACGGAACGCCGCGCAGGCGCATGCCGACACCGTGCGCGCCGAGGCCGACGAACGCGCCCGTCAGCGGCTGCTCGCCGCGCGCGCCGAGGCCGACGAGATCCGGGTCGCCGCTCGGCGTGAGGTGAAACAGGGGCGCGGGGAGGCGCTCACCGTGTTGCGCGACGTACGCCAGCGCACCATCGCGATGCTCGCCGAGCAGGCCGCGGAGCAGGCGGAGCGGCGGGCCGAGGTGGAGCGGGCCGGGGAGAAGCGGGCGGCCGAGGTGGAGGCGCGGTGCGCCGAACGGGTGGCGCGGGCGGAGGAGGCGCTGTCGGAGGCGAAGCGGGGGTTCGCGGAGGCGGAGGCGTCGGTGGGGCAGCACGAGGAGGACGCACGCGCACGTGCGGCGGAGATCCTTGCGGAGGCGCGGGCCCAGGAGGAGCGGATCGCCGGGGAGACAGAGCGGGTGCTGCGCAAGCACGCGGAGTGCCGGGACGAGGTGCAGGCCCAGATGGACCACGTACGCAGCAGCCTGACGGCACTCACGGGGACAGCGGCGACGGAGTGACGGCGGGGAGGAGGAGGGCGGCCAGGACATTCAGGGCAGGGGGCAGTGGGGCCGCAGGCCGGAGTCAGGGCAGCCAGGCCCGGGCCGCCTGGCAGGACATCCGGGGCGGCTGAGCCGTGACAGCTCAGGCCAGCCAGCCAGCCGGACAGGTCAGGCCAGCCGGACAGCTCTGGCCAGCCGGACAGGTCAGGCCAGCCGGACAGCCAGGCCAGCCGGACAGCCAGGCCAGCCGGAGTGGCCGGGCCAGGGCGGCTGGAGCAGCGGCGCAGGCCTGACGCCGCCCACCCACACCCACCCAGGGGCGCGGGGAACTGCGCGACCAGCCCCCACACACCCGCACCCGACAGACGCCCCCAGCCCACCCCCACCCCACCGACCCGCACCCGACAGACACCCCCCGCCTCATCCCCTCCGCACGGCCCCCGCCAGAATCCACCCCTCCACCGCTTCGTACTGCTTCCGCTGCTCCTCCGCCTTCCGCCGCCCCGAGACCACCGTCCCCAGCCACCCGAACAAGAACCCGGCCGGAATGGACACCAGCCCAGTCGTAGTGAACGGCAGCCAGTTGAAGTCGGCTTCGGGAAAGGCGGACACAGGCGACCCCGACACGAGATTCGTGCCCGGCATCAGCAAGAGCACCGTGACCGTGCCGCCGATCAGCGTGCAGAGCAGCCCCGTCCGGGTGTAGCGCCGCCAGAAGAGGGTGTAGACGAGCGCGGGGGCCAGTGCGGACGCGCCGACGCAGAAGGACAGGATCACCAGCGGCTGCAGACTGCGGTGCTGGATCAGCGTCGCCAGGAAGATCGTGGGGACGCCGACCGCCAGCGCGGACACCCGGGCCAGCAGGATCTCGCGCTGCGCCGGCATCGACGGCGTCCGGGCGGCGAACACGTCGTGGGCGAGGGAGTTGGCGCAGGCGAGGATCATGCCGGCGACGGAGGCGAGCAAGGTCAGGAACAGCGCCGTGGTGACCGTGGTGAAGACAAACGTCTCCCCGGTCGACACGTCGGGCCCGAACACCGCCCGGGAGCCCAGCAGATACGCCGTGTTGCCCTGCGGATCCGCCTCCGCGATCACCGCCCGCCCGATCATCGCCGTCGCTCCGACCCCGACGACCGTGATGACCAGGACGAACACGGCCACCGCGGACACCGCCCAGGACATCGAACGCCGTACCTGACGGGCGCTGGAGGCGGTGTACATGCGCATGGTGACGTGCGGCAGACATGCCCCGCCGATGACGACCGCGAGCTGCGAGGTGATCATGTCGAGCCGCGGATACGGCCCGCCCGCGAACTCCAGCCCGGAGTTCAGGAAGTCCGGCCCCACCCCGCTCTGCCGCGCCGCCGTGTCGAACAGTGCACCCGGGTCCCAGGAGAACCGGTTCATCACCAGGACGGCGACCACGGCGCCCGACCCGAGCAGCATGACGATCTTCAGGATCTGGATGAGGGCCGTGCCCTTCATGCCGCCGATCGCCGCGTAACTGATCATCAGGATGCCCAGGCCGATGATGAAGCCCGTCTTCAGCGAGTCGCCGGAGAACCCCAGGATGAACGCCAGCAGTTGGCCGGCGCCGGCGAGCTGCACCAGCATCAGCGGCAGCAGCGCGGCGAGGGTGACCAGGCACGCGGCGACGCGTACGGCACGTCCGGGCATCCGGCGCGCGAGTGCGTCGCCCATGGTGAACCGGCCCGCGTTGCGCAGGGGTTCGGCCAGCAGGAACATCAGCAGCATCAGCGACAGCACGGTGCTGAGTGCGAGGACGATGCCGTCGTAGCCGCACAGGGCGATGACCCCGCCCGTACCGAGCACGGTGGCCGCGGAGATGTAGTCGCCCGCGATGGCGAGGCCGTTGCGCATGGCGGACAGGGAGCTGTAGCCGGTGTAGAACTCGTCGAGGTCGTCGCCGTCCGGGCCGGTCATCACGCACAGCAGGAGGGTGACGGTGGCGACGGCGGAGAACGCCACCAGGCTCATCGCCTGCGCGGAGTCGCTGAAGCCGGTCATCGGGCCGCCGCCGCTCGCCTGGCGTCCACCTCGGACTGCTTGCGGATGCGGTCCGCGAGCGGGTCGACGTAGCGGCGCGCGGTGTGCTCGTACACGGCGATCGCCAGCCAGGTGACCGGCAGTTGGAGCAGGGCGAGAAGCAGGCCCGTGGGCAGTCCGTCGGTGACGCTGCTCGCCATGAAGGACGGCGCGTACGCGGACAGGACGAGGAAGAGCGTGAAGTAGCCGAGCGCGGTGAGCGCGGCGGTGCGCCGCTGCCAGCGGTAGACGCCGCGCAGGATCCGCAGGTCGCTGTGGTGGCCGAGCGGGGAGCGGTGGCGTGGGTGGTGGGCGGCCGGTTCGGGTGGCGGGGCGGGTGGTTGCCAGGGGTAGGTGGGATACGGCTGTGACGGGTCGTAGGACATCCCGTGCTCCTTGCGTGGCTCGGGCCCGACGCGGCGGACCGCAGGGAGTTGGGGGGTGGGTGGGGGAGCGGAGCCCCGCACGTTACTCGTCGGTTCGAGGTTGCACAGCCCTTTTGACAAACTGATCGGTCGGTATGCGCTTACTTCTCTGACCTGCGGTGTTACCCCCGTTAACTCAGACTTTTGACCTCACCGGAGCGTGCTCGATCCCTCACTTCGGGTGCACGAGGGGGCAGTGGGGGGGGCTGGCTCACTGGTATCGGCGGCCTTGCCAAGGCTGGACTTGCGCCGAGCCGTTGGACAAGGAGGCCCCCCACTGCCTGGCAGGCCGCCGCTCGCCGCACCGGTGTCCGAGGTGCACGCGCGCGTAGCCCTCACTGCTCCTTGAGGACCGGGAAGCGACGCGGCGCCAGGAACAGCAGCACCCCGAACGCCAGGGTCGCCGCGCACCCCGCCCCCACGTACACCGTGTGCACCGCGTCCGCGATGGCCGCGCGGGTCGCCTCCGGGGCCGTACCCGCGTCCAACGCGCGCGTGACGGAGTCGAGGTCGCTCGCGCCGCCCAGGCGACTGGCCAGGACGCCGTTGGCCACCGCGCCGAAGACCGCCGCGCCCACCGTCTGGCCGGTCTGGCGGCAGAAGAGGACGGACGCCGTCGTCGTGCCGCGTTCCGCCCAGCCGACCGTCGACTGGACCCCGACGATCAGGGGGAGTTGGAACAGGCCCAGCGCGGCGCCCAGGAGCAGCATCAGCAGGGTCGGCTGCCAGGCCGCGCCCGGGTAGGGGAGGAGGGGGAAGGCGAACAGGATCAGGGCCGCCGTGCCGATGCCCAGCATCGCCGTGTTGCGGAATCCGATGCGCCGGTACACGTGCTGGCTCAGTGCCGCCGACACCGGCCAGCTCAACGTCCATACGGACAGCACGAATCCGGCGGCGACCGGGGTGAGGCCGAGCACCGACTGGGCGTATGTCGGCAGGAAGACCGTGGGGGCGACCATCAGGAGTCCCAGGGCGCCGAGGGCAAGGTTCACCGCGGCGATCGTGCGGCGGCGCCACACCCAGCCGGGGATGATCGGTTCGGCCGCCCGGCGTTCGATCAGGACCACGACGGCCACCAGGGCGATTCCCGTGCCGAACAGGCCCAGTGACGGCCACGACAGCCATGGCCAGGCCACTCCGCCCTGCACGAGCGCCGTCAGCAGCACGCCCCCGCACGCGAACACCGCGAGCGCGCCCGCCCAGTCGACACGCGCGCGCGTGGAGGCCTTCTCGGCGCGCTGCGGCTCGTGCAGATGACGGACGATCAGCCACAGGGCCACCGCGCCGATCGGCAGATTGACCAGGAAGATCCACCGCCAGTCCGCGTACGCGGCGAGCACCCCGCCGATGCCCGGTCCCGCGACCGCCGCCACCGCCCACACCGTGGACAGCTTGGCCTGGATCTTCGGGCGTTCCTTCAGCGGGTACAGGTCGGCGGCGAGCGTCTGGACCGTGCCCTGGAGGGCCCCGCCGCCGAGCCCCTGCACGACCCGGAACGCGATCAGCGCCCCCATGTTCCACGCCACCGCGCACAGCAGCGAACCGAGCAGGAACACCGCCGAGCCCGCGATCAGCACCGGCTTGCGCCCGAAGGTGTCGGACAGCTTGCCGTACACCGGCAGCGTCACCGTCACGGCCAGCAGATAGCCGGAGAACAGCCAGGAGAAGACCGAGAAGCCGCCCAGGTCACCGACGATCTGCGGGACCGCCGTGGAGACGATGGTGGCGTCCAGGGCCGCGAGGGCCATCGCCAGCATCAGGGCCGCTACGACAGCCCCGCGCCGGTTCGTGGAGACGTTCCGCGCGGGCTCTCGTATCGCCGGCTTCGTGTCGTCCACGCGGATTCCTTCCCCCTGCATCTATCGGTCGGCGACCACTCTCGCACTTGACCCTCACGCGGCGGCAGGGTGCAGTCTCGGCGCACCGGAGGGTGGAGCCGACCCCTAGATCGCCTCCACCCGGCGGTGGAGTGCCCCTAGGGGTACCTCCGTACTACGGCTCGGGGAGGGTTCGTACCGCCGGAGGAGGAGAAGGGCCATGGTCCGTCCTTAACCTGGCTTTACGCCGCTGGGGAGCGGTGGGGGAGGGGACGACCGGATCGACGGGGGTGGGGTTTTCCCCCGTAGAAGAGGGTGCTGAGCACCAGCGCGCCGGACCGTCTCGCGGCACCAGACTGAACGCCGTACCCGAGCAACGAGTCGATCGCCCTACCGATCGACTGTTGATTCGCTGACCGATATAGGAGACATACCGTGACATCGGCTGTAACCATCACCAGGCACGGGGGCACTGGAGGGCGTACGGCCGTTGCCGCGCGAGCGCGGCAGGTCGTCAAGGCGTACGGGTCCGGTGAGACCCGGGTCGTCGCCCTCGACCATGTGGACGTGGACATCGCTCGCGGGCAGTTCACCGCGATCATGGGCCCCTCGGGGTCCGGCAAGTCCACCCTCATGCACTGCCTCGCCGGGCTCGACACCGTGACGAGCGGTCAGATCTACCTGGACGACACCGAGATCACCGGCCTGAAGGACAAGAAGCTCACCCAGCTGCGCCGGGACCGGGTCGGGTTCATCTTCCAGGCGTTCAACCTGCTGCCGACGCTCAACGCGCTCGAGAACATCACGCTGCCCATGGACATCGCCGGGCGCAAGCCCGACAAGCAGTGGCTCGCGCAGGTGGTCGACACAGTGGGACTTTCCGACCGGCTCAAGCACCGGCCCACCCAGCTCTCCGGCGGACAGCAGCAGCGCGTCGCCGTGGCTCGTGCGCTGGCCGCCCGGCCCGAGATCATCTTCGGTGACGAGCCCACCGGAAACCTCGACTCGCGGGCGGGCGCCGAGGTACTGGGCTTCCTGCGCCGCTCCGTCGACGAGCTCGGGCAGACCATCGTCATCGTCACGCACGACCCGGTGGCCGCCTCGTACGCGGACCGCGTGCTGTACCTCGCCGACGGCCGCATCGTCGACGAGATGCACAAGCCGACCGCGGAGGCCGTCCTGGACCGCATGAAGGACTTCGACGCCCGGGGGCGCACGTCATGACCGTCATGAAGACCTCCAGGCGCAACTTCTTCGCGCACAAGGGACGCATGGCCCTGTCGGCCGTCGCCGTCCTGCTGTCGGTCGCCTTCGTCTGCGGGACGCTGGTGTTCACCGACACGATGAACACCACCTTCGACAAGCTCTTCGCGGCCACCTCCTCGGACGTGACGGTGAGCGCCAAGGGCGCCTCCGACAGCGGCGAGACGACCTCCGACAACGGCAAGCCGCCGGTCATGCCGGCCTCCGTGCTGACCAAGGTGCGCGAGGCGCAGGGCGTGAAGACGGCGGAGGGGACCGTCTTCTCGACCTCGGTGACCGTGGTGAACTCCGACAAGGACAGCCTCTCGCCGTCCGGCGGCGGCCCGACCATCGTCGGCAGCTGGAACGGCAACGACGCCCGCACCATGAAGGTCACCTCCGGTACGGCGCCGAAGAACTCGGGCCAGGTCATGGTCGACCAGGACACCGTCGACAAGCACCACCTGAAGCTCGGCGATGAGATCGGTGTCATCAGCGCGGTCGGTACGCACACCGCGAAGATCTCCGGTGTCGCCGAGTTCCAGGTCACCAACCCCGGCGCGGCGATCTTCTACCTGGACACGAAGACCGCCCAGCAGACGCTCGTCGGCGAGTCGAACGTGTTCACGAACGTCAACGTCACGGCCGCGACCGGGGTCACCGACGCACAGCTGAAGAAGAACGTCGCGGCCGAACTCGGCGGCGCCTACAAGGTGCAGACGGCCAAGGAGACCGCCGACGCCAACCAGAAGGACGTCGAGGGCTTCATGAACGTCATGAAGTACGCGATGCTCGGCTTCGCCGGGATCGCCTTCCTCGTCGGCATCTTCCTGATCATCAACACCTTCTCGATGCTCGTCGCCCAGCGCACCCGGGAGATCGGCCTGATGCGGGCGATCGGGTCCTCGCGCAAGCAGGTCAACCGGTCCGTGCTGGTCGAGGCGCTCCTGCTGGGCGTCTTCGGGTCGGTGCTCGGGGTCGGCGCGGGCGTGGGGCTCGCGATCGGACTGATGAAGCTCATGGGCTCCATGGGCATGAACCTGTCGACCAGCGATCTGACGGTCGCCTGGACCACTCCGCTGGTCGGCCTGCTGCTCGGTGTGGTCGTCACCGTCCTGGCCGCCTGGCTGCCGGCCCGCCGTGCGGGCAAGGTCTCGCCCATGGCCGCCCTCCGGGACGCGGGTGCCCCCGCCGACGCCAGGGCGGGCCGTGTCCGCCTCCTGCTGGGCACGCTCCTGACCGGTGGCGGCGGCTACGCGCTCTATCTCGCCGCCGCGGCCGACAAGGCCAAGGAGGGCTCCCTGTGGCTCGCCCTCGGCGTGGTCCTCTCCCTGATCGGCTTCGTCGTGATCGGCCCGCTCCTCGCGGGCGGCGTGGTGCGCGTCCTGGGCGCGGTCGTCCTCAGGGTCTTCGGCCCCGTCGGCCGCATGGCCGAGCGCAACGCCCTGCGCAACCCGCGCCGTACGGGAGCCACCGGCGCCGCCCTGATGATCGGCCTCGCCCTGGTCGCCTGTCTGTCGGTGGTCGGCTCCTCCATGGTCGCCTCGGCCACCGACGAGCTCGACAAGACGGTCGGTACGGACTTCATCGTCCAGTCGGACAGCGGGCAGCTGGTCACGCCGGCCGCAGTGAAGGCCGTCAAGGACACGCCCGGTCTGGAGCAGGTCACCGAGTACAAGACCACGGAGGCCGACTACACGACCCCCGACGGCAAGACCCTCAAGGACACCGACATCACGGCGGCCGACCCGTCGTACGCGGACGTCCTGCGCACCAAGACGGTCGCCGGGAAGCTCGCCGACGCCTACCGGCCCGACTCGATGTCCGTGCACGACAAGTTCGCCAAGGCGCACGGGATCCACCTCGGGTCGAAGATCAAGGTCGCCTTCAAGAACGGCGCGACCGCTGAGTTGACGGTCCGGGCGATCACCAGCAGTGACGTCGTCATCGACGCGGGCTCGAAGTACATCTCCACCACCACCCTCGCCAAGTACGTGCCGGCTGACAAGATGCCGCTCGACCAGCTGGTCTTCGCCAACGCCAAGGACGGGCAGCAGGACGCCGCGTACAAGTCCCTGAAGTCGGCGCTGCACGGCTACCCGCAGTACACCGTGCGCGACCAGACCGACTACAAGGAGGCCTTCAAGGACCAGATCGGCCAGCTCCTGAACATGATCTACGGCCTGCTGGCCCTCGCGATCATCGTCGCGATCCTGGGTGTCGTGAACACCCTGGCGCTCTCGGTGGTCGAGCGGACCCGGGAGATCGGCCTCATGCGGGCCATCGGTCTCTCGCGGCGCCAGCTGCGGCGCATGATCCGCCTGGAGTCGGTGGTGATCGCGCTCTTCGGCGCACTGCTGGGGCTGGGGCTGGGCATGGGCTGGGGCGCGACCGCCCAGAAGCTCCTCGCCCTGCAGGGTCTGAAGGTCCTGGAGATCCCCTGGCCGACCATCATCGCGGTCTTCGTCGGATCGGCCTTCGTGGGCCTGTTCGCCGCCCTGATCCCGGCGTTCCGGGCGGGCCGGATGAACGTCCTGAAGGCGATCGCGACCGAGTAGCCAGGAGCCACCCCTGGGGACGGGGGAACAAGGGGGAACGCCCGGCGCCGAGAAGTCACGGGGGACTTCTCGGCGCCGGGTTCTTGCGTGCGCAGTCCGCTGAGGCACGCCGGTCACCGCTCCGCGCGGGTGTGCGTCTTTTGGCCGACTTCAGGCCGTCCAGTCGGGGACGTTCTCCGGGATGCCATGCGGGGTATCCATCCTCAGACGCGGATGTCGGCCCATGACGCCGCGTCCTGGTGTCTGAGGGGCCGCGTCGCGCATCAGGGACCGATGAGGAATGCGCCTTGAGCAGCGAGAGGGGGGCAGCGTTGCGTCGTGGCGGGAGCACGTTCACATGGCGGAAGAGCAGCTACAGCACAGAAGCTGGGACCTGCTGCGAGGTCGCTTTCACGGAAGCTCGGATCCTGGTCCGCGATTCCAAGCTGCCCAGCTCTGGCGTACTGTCGTTCACCCCGCAGGCATGGCAGGCCATGGTGCGGTATGCAGGGTCCCGGAAGGAATCCGGGCCGGTCGGGAAGTGATGGCGAGACAGCCGGACGTGAACATGAACGGCCAGAAACGCAAGACCTGTCCGCCGGGCCACTCCGGGTTCGGCCTCTACTGCATCGTGATGGGCATGGCCGCTACCGCGGTGGGAGCGGCGGCGTCGTTGCTCGCTGCCGGGCTGGTCGCTCGCGTTGTCGTGTGGGCGGTCGTTCTGGTCGCCACCACGGTGGGCGCCGCGTGGTGGTGGAACCACGACCCCACTACCGCTCGTCGTTGGACGGTCGGTCTACTGGTGCGTCCGGCAGTGAAGACCGCACCACATCGAAAATCCTGGTGAAGGCTCTGACGAGGAGCGAGGCGCTGGTCATGCCGCCGACGACGCATGCTTCCGGTGGGATCCCGGCCTTGATCCCGGCGTAGGCGACCACCGTCAGGGTCACCAGGGCGAACACGGCCATCGCGGCGACGTTTCGGAAGACCCGTATCAGGTCGTCGATGTGGGCATGGCGTTGTCTGATCCTGTCGTCGGTTTCGGATCCGCTGATCTTCCGAAGGCGCGAGGACGCCGCCTTGCTGGCCATTCCCTGCTGCACCAACGAGTTGTGGGTGGGGTCACGGTCCCAGGCCTCAGGGGGGCGGGCACCGGCCGCCGAACATCTCGGGCAGGGGCGCGGGCCGCGCCCCTTCCTGTTCTTCTTGCCGGCGGTCACGGCGTTCCTCCCCCCTGTGCGGGTGCGTCCTAGCTTCGGGTGTGATGGAACTCGACGAGTTCGTCGAGCAGCGCGATCGTGTCTGTTTCCGACAGAGCCTTGTTGCGCAGATCCTCGTAGCACTCCTGGTACCGGGCGATCACTTCCCGGTCGTCCCGGTTGGTGAGAGTTCCTCCGGGGCCCACCAGGTAGAGAGCGTCTTCCTCGTCCTGGAAGCTGAGCAGGAAGAAGCTGCTCTCCAGGCTGTCGTGAGCCCCTGCGGTGAAAGGCAGGATGTAGACGGTCACCTGCTCCCCGGAGGCGAGTTCCTTGATGTGGGACACCTGTTGCCGCATCGTCGCGGGGCCGCCGATCTGGCGACGGAGCGCCGCTTCGTCGAGGATCACCTCCACTTTGGGGCCGCCGTCCTGCAGGACGCGCTCCTGCCGCGCGAGTCGCATGTCGAGCGTGCGCTGCATGCGCCTGGCGTCCATCGGGCTGATCTCGAACAGTGCGGTCGCGTAGTCCGTCGTCTGGAGGAGGCCGGGGACCAGGCTGGGGTGGTAGGCGCGGATCAGGGTCGCAGCGCTCTCATAGCCCAGGAACTGGGTGAACACCGGCGTCATGACGTCGCTGTACTCCGACCACCACGACTGCCCTTTGCTGCCGCGAGCGGCTTCCTCGAGCTCGGACACGGTTTCCTGATCGCTGACTCCGTATTCCCGGAGCATGGCCCGAAGGTCCGTCACGGACAGGCTTACCGTCCCGGCCTCAATTCGGATGATCTTGCTCAGTGACCACTCCAGGGCCTCCGCTGCGTCTCGCTGTGTCAGTCCAGCCTTGTCGCGAGCGCTCCTCAGGGCGAGACGCAGCTTCCGGCGGTTGAGGCTGGGATCCAAAGCGGTGGGCATGATGCTCCTTCGAATGTGACGGCGCGAGTCGACATGCAGCGACTTGAAGGCGGCGGAGTGACAGGTTGTGGGGAGCCATACCCTACTCGACCGCTCGCTCTGTGCTGATGGTCGGACTAGTGTCGTCTATCAGGTAGCTACCCGGATGACACATGTCTAATCGACGGCAGCTTCACGAATATGACAGTCGAGGGTCGACAACTTCCCTCCTGTGCACGTGTGTTGCGGGAGAGGCGTGAGCGAACAGGATCGAGTCCCTCGGGAATGGGTGCGGCGAGCAACGTCGACCAGCGGCAGGGCCAGACGGGCTAGGCAGCAGCCACGCTTTGTCGCCCCGCATGCCGTCATGGCCCCGGTCGGGCAGCCGTCCGCCAAAGGTGCATCGTTCGGTTCGGGCGGAAGCCGGGGGGTTGTCCACAGGCTCCGACGGCCGGGCCGACGCCGTCGTAGGCTGGAGACCCCCCGGCCCTTCGTTGTGTCGGGCCCTTCGCGTTGCCCACCCCCCCCAGAAACCCCCCGGACGAAAGCCGCCCAGAATGAGCCTGCACGGTCTGCTCGACGCCGTCGTCAAGGACCCCGCCCTCGCAGAAGCGATCACGGCGGCCCAGGACGGCAACCGCATGCACGTCGACCTGGTCGGCCCCCCGGCGGCCCGCCCCTTCGCGATCGCCGCCCTCGCGCGGGAGGCCGGCCGTCCCGTGCTCGCCGTGACGGCCACGGGTCGTGAGGCGGAGGACCTGGCCGCCGCACTGCGCTCCCTGCTCCCCTCGGAGGGGGTCGTGGAGTACCCCTCCTGGGAGACCCTCCCGCACGAGCGCCTCAGCCCCCGCTCCGACACCGTCGGCCGCCGCCTCGCCGTCCTGCGCCGCCTGGCCCACCCCCGCCCCGACGACCCCGAGACCGGCCCGGTCTCCGTGGTCGTCGCGCCCGTACGATCCGTGCTCCAGCCGCAGGTCAAGGGCCTCGGCGACCTGGAGCCGGTGGCCCTGCGCACCGGCCAGACCGCTGACCTGAACGCGATCGTGGAGGCCCTCGCCGCCGCCGCGTACGCGCGCGTGGAGCTCGTCGAGAAGCGCGGCGAGTTCGCCGTCCGGGGCGGCATCCTCGACGTCTTCCCGCCCACCGAGGAACACCCCCTGCGCGTGGAGTTCTGGGGCGACGACGTCGAGGAGATCCGTTACTTCAAGGTCGCCGACCAGCGCTCCCTGGAGGTCGCCGATCACGGCCTGTGGGCCCCGCCCTGCCGCGAACTGCTCCTGACGGACGACGTACGAGCCCGTGCGCGCGCCCTCGCCGAGCAGCACCCGGAGCTCGGTGAACTGCTGGGCCGGATCGCCGAGGGGATCGCCGTGGAGGGCATGGAGTCCCTGGCTCCCGTCCTCGTCGACGACATGGAGCTCCTCATCGACGTCCTGCCCAAGGGCGCCATGGCCGTCGTGTGCGATCCCGAGCGGGTGCGCACGCGCGCCTCCGACCTCGTGGCCACCTCGCAGGAGTTCCTCCAGGCCTCCTGGGCGGCCACCGCGGGCGGCGGCGAGGCGCCCATCGACGTCGGCGCGGCCTCCCTGTGGTCCATCGCCGACGTCCGCGACCGTGCGCGTGAGCTGGACATGATGTGGTGGTCGGTGTCGCCGTTCGCGGCCGATCTCGAACTGGAGGCGGACACCCTCAAGCTCGGCATGCACGCGCCCGAGACCTACCGCGGCGACACCGCCAAGGCGCTCGCCGACACCAAGGGCTGGCTCGCCGACGGCTGGCGCGCGGTCTTCGTGACCGAGGCCCACGGCCCCGCCGCCCGTACCGTCGAGGTGCTGGGCGGTGAGGGCATCGCGGCCCGCCTCGACGCCGAGCTCGCCTCCCTGAGTCCGTCCGTCGTGCACGTGGCGTGCGGCTCGATCGAGTACGGCTTCGTCGACCCGGCGCTCAGACTCGCCGTCCTGACCGAGACCGACCTGACCGGGCAGAAGGCGGCCGGCAAGGACGGCGCCCGGATGCCCGCCCGGCGCCGCAAGACGATCGACCCGCTCACCCTGGAGGCGGGCGACTACATCGTCCACGAACAGCACGGCGTGGGCCGCTACATCGAGATGGTCCAGCGGACCGTGCAGGGCGCCACGCGCGAGTACCTCGTCGTCGAATACGCCCCCGCCAAGCGCGGCCAGCCCGGCGACCGGCTCTACATCCCCACCGACCAACTGGAGCAGATCACCAAGTACGTCGGTGGCGAGGCCCCCACGCTGCACCGGCTCGGCGGCGCCGACTGGACCAAGACCAAGGCGCGCGCGAAGAAGGCCGTCAAGGAGATCGCCGCCGACCTGATCAAGCTGTACAGCGCGCGGATGGCGGCCCCCGGACACACCTTCGGCCCGGACACCCCCTGGCAGCGCGAGCTGGAGGACGCCTTCCCGTACGCGGAGACCCCCGACCAGCTCACCACCATCGCCGAGGTGAAGGAGGACATGGAGAAATCGGTCCCCATGGACCGCCTGATCTGCGGCGACGTGGGCTACGGCAAGACCGAGATCGCCGTACGGGCCGCCTTCAAGGCCGTCCAGGACGGCAAGCAGGTCGCCGTCCTCGTCCCGACGACCCTGCTGGTGCAGCAGCACTTCGGAACGTTCAGTGAGCGGTACTCCCAGTTCCCGGTCGTCGTGAAGGCGCTCAGTCGCTTCCAGACCGACACCGAGGCGAAGGCCACCCTGGAGGGCCTGCGCGAGGGTTCGGTGGACCTCGTCATCGGCACCCACCGGCTGTTCTCCTCGGAGACCAAGTTCAAGGACCTCGGCCTGGTCATCGTCGACGAGGAGCAGCGCTTCGGCGTCGAGCACAAGGAGCAGCTGAAGAAGCTCCGCGCCAACGTCGACGTGCTGACCATGTCCGCGACCCCGATCCCGCGCACCCTGGAGATGGCGGTCACAGGCATCCGCGAGATGTCGACGATCACCACGCCCCCGGAGGAGCGCCACCCGGTGCTCACCTTCGTCGGGCCGTACGAGGAGAAGCAGATCGGTGCGGCCATCCGCCGTGAACTGCTGCGCGAGGGTCAGGTCTTCTACATCCACAACCGGGTCGAGTCGATCGACCGGGCGGCCTCCCGGCTGCGCGAGATCGTCCCCGAGGCGCGCATCGCGACCGCCCACGGCCAGATGTCCGAGCAGGCCCTGGAGCAGGTCGTCGTCGACTTCTGGGAGAAGAAGTTCGACGTGCTCGTGTCGACCACGATCGTCGAGTCGGGCATCGACATCTCCAACGCGAACACCCTGATCGTGGAGCGTGGCGACAACTTCGGCCTGTCCCAGCTGCACCAGCTGCGCGGCCGGGTGGGCCGTGGCCGCGAGCGGGGCTACGCGTACTTCCTGTACCCCCCGGAGAAACCGCTGACCGAGACGGCGCACGAACGCCTGGCGACGATCGCCCAGCACACCGAGATGGGCGCGGGCATGTACGTCGCGATGAAGGACCTGGAGATCCGCGGCGCGGGCAACCTCCTCGGCGGCGAACAGTCCGGACACATCGCGGGCGTCGGCTTCGACCTGTACGTCCGCATGGTCGGCGAGGCCGTCGCGGACTACCGGGCCTCCCTGGAGGGCGGGGTCGAGGAGGAGCCGCCGCTGGAGGTCAAGATCGAGCTCCCGGTCGACGCACACGTCCCGCACGACTACGCGCCGGGCGAGCGGCTGCGCCTGCAGGCCTACCGCGCGATCGCCTCGGTGAACACCGAGGAGGACATCAAGGCCGTACGCGAGGAACTCGTCGACCGCTACGGCAAGTTGCCCGAGCCGGTGGAGAACCTGCTGCTGGTGGCGGGGCTTCGGATGCTCGCACGCGCGTGTGGCGTCGGCGAGATCGTCCTGCAGGGCACCAACATCCGCTTCGCACCGGTGGAGTTGCGGGAGTCGCAGGAGCTGCGCCTCAAGCGGCTCTACCCGGGCACCGTCATCAAGCCCGCCGCACACCAGGTGCTGGTGCCGCGCCCGAAGACCGCCAAGGTGGGCGGAAAGCCGCTGGTCGGGCGGGAGTTGCTCGGCTGGGTGGGGGAGTTCCTGACGTCGATCCTGGGGTCGTGACGGGGTGAGCTGGGGGCGGGGCCGGGCAGCGACCCCGCCCCGTGACCGCGTCGGCCGACTCGCCGCCCCGGCGTGGCAGTCGTCCTGGCCGTGATAGTCAGGACGGATGCTCGGACGACTCCCTCTCGTGGAACAACTGGACGCGTTCCGTTCCACGCTCGACCGGAACGAGATCCTGACCGAGGTGATGGCCAGGACGGCGACGCTCGACCTGCCGGGCTGGTACGTGACGGCGGGCTGCCTGTTCCAGACCGTGTGGAACGTGGTCACCGGCAGACCCCCGGCCCAGGGCATCAGGGACTACGACGTCTTCTACTTCGACGACACCGATCTCTCCTGGCAGGCCGAGGACACCGTCATCAAGGCAGGCCGGAAGGTCTTCGACGATCTGCGGGCCGAGGTGGAGATCCGCAACGAGGCCAGGGTGCACCTCTGGTACGAGCGGAAGTTCGGGGTGCCGTGCCCGCCGTACGACTCCACCGAGTCCGCCATCGACCGGTTCGCCGCGACCACGTGCTGTCTGGGCGTGCGGCTGGAACCCGACGGGCAGTGGCGTGTCTACGCTCCCCATGGGCTGTCCGACGTGTTCAACCTCGTGGTCCGGCCCAATCCGGTGCTCGCTCCGAGAGAGGTCTACGAGACCAAGACCGCGCGCTGGAAGGAGGAATGGCCGGATCTCACGGTGCTGCCGTGGCCGGCCGCCCCGCCGGCATGACCCCCGCCGAGCCGCCTTGAGCTTGCGGAACGCGAAGCCGCCCGCGCGAGACGGAGCTGCGCGGACGGCCCCGGCGTGTGGTGGGGGAGTCGTTACGGCTGGTCGGGCCGGTCGCGATCCATGCCGAGCGACCCTTCGATCCTCTGCTGCGCGTCGTCGACCTGGCCCTCGTACTTGTCACCCGTCCTGTCGTTGACCTTCCGTTCCGCCCCGTCGGACATGTCCTTGCCCTTGTCCTGCACGTGGCGGTTGCTCTTGAACCTGTCGAAGATGCCCATTCCAGAGCTCCTTCCGGAGGTGACTCAGCAACGACGATACGGCCGATATGTCGGCAATGCCCACTCGAAAGGGCTGTGGTCTGGACCTCCTGAGTGCCGCGGTGCGCCCGCTCGCTACGGTGTGCGCGACGTCGTACGAGGGAAGGCGCTCTCTGCGGGGGCGGACCGGGTTGCTAGGGGAGGGGCGCACGTGATGCGTCTTAGGGGCGGGGCCGCGGCCGCCGTCGTGCTGGTGTTCGCCGTGGCCGGATGCAAGGCGGAGACGACCACAGGGGCCGGAGGGCCCGAGGAGACCGGGGGTGCGGCCGGTTCGGGCGCGGCCCTCACCGCCGCCGAGTCGCTCACCGTGAAGGGGCGGGCGCCCAAGACCGGTTACGCGCGGGACAGGTTCGGCACCGCGTGGGCGGACACCGACTCGAACGACTGCGACACCCTCGTTGTCTCTGTGCTTCACCGGGTGGCCCAGATGTTCGTGCATCTCAAGTCGGGAGTCGTGAGCTGTGCTTACTAAGAGGGACGTGAGGCACAAGGGTGCCGGGAACATACGCTTCGTCCGCGCCGCGGCGGTGGCAGCAGCCGCCGTTCTCCTCTGTTCGGGATGCGAGGATCTCGGCGCGGACGGCTCCTCGACGGGTGCGGGTGCGGGTGCGGGTGCAGGTGCAGGCCCGGCTGCGCCGGATGGCCGGGCGGTCAGTCCGCTCAAGAATCCCGATGGCACGAAGCCAGGCCTTGCACCCGTGACGACGGGGGCGGACAGGGCTGCGGCGCGCAAGCTCATCGAGGAGTTGTCCACAAAGGGGCGGGGTCCCAAGACGGGCTACGCCCGCGACAAGTTCGGGTACGCCTGGATGGACACGGCGGACGGGGTGCCGTTGGCCAGGAACGGGTGTGACACGCGAGACGATCTCATCCATCGTGATGGCCTGAACCTTCGTTTCCGAGCCGGTTCCGACTGCGTGGTCATCGCCATGACGCTGCACGACCCGTACACCGGGACGACCATCGAGTGGCGCAAGCAGCAGGCCTCTGAGGTGCAGATAGATCACGTGGTGCCGCTGTCCTACAGCTGGCAGATGGGTTCGTCGCGCTGGCCGGTGAACAAGCGCAAACAGCTTGCGAACGACGTGCTCAATCTGATTCCGGTCCAGGGACGAGCCAACTCGGCCAAGGGTGATTCCGGACCTGCGTCCTGGCTGCCGCCCAACAAACAGATCAGGTGCGCCTACGCGGTCCGGTTCGCTCAGGTCGCCATCAAGTACGAGATGCCGGTTACCGCACCGGACAAACGGATGATGCTGCGCCAGTGCGGCGATTGACAAGCGGCACGGGTTTCTCAACGAGGCTGGATCGGCTGATTCCCGGCAGCGGTCCGTGACCGGCCTCACGTCGCTCCGGGCCTCCAGGCTGAGCAGCGCCACGAGTGCGCGCACGCCCCACCACCCGGCCTCGCCGTACGCCCGTACCCCGAACGAGGATCCTGCGATGCCGCCCAGGTAGGTGCGGGTAATGAAGGCGGTGTCGAGTCTGCTGCGGGCGTCCAGGCGCAGGGCGTACCCGGGCCTGATGGGCGACCATGCCGGCACGGGTTCGCCACGGCCTGCTGACCGCGCACGCGCCGGACCCGCGATCGCCACCCGGACCATCCCGTCGGGGAAGGTCGTCGCCGGCGGCCCGATCGCCACGTCATCCATCAGACGGACCTCAGCCGCCGCATCCTGACCCGCCACCAGGTGATCACCTCACAGGCTCGGCCGACTCACGTCATGGCCATGCCTGATGCGTTCTCGTCAATGGAACCGCAAAGGTTCGCAAAAGGAGCAAAGGGGCGCCCGGAGCAAAGTGGACAGGTTCTGCAAGGAACGGTCAAACACCACCCAAGTTCGCTCATTTGCTCTATTCACTCTTTGTTTACAACGGGCAAGATCTCTCCGTTTCCTCCGGCCTCTCTGTCAGTGAGTCAACTGGTATCGGGCCCTGCCCCTTTGTGCCCATCCGAGTCCGGGAGTCCCAGCCGTGCGCGTTCGGCCCATCAGCCGTGTCCGCTCCACCCGCCGTACACGGCGCGCCCGTCGCGGTGTCGCGCTACTCCTGCTGACCGTGTTCGCCTGCATGTGGACGACACAGTCGGCGATGGCCGCCGGGGCCGAACTGCACGCGGTGGACCTCTCGTTGCCGCGTCTGTCCTCGCTCACGGCCTGGCTGAAGGACCCGCACTGGGGCCGGCTGCCGGCGCAGGAGTCGGGCACGGCGGCGGGCAAGCGGCACCATGTGCCGGCCTCGGTCACCGAGGCCCACCGGGGCGCGGGCCGTCAGCCGGGCAAGGGCAAGGGCGAGCTCTCCGCGTACCACGCGCACCAGGCGTCCGTGAAGCGGGGCAAGAGCGCCGTCGGCGGCAGCGGCTTCAACGCGAAGACCAGCAAGCGGGACGCCGGCAAGTCCTCACGCACCGACACCGTGTACGACAACGCCGACGGAACGACCACCAGACGGATCTACCCCACGACCGTCAACTACCAGGTCGGCAAGGGCAGATGGGCGCCCATCGACGTGGACGTCCGGGCCGGGCCGGACGGGCGCTGGTACGAGAAGGCCAACTCCGTCGGCGTCGACCTCGCCGCGCAGGCCGATGACTCCGACCTCGTCTCCCTGGCTCCCGACGCACAGCACTCCGTCGCCTACGCGCTGAAGGGCGCACAGTCCGTCAACGGCACCGCCGACGGCTCGCGCGTCACCTACGCCGGTGTCCTCGCCGACACCGATCTCCAGGTCGCCCCCACCGCCACCGGTGTGAAGGAAGCGGTCGTCCTGCACTCCGCGGACGCCGGCAACTCCTGGACCTTCCCGCTCCACCTCAAGGGACTCACCCCGGTCCAGCACAAGGACGGCTCGATCGTCCTGCGCGACGGCGCCGGGAAGACCGTAGAGCGCATCCCTTCGTCGTACGCCTACGACTCGAAGGTCGATCCGCGCTCCGGTGACCCCACCACCACGCACGACGTGACCACGACCCTCGTGCGGAGCAGCGGCGGCTACGCGCTGAAGATCACCCTCGACGAGGCCTGGCTGAAGGACACGCACCGCGTCTTCCCCGTCACCGTCGACCCGACCGTCACCGACGGCTGGACGACCACCTACGCGGAGTCGGGCGCGGCCGGCGACCACTCCTACGAGCAGACGATCAAGGTCGGCTCGTACGACTCGGGCACGCACTCCGCCGCCGGTTACGTCAACCACTGGGACACCGCCTGGGACGCGAGCGGCGCGACCGTCACGTCGGCCACGCTGCACCTGTTCGACACCTGGGCCTCGACCTGCACCGCCGAACGGTTCGACGTCGCTCTGGTCACCCAGGCGTGGACGCCCGAGGGCGTCACCAGTTACCCCGGCCCGACCTACGGCTCCTCCATAGGCAACGCGACCCCGACCGTGTCGACGGCCTGCGCGAACACGGCCGCGGACCGCACGGTCGGCGACTGGGTCAGCGTCTCCCTGTCGACCTCCGCGATCCAGGGCTGGTTCAGCGGCTCCACGGCCGACCACGGCCTCGCGGTGTACGCGTCGACCACCGACGCCCTGCACTGGAAGCAGTTCGGATCGTTCAACGACCCCTCGCTCGGCCCGTACATCGTCGTCAACTACACCGGGAACACCGCCCCGCAGCTCTACGAGCAGTTCCCCGCGGACAACGCGGTCGTCGGCACCACCACCCCGGAACTCACCGCCTGGGCGGGCGGGGCCAACTCCAGCGGCAGCGCCGGCCAGTACCAGTTCAAGGTCTACGACGCGAACAACGCCCTGGTGGCCGACTCGGGCCTCGTCTCCACCGGCGACTGGACCGTGCCCTCCGGGAAGCTGGCCTGGGGCAAGAACTACACCTGGCAGGTGCAGGCGTACGACTCCACGACCGGGCTCTACTCGCCCGCCGATCCCTACGAGCTGTCCGTCCAGGTACCCCAGCCCGTCATCACCTCGGGCCTCTCGCAGAACAGCAGCGACCACGGGTTCGACGCCTCCATCGGCAACTACACGACCTCCGACACCGACGCCTCGATCTCGACCGTCGGCCCGTCCCTGGACGTCGAGCGCGACTACAACTCCCGTGACCCGCGCTGGACCGGCGCCTTCGGAGCCGGCTGGTCGTCCATCCTCGACGCCCGCGCCACCGAGCAGTACAACGCAGCCGGGACCGTCACCGGCGTCAACGTCACCTACCCGGACGGCTCCCAGGTCGGCTACGGCAAGAACAGCGACGGCACCTTCGCACCGGGGACCGGCCGCTGGGCCACGTTCACCACGGTCACCGGCGGCTACCGCCTGACCGACAAGGACGACACGGTCTACGCCTTCACCACCTCACTGGGTTCGGGCGGGTACGGCCTCACCACCGTCACGGACGCCAACGGGCGTGCCATCACACTGACCTGGGCCGGCGGACACGTCACCAAGATGAAGTCCGGCGTCTCCGGTCGCTCCCTGAACTTCGCATGGTCCCCGCCGACCGGCGCCCTGGCCGCGCACGTCGCCACCGTCACCACCGATCTGGTCGACTCCACGAACTCCTCGTCCGCACTGACCTGGACCTACGGTTACTCCGGCGACCAGTTGACGACCGTGTGCGCCCCGCTGTCGACGACGAAGTGCACGACGTACGGCTACACGACCGGCTCGCAGTACCAGAACGCCTCCCTCGACCTCGACCCGGGCGCCGCCTGGCCGCTCACCGAGAGCTCCGGCACCACCGCCAAGGACGCGGTCCTCTCCAACGAGGGCACCAAGAACGCCACGTACGAGAACGTGACGCTCGGCGCGGCCGGCCCGCTCACCGGTTCCTCCTCCACCGCCGCCTCCTTCAACGGCACCACCTCCGACGTCGCGCTGCCCAAGAACACCGGCAACGACACCGACTCGGGCGCCCTGTCCCTGTGGTTCAAGACCTCGGCCGGACCGGGTGTGCTCTACTCCTACGCCTCCCAGCCGATCGGCTCCGGACAGGCGGCAGGCTTCTACACGCCGTCGATCTACGTCGGCACCGACGGCAAGCTGAACGCCGAGTTCTGGTACAGCGGCGGCATCAACCCGATCGTGTCCTCGGCGTCCGTGGCCGACGGCAAGTGGCACCACGTGGTGCTGAGCGCGGCGGGCAACTCGCAGTCGCTGTTCCTGGACAACACGAAGGTCGGTTCCCGCTCCGGCACCGTCTCCATCAAGAGCGCGGTGGCCTTCGGCAAGAACCAGGTCTTCAACTACCTCGGCACCGGGTTCCTCGGCGGCAGCTGGCCGGACGAGCCGCACAGCAGCTCCAGCGACGCCACCGGGTACGCGACGTACTTCACCGGCTCGATCGCCGACGTCGCCTGGTACGGACGGCCGTTGGTCGCCGCCGACGTCAACTCCCTCTACCAGTACGGCACCCACTCCGCGAACCTGCTCACCTCGGTCAAGCGGCCCTCGGGCAAGACCTTCGCGGCGATGACGTACGACCCGGCGACCACGACGCTGACCCAGCTCACCGACGAGAACGGCGGCGTCTGGAAGCTCGCCGCGCCCACGGTCACCGGCTCCAGCCAGACCTACCGGGGCGCGGTGCTCGGCGCGGGACCCGCCGGTTACTACCGACTCGGTGAAGCGGCCGGGGCGACCACCGCCGTCAACGAGGTGCACGGCGGCAACGGCACCTACAGCGCCGTGACCCTGGGCGCGACGGGGCCCTTCAGCGACGCCAAGGCCACGACCTACAACGGCAGCACCTCGTACACCGAACTGCCGACCTCCGTGCAGTTCGGCACCAGTGACCGCAGTCTCGAACTCTGGTTCAAGACCGCGGGCCAGGGCGTCATCGTCGGCGCCCAGTCGGCTGCGATATCCGGCGCGACCGCCACCTCCGGTACGTGGGCGCCCCTGCTGTACGTCGGCACCGACAACAAGCTGCACGGCCACTACTACTCGGGCAGCGGCTCCGGCTCGACCGCGTTCGGCTCGACCGGCACGGTCACCGACAACACCTGGCACCACGTGGCCCTCACGGCCTCCGGCGCCACCCAGACCCTGTACCTGGACGGCGTCAAGCAGTCCAGCTACTCGGGCACCCCGGCCGACCAGACCTACAACCACGTCTACCTCGGCGCCGGTTTCGCCAAGAGCTGGCTCGACTCCCCGGCGGACGTCAGCCACTTCACCGGTTCCATCGCGGACGCCGCCTTCTACCACTCGGCGCTCACCGCCGCCGACGTCGCCGCACACGTCGAGGCCGCCAGGAACTCCACCGGCCTGCTCCCGGTCGAGACGGTCAAGGTGACCTCGCCCACGCCGTCCACCTTGACCTACACGTACGACGTCACCAACGGCAACCGCGCCCTGACCGAGACCGACGGCCTCGGCAACAAGACCAGCTTCGGTTACGACACGGCCGGTTTCGAGCACACCGTCACCGACCCCAACGGCGCGGTCACCACCACCGGCCACGACGTCCGCGGCAACATCGTCTCGTCCACGAACTGCCAGGACCAGGTCGCGAACAAGTGCAACACCGAGTACTACACGTACTACCCGGACGACACGACCGCCCAGCTGACCACCGCCGACCCGCGCAACGACCAGCTGCTGACCGAGCGCGACGGCCGCTCGGCGTCCGCGACCGACACCACCTATCTGACGTCGTACACCTACGACTCGGCGGGCAACCAGACCGTCGTCACCGGCCCGGCCGTGCCCGGTTTCCCGAGCGGCCGTGCGACGACCACCGTCTACAGCGACGGCACCAGCACCTACCCGTCCGCCGACGGCGGGGTGGTCCCCAAGGGCCTGCCGGTGAAGACCGTCAGCCCCGGCGGCGCGGTCAACTCGGTGTCGTACCTCGCGAACGGTGACGTCGCCTCCACCACGGACGCCATCGGCCTGGCCACCTCGTACACCTACGACGGCGTGGGCCAGGTCCTGACCCAGAAGGTCGTCTCCGACACCTACCCGAACGGGCTCACGACCACCTACACGTACGACAAGAACGGCCAGGTGACCTCCGAGAGCGACCCGCAGATCACCGACCGCGTCCAGGGCGCCACGCACGCGGCCGTCTCCGGCACGGTCTACGACGACGACGGCGACGTCCTCTCCCAGACCGTCTCCGACGCCAAGGGCGGCGACGCCTCGCGCACCGAGACACAGACCTACGACGCCTACGACCGGCTGCTGACCGAGTCCGACGCCAACGTCGCCGCGGGCACGTCCTACGGCAACACGACGACCTACACCTACGACACCTCCGGCAACAAGACCAAGGAGGTGACGAGCGCCGGCAACGAGACCGACTACACCTACGACGACAACGGCAACCTGCTCACCCAGGCCCTGATGTACACCGGCGACCCGGTCAGCCCGCAGACCGCCGCCTCGCTCGTCGAGTCCTCCCGCGCCTACGACCCGGCCGGGCGGCTGGCCTCGATCACCGACGCGCTGGGCGCCAAGACGTCGTACACCTACACCGATGACGGCCTCACGGCGACGGTGAAGAAGACCAGCTCCGACGGGTCGAGCACCTACACCCTGGAGTCGGACACCTACGACGCGGCCGGCAACCTGCTCGCCCAGACGACCGACAACGGCGAGAACGTCACCCAGTACACGGTCGACGCCTCCGACCGCACGACCTCCACCACCGTCGACCCGACCGGAGTCGACCGGGTGTCGACCATGTCGTACACGCCGGACGACCAGGTCGCGTCGGAGAACGACCACGACGCGACCGGTTACGACCGCACCACGACCGACACGTACGACGACATGGGCAACGTCCTCAGCGAGACCCTGTACGGCGACGCCTCCGGCCACCCGGCCGGCTGGTGGAAGCTGAACCAGACGAGCGGCCGCAGCGTCACCGACGCGTCCGGCACCGGCAACACCGCCACCGCCGGACCGGGCGTGACCTGGTCGGACGACGCCGCCCAGTTCAGCGGCGACACCAGCGGCAACGGCGACATCATCGCCACCAACAGCCCGGTCCTGGACACCAGCGCCTCCTACACGGTCTCCGCATGGGTGAAGCTGTCGGACACCTCGACCTTCCGCACCTTCGTCTCCCAGGGCGGCACCAACCGCTCGTCCTTCTACCTCCAGTACTCCTCCAGCCAGGGCGTCTTCCGCCTCATCTCACCGAGCGAGGACACCTCCGCCGCCCCGTCGGCGTACTACAACGCCTACGCCTCCAGCACCCCCGCGCTGAACACCTGGACCCACCTGGTCGGCGCCTTCGACGCGTCGAGCGGCACCATGAGCCTGTACGTCAACGGCGCCCTCGCGGGCTCCGCCAGCGACCCGGCCCCGTGGAGCGGCACCGGCCCGCTGTCCATCGGCGGCGCGAAGACCGCCGGCGGCACCGTCAGCAACGCCGTCAACGGTGCGGTCAGCAACGTCCAGACCTACCAGCGGGCGCTGTCGGCGAGCGAGATCTCCTCCCTCTACGGCAAGGGCCGCAGTGGTGGCACGGTCGGCTCCTCGGACCAGCAGACCACCAAGTACACCTACGACAAGCGCGGCCTGCCCACGTCCGAGACGGACCCCGAGCAGCACACCACCAACTACGACTACGACGAGGCCGGCAACCTCGCCGCCACCACCGCACCGGCGGTCCAGGCGGAGGCCGACGGCATCGCCGCGAACGCCGTGACGGTCCGTCCGGTCACCTACAGCGGCTTCAACACCTTCGGCGAGGCCGTCGCCGAGAAGGACCCCAACGGCCTGGTCACCACCACCGCGTACGACGCCGACGGCAACAAGGTCAGCGAGACCCTCCCGTCGTACACCCCCGCCGGGGCTTCGACTCCCAACGCGGGCACAACCGTCTGGACGTACGACAGAGAGGGCAACCAGACCGGCGAGACGACACCCGGCGGCAAGACCACCTCCTACCTCTACGACCAGATGGGCGACCTCGCCCAGATCACCGAGCCCGACGGCACCAAGACCCACGCCACCTACGACGCCAACGGCGAGCAGCGCACGGCGACGGACGGCACAGGCGCGCAGACCCAGGCGACCTTCGACTACCTGGGCCGCCAGGTCACCTCCACCACCCTGGAGCGCTACCCCTCCACGCGCACACTGACGACGAACTACTCCTACGGCGTCACCACCGGCAACCCCTACGGCGCGCACACGGCGTCGGTGCAGAGCCCGGGCGGCGTGACGACGTCGTACGCCTACAACCGGGCGGGTGACGTCACCTCGGTGACCGACGGAGCGGGCAACTCCACCTCCTACGCCTACGACTTCGAAGACAACAACACCAAGACGACGCTGGCTGACGGCAGTTACACGGTCACCGACTACAACGTCGACGACGACCCGACGGCGACCCGCAGCTACAACTCCAACGGCACCTATCTGTACGGCACTTCGCAGCAGTACGACGGCAACGGCAACCTGGTCGCGGCGACGGACGCCAACCAGCACACCACGCACTGGACGTACGACGCGGCGGGCACGATCACCCAGCAGGTGGAGCCGGTCGACGCGACGACGTCGATCACCACGTCCTTCGGCTACGACCAGGCGGGCAACCGCACGCGCTTCACGGACGGCCGAGGCAACTCCTGGCGCTACGGCTACACCCCGTGGGGCCAGCAGGAGAAGGTGATCGAGCCGACGACGTCCCAGTACACCTCGGCCGCCGACTCGACGACGACCCTCGCCTACGACGCGGACGGCAACACCACCTCGGCCACCGCGCCCGGCGGTGTCACGACGTCGATGACGTACGACGCCAACGACCAGCTGAAGACGATGTCGGGCTCGGGCGCGGAGGCGGCCTCGGCGAAGCACACCTTCTCCTACGACGCGGACGGCCGGGTCACCTCGGCGGCCACGGACGAGGCGGGGACGGCAGGCGCGACCGACCACCAGGCGTCGACGAGCGACTCGTTCACCTACGACGACCGCGGCGACGTCCTGTCCGCCTCGGGCTCGGCGGGCTCGTCGAGCTTCACGTACAACAACGACGGCTCGATGCTTTCGCGGACCGACGCCGCGGGCACGCAGTCGTACGGCTACGACACGGCGGGCCGGCTGTCCTCCCTGGACGACGCGGCGAGCGGCACCCATCTGACGTACACCTACGACCAGTTGAACAACGTCAAGACCGTCAAGTACGGCAGCACCGGCCAGACCCGCACGTTCAACTACAACAGCGCCCACGAACTCTCCAGCGACGTCCTGGTGCAGGGCGCCTCGACCCTGTCGAGCTTCAGCTACGGCTACGACAACAACGGCAACCTGACGTCGAAGACGACGGCGGGCGTGACCGGCGCGTCGGCGAACACGTACACCTACGACTGGTCGGACCGCCTGACCTCGTGGAACAACGGCACGACCACGACGGCGTACCAGTACGACGCCTCGGGCAACCGGGTGCGGGTCGGATCGAACGTGTACACGTACGACGCCCGGGACCAGCTGACCTCGGACGGCACGAACTCCTACTCCTACTCGGCACGCGGCACGATGACGCAGGAGTCGTCGACGGCGAACGGCACGGCCGCGTTCAAGACGGACGCGTTCGGCGGCCAGATCGTGGCCGGCGCGCAGTCGTACACGCTGGACGCGCTGGGCCGGAACATCACCGACACGGACACGGGTGCGTCCACGACCCGCACCTTCACCTACTCGGGCGCGGACAACACGATCGCGACGGACGGCGACGCGTCGTACACCTACGACCCGTCGGGCGGCCTGGTCGGCGTGAAGCAGACGGGCGCCTCATCGGGCGCCCTGGCCCTGACGGACCTGCACGACGACGTGGTGGGCACCTTCACGTCCGGTGCCACCTCACTGTCGGGCTCGGCGACGTACGACCCACTGGGCAAGGTGACGGCGGTCGCGTCGCTGATCGGTCATCTGGGCTTCCAGTCGGGCTGGACGGAGCCGGGCACCGGTGACGTGGGTACGGCCTCGCGCTGGTACAGCCCGGCGACGGGCGAGTTCCTGAACAAGGACAGTGTGTCGCTGAGCCCGACGCCGGACTCGGTGGCGGCGAACCCGTTCGCGTACGTCGACGACAACCCCATGGTGGGCACCGACCAGTCAGGTCACTGCTCCATGTGGAGCCTCTCGTGCGATGTGCAGGCCGTAAAGCATGTGGCCAAGAAGGTCAAGCATGCGGCGAAGGCCGTGTACCACGCGGCCAAGCACGTGGCCCGCAAGGTCGTGCACGCGGTCAAGCACGCGGCGCACAAGGTGGTGCACCAGGTGCGGGACGTGTACCGGGCGACGCAGCGGGTGACGCGGCGGGTCTACCACTACACGGCCCGGCATGTGAAACGCGTCTACCATGCGGCCGTTCACGCGGTCCATACGGCGTATCACAAGGTGTCGAAGGTGGCGCACCGCGTGGTCCACGCGGTGAAGAAGGCGGCGCACAAGGTCGCCCACGCGGTGAAGAAGGCGGCGAAGGCGGTCGCGCATGCGACGCGTACCGCGTATCACGCGACGGTCAAGGCGGTGAAGACGACCGCGAAGTTCGTGAAGAACCACGCGGCGGCGATCACGTCGATCGTGGTCTCGACGGCGGTCTTCGCGGGCTGCGAGGCGGCGACGTGGGGCGTGGGCACGATCGGCTGCGCGGCCTTGGCGGGCGCGGCCGGCTCCCTGGTCGAACAGGGCTTCAAGTGCGCGGACAACGGCGGCAGCGACTGCAGTGTGGGCGCGTTCGCGGGCTCGGCGGTCGAGGGCGCGGTGACTGGTGCGCTGGGCGGTGCGCTGGGGTCCCTGGGCGGCAAGCTGCTGGCCAAGGCGGCGCCCAAGGCCATGGAGGTCGTGGGCGGGCTGTTCGGGAAGGCGGCGGAGGCGGGGGAGTCGGGGGCGGCGGATGCCACGGACGAGGCGGCGGCTCAGGTGGAGTCGGAGGGGGCCGGATCGAAGTCGCAGTCCCGGTCGGGTAGTTGCCGGATTCCTCAGAAACACAGCTTCACGGGATCGACCCAGGTGCTGATGGCAGACGGCACTACCAAGGCGATCGGCAAGCTGAAGGTGGGCGATACGATCGCCAACTCGGTGCCGGGGCTTGCGGGCACGGAGGCGCACAAGGTCACCGCGGTGATCGTGACGCACACGGACCACGACTTCGTGGACCTGACCATCAAGGCGACGGCCGACTCCACTGCGAAGCAGAGCGTGAAGACGGGGGCGAAGTCGCTGGCCAAGAAGGTCGCCCGCAAGGCGGCGTTCGGCCTGACCGCATCGGCGGCGGTACTGGGAGCGCTGGCGGCGAGCCACGACCACGGCACCGCGCAGGACCCGGCGACCAAGACGGTCGCGGCGGTCTCCTCGGCAACGCCCGGACAGAACACCAAGCCCGCCGAGGCCACGTCCTACGCGCAGGGCGCGCACCTGACGACGACCTTCCACCACCCCTTCTACGACAAAACCCAGTCGGCATTCGTCGAGGGTAAGGACCTGAAGGCCGGCGACGTCCTCCAGACACCGACCGGTACTGCCGAGGTCACCGGGGTTCGGCTCTACCACGCGAACACCACCACCTACGACCTGACCATCGGCAGCCTCCACACCTACTATGTCGAAGCTGGCGACACACCCGTCCTCGTCCACAACTGTGGCAACGCTAGCCTGAACGCCGAGGATCATGTTCAGCAGGTCGCCGAGGGACCCGATATGCGCTTGGGCCCGCGCGCGAGGCCCGCACAGCAGCGGGCGTACGAATACGAGTCAGGGGTGTCGGGAGCGCAATCGGACGTGGCCACCGGACGGGCGATGGTGCCGCGGCTATCAATGCCAGGTCGGATCGGAGACGTTACCGCGAAGTTCGATGGCCTAGAGGGCAACGAGGTCATCGATCGTAAGAACGGAGTTCTTCCTTGGACCTCAGACTCGATGATTGACGAGGCCAGGCGGCAAGCTGGGACGGCTGCGTATCATGGTCTTCAGGCTGTATGGGAAGTTCCGAGTGACGCGGTGAAGGCTCAGGCGCAGCGATGGCTTGATGATGCCGGTGTGTCTACTATTAACATAAGGGTGGCACCGAGATGAATCTTGATCCGATCATTGTGGCAATGGTTAGCTGCGTCCAGATGCTTGACACGGCGGAAGCCGATGAGGTGGATCCGAGCTTTGCTGTGAAGGTTCAACAGGTAATGGGAGAATATCTACAGGAGATTCCCCGATCGGACGAGCCGGAATTGCGTGCGATGCTGCTGCGTATCGCGGGCAATATTTCGGCGGGAGAGCCGGATATGGCCAGGCATTTGAGGCGATGGGCTGGTAATCTCAGCGAGTCGTGAAATCGGCCAAAATTCTTCGCAGGGCTGTGCAGGTGACATGATTCTGTCTGCCTTGACGGCAGCGAGCGCCGGAGTCCCCGCTTCGTTTCGCGGTATGGCTCCGGCGTTTCTGCGTGGCACGGTCAGTTCGGTGGCACTGTGGCCGTCGGCGGCGGGTCGATTCTGCACAAGTCGGGAGCGAAACTGTTCCGGAGGGAAGCGGAATCGTCTGCTCCTATTGCCGATATCGCCTCGAGGTTGAGGATCACCGGGTGGAATATTGGTGGGTTGGCGAATGACCGAGGCCATTGAAGGTTCCTCATTTGGGCGTGTGCGCCAGTATGGCAGCGGGCGGGTTTTCGGCAACCTCGATCTGAGGCGCGTCAAGTTCACCAGCTCTCTGCTGGCGCAGCATGACGATCCGTCATTCGGTCTGGTGGTGCGGGACTCGATCTTGCAGAATTGCTCCTTCAGTGCGTGCACAATGGCGGGTGCAAGGCTGGAGAACGTCACAGTGGACGGCGCGAAGCTGAGTAAAAGCTCCATCTCCGGGTGCGTATTCCGCAACGTCACGCTGCGCGGGAAGATTGGCCAGTTCATCCTCGCCGGTCCTGTTCGGTCGCTCGGGGCAGAGATGTTTGCAGCCTTCTCGGACGGGATGGCCGACTTCTACCGTGACGTCGATTGGGCCCTGGACATCAGGGATGCCGTGTTCACCGACGCCACGATTCGTGCGGTGCCGGGAGGGCTGGTGCGCAGGGATGAGAGCAGGCATTTCCTCCTGCGTCGCGCAGATCGGGACACGGTGCTTTCGCTCCAGGAAGCACCGGACCTTGCAAAGGCATACTTCAGGGATTTCGATCTCACGCCTTTTGACTCCATGGTCGCTGTAGCTTCCCAGGGCTCCAAGACGTTTGAAAAGCAACTCGCCGATCTTCAGTGGCTTCGCGAGAGGGATCTTGCTGGTTAGTTTTCCCGCGCCGATTACGGCGGCCCGTGGCCTTGGCCTCCCAGTAATCTGGGTGCCAGGACTGCTGCCTACGGCCTTCGCCCCGCTGCTCGAACCCCTCAACCTGGAATACGCCCTGATCACCGCCGATGCCCTCCACACCCAGCACGCGCACGGCGCCTACCTGCGTGAACGCGGCGCCCACTACCTCGCCGTCGTCAAGAGGAACCACCCCGGCCTCCACGAGACCGTCAGCTGGCTGCCCGGGCGGGACATCGCGCTCGACTACTACGACCGCACCCGCGCCCACCACCGTGACGAGATCCGCCGCCTCAAGACCGCCATGTTCGGCCACATCGACTACCCCGGCGCCCGCCAGGCCCTCCAAGTCGCGCGCTGGAGACGGGAGAAGACGAAAGGCAAGCTGACCATCGAGCGTGTCTACCTGATCACCAGCCCGCATCCGGGCGAGGCCACCGGCGCCCAACTCGCGTCATGGATCCGCGGGCACTGGGGTATCGAGAACCTCCTGCACCACGTCCGGGACCGGACCTACCGCGAGGACGACTCAAAGATCCGCACCGGACACCTGCCCCACACCATGGCCAGCCTGCGCAACCTCGCCATCAGCGTCCACCGCCAAGACGGTCACACCAACATCGCCGCAGCCCTCCGCCGCACCGCCCGCGACTGCCAACGACCCCTGACCGCCCTCGGACTCACCTGACGAACCCGGATACAAGATCACTTCTCAAAGACCCTGGGTGCTGTTGGCCGACGGTTCGACGAAGGCGATCGACCAGGTGCGGGTGGGCGACACGATCGCCAACTCGGTGCCGGGCGTGGCGGGAACGCAGGCGCACAAGGTCACCGCGGTGATCGTGACGCACACGGACCACGACTTCGTGGACCTGACCATCAAGGCGACGGCCGACTCCACTGCGAAGCAGAGCGTGAAGACGGGGGCGAAGTCGCTGGCCAAGAAGGTCGCCCGCAAGGCGGCGTTCGGCCTGGCGGCCTCGGCGGCGGTCCTGGGTGCGCTGGCGGCGAGCCACGGCCACGGCACCGCCCAGGAGCCGGCGACCAAGACGGTCGCGGCGGTCTCGTCGGCGACGATGTCCGATCAGAGCACCAAGGCTGCAGGTACGTCATCGGATGCGCAGGGCGCACACCTGACGACGACCTTCCACCACCCCTTCTACGACGAGACCCAGTCGGCGTTCGTCGACGCCAAGAACCTGAAGCCCGGAGACGTCCTCCAGACGCCGACCGGAACGGCCGAGATCACCGGTGTCCGGCTGTACCACGCGAACACCACGACGTACGACCTGACCATCGGCACCCTCCACACGTACTACGTGGAGGCCGGAACTACGCCCGTCCTCGTTCATAACTGCGACGTCAGCCTGACCGAGGAAGAAGCCGCGACCTTGGAAGTGGGGCCCCATGCAACAAGATCTGTGCGTTCCTCGGACCCCAGCAAGGTGACCAATAAGGAAAGCGCAGCGATGCAGGACATCGCGGTGTGCCACACCTGTGGGGAGTCGGATCCGTCGTTGACCTACGTGGGAGACCACCAGCCGTCGACTGCTCTGGCATCTCCTGGTGGAGAGCAGGACCTGTACCCGCACTGCCCGGCATGCAGCCTTGAACAGTCAACGGCTGTTCAGAAGGCTCTACAGATTCTGCGAAATCACGGATATCACGATCCGAAGTGGCCGGGAGATGCCAGATACCCGGATATCCTTCCTGCTCGGGAAATGTTGTTGAAACTTCTTCCCGGACATACTGGCTGAGGGTCTAGGCTAAGGTGAGCGAGATGCAGGTCGGCGGGGTTGGCATGCTGTTGAACCATCCAGTTGTGGCCATCGGATCTACGGCCGAGCTTTACCCGGACCTGAAGCTCGCGAGGTCGACACCCGTCGCTGCGTCGGCTGAACATGTGCTCGTCGCGGCCAGGGCGCAGACAGGCCTGGTTCTTGTCAGAATCTGGACTGGTGTGGGGCCGATGCTGGGGGACATCGCTTTCGATGGGAATGTTCATCTCTCTGATGGGCGTTGTGTCGTTAAATCTCTGGATGAGCTATCTCAATACTCAACTTTGATCGGCGAACCTGGCCCCTGTCGTGCAACCATCATGGTAGATGATCCTGGATCGGCTTCTCGAATTGACGTGATTTTCGGTTCGAGCGGTGCTGAGATCTCCTTGACGTTCGCTGAGGGCTACCCTCTGCCGGTCATGCTTGGAGCTGACAGCGGCCAGTTGGACGAGTTCGATGAGCTAGACCTTATTCTCTCGTCACACGATCGCCCGCTGAATCGCCTGGCCGCAGTGGTAAAAATGATCATTTCTAGCCAGGTCCTGTTGAAGTCGGTTCAAAACAGAAAAGGTGATGCGCACTGTATGCGCATGATCGCCCAGTGGGCGCGCTGGCTCGCTCCGCATATTTCACTTTCGAACTCTCTTGACCTGAGCAATTGGATGGTCGAGGAACTACTGTCGGCTAAGCAGGGTAGTGTAGATCGTACGTCAGTAAATATTGCGTCAGATTTTCTGCACAGGATGTCGGCCCCTCCAGGCGCGACGAGCAGTTGATCAAGCTTGTGGCGATGGTTGCCTACTACCAATGCGGATGGCATCAAACATTGATCCGTCAGAATGTAGCGAGCTCGCCCGACATGGTGACTGTCGAGGTGTGGAATCCCTCATATCGGCACTCGAAGGTCTCACTGTCCGAAGTCTTGGACGTATACCGGTCGATTCCTTTGAGCGCGTCTATCGGTCTGACCTTGGCCGACGGGGAGGACGGCTGTGTGATCGTGACAGTGGAACCAGGTTTCTCTACAGTCACGACCCTTCGGAACCGGACCTTCCATAATCTTCGGATGTCAGACGACTTGGAAGAGGCGGGAATCATGGTGGCTGGTGAGGAGATCAGTTGGCCGAAGGGGTGTCTACTTCCCCGAGAGATGGGTATCCAGGTTCTCCTTGAGGGGGGCGATCGAGAGTCGATGTGGTCTCGGCGTAGATGGGTTGAGCAGTAGGTTCACCCACGAATTCTCGAACCACATCCACGTTTCGTCCGTGCTCAATCGGCAGTCGATCGCAACATCACGCGGGGACGGAAAAGAGGTGATGAATTACTTTTCGCAGTATGGGATGATCGCACGGTGAGCGATGCTAGGCCGCTGGCCGCGAAGGCCGTTGAGTCACACGTCCGGGCGTTCTTCACGGGGCACGACGTGGAGGTTGTCGACTACGACCTCGGGCCGGAACGGCGAGAGGTTGTACCCGATCTGAGAGTTCTCGTTGTGGAGCCCGGCCCCCGCAGCGACAGCTGGGCCTTTGTGACCGCCGGGTGCTGGGCCTCGATGGAGGAGAACGGTCACGGACTTGAGTTCGTCATGACCGCGCACGTCCGCGACCGGCGGTTCATCGAACTTATGGCGATGGTCGCCCACTACCACTGCGGAGGGCATCAACTCGCCCTGGAGCACAGCATGCCGATCGGCGAACCGTGGGTGCCGGGTTCGACCTGCGATCACCTGCTGATTAGCCTGCCGTATCTCCACGGCCCCGACCTTGAACACTGCCTGCTGCCTGAGGGGCACGCCCGAATCCTGTGGACCCTGCCGGTGACAACCGCCGAAATCGAGTTTCGTAGGCGCCACGGGCACGAGGCGCTGGAGCAGCTCTTCGACGAGGCAGAGATCATCCCCACCAATCCCTTCCGGGCATCGGTCGTATGACTTCCCCGAAGTGGCCGGCGAGAACGAGGCGGGGTCGTCCTGCAGGATCGGCCTTCCGAAATATCTGCGATGAGTTCCACTAGGCCCTGCCGAAGAGGCCAGAGTTGACCCTCGGTGGGAAGCGGTTCCGAGGCGGTCCAGGAACCACACCGTTCCAGACGGTTTGGTGACTCTAATGGCCAAGCCAATGCCCCTTCTGGAAATTCAGTATGAGCTGGGCCGAGTGGGTTCGCGTGCACTATCTCTGTCCACGGCGAGAAAAATGGGTGACGAGAGAGATATGGGTCTTCAGATTGGCGACGCAGTAATCGTCTCTTGTGAGCCGGCGAGTGCTCGAGTGGTCGAGGTCGATTCACGTCAGGTCACTCTCGAATGGCCATGGGGAGCGATCGACAACTCCTCGAATTTTCGGTGGGATGGGAGATTCTCTTTGCCGTACGGCGATTCGAACCCTGAATGGGTTCCGTATCGGCTTGAGTCGACGTGTTCTTGACTCCGTGCAGGATCTGTGGAGAGCTCTATGAAAATCGGCGAAGTTGAGGTTTTCCTTAACTACGGGCAGCTTGTGGTTGGATCGGGCAGTGACCCCGACTTCGACCTGTTGTTATTCCACCCGCCAGCAAACGATGCGCACCACATTATGCTTTACTACGCGTGCGCAGGTCGCGCCCATAAGGGTAAGCGTGTGGCGTGGTACGGCACCGAAGGCATCCCGACCGGTTTTCAATGGGGAGGTAGTTCTTTCCACGGGGTATCTGGCTCTGCGTGAGGCGTCAGACCCGCCGTTCTTCGTATGGCCGGTCACTAGCGCAGGGACACGGGTCGGGTTGTCCGTGGGTGTCGATGACTGGGATGAAGCAACGATGGTGACGGTCGTAGTCGACCCAGATACTCATTCAATGCCTGATGTGAGAAGCAGGGAAAATTTTATCGCCTCAGCCGCCACCATCACCTCAGTTTCGCAGATCGATCGAGTCCTGACTGGTTACAGCTATCCTGTGGATCGTCTCGCAGTGGCGATAAGAATCATGCGAGATGCTTCGGCTGAAGGCGTTTCCGAGGCGCGTGTTCGGTATGGAATCGCGTCAGTGGTGGAGTGGTTGAAATGGCTGCATCCCGCGATTTCAGCCGGAGTATTGGAGGGTGTCGAGGAACTAGTCCGAAATTACCTTGGCGAGAACTCCTCTGAACAGGTGGGAACAGATGCTCTTATTGCCTACATTGCGTCAAATTTGGGGCTCAGCGGTGAGGAAGTTCTCATGGCGCGATGAGCGATTGGCGGGCGACGGTATCCGGTGGCACGTCCTGAAGTGTCTATTCTGATATTTCGGAAATGGTGACCCGCATTATGTGCGAGCGAGACAGGCTGACCTTTAAATGCTGGATGTAGAACTAGGGCGATTCAAGGCGCACCTTGATGGCCTGCGCAGGCCGGTTGTTGATTGGATGTCTCCGGGGGTGGGTGTCAATCACGTTTCGTCTGTACTGGACGATATTGTTCCGGCCTCTGTCGTTCAATGGTTTGACTGGTGCAATGGCGTCGTTGGTTATCCAGGTCAACTTCAGGACGACGTCAATGTGATCCCCGGGTATCACCTGCTTTCGATCGATGAGGCTGTACGTCTGAAGCCTGACTATGCGAGTGATCCGGTTCTCGGAAAACATTGGGTGCCACTCCTTGGCAATCCAGGCGGCGATCTATATGCGGCTATTTGGGTTCCCGGCGCTGAGGCCAAGGTTGTGGGGGTTCTCATCGGTGAGCCCTCTGAGGTCGAGTTCTCCTCCATCGAGCAGATGGTCGTTGTATTCAATCGATGCTTCGAGAGTGGCGCCTACTTCGTGAACGAGCACGGGCGGTTTGCCATGGCTCCTGATCTCTACGAAGAGGTTTATGCTCAAATTTCTACAGACTGACACTTATTGAACATCGGGTCGGAAAAATAGGTGAGGAAGTACTTTTCGTGGCGTGGGATAACCGCACTTGAGCGATGCGAGGCTGGCCACGAAGGCTGACGTTGTTCTAGTCCGGAATCACCGTACGAACTTGATCTGGATGATCCGTCCGCAGATCATCTGCAACTCTGAGTTGAGGTTCTTGTGAATGACGTTATCCCTTGGGTCGGGATTGAGGGCGTCCGTTTTGGTGAGTTGAGAAAGGATGTTCGTGAGAGGCTGGGGGATTATTCTTCTTTCAAAAGAAGCCCCGGCGATTCGGCCATTGACCACTATCCTTCGATGGGGCTAATGCTGCACTTTGACGGAGCTGACCGCCTGGACTTTATCGAAGCGACAGCTGAATCCGAGCTTTCATTTTCTGGAATAAATCTCTCCGGAAGGCCTTTTGGTGAAGTCTTGGATGAATTGCGCTCAAATTCCATTGACTTCGTTCTTGATGGCGCTGGATGCGCTCTGACTGGGTATGGAATTGAGCTGTATACACCGGCTCCCGATGAACTTGATATTGAGGTAGAAGGGGTGGCTCTGAGGGGTCTTATGGATAGTCGGGATAGCTCCGACGCTTCGGATGTCGTGATCGATCCTCCAATGAGCGAGGGCACGCTTTTCTGACGGACTACGCGGTCATTGGTTCTCATGATTAGCGATATGGCGGCGAGTATTTTCGGAAGCATGGCGGCATGATGGCCGCCCGGTGTAAGGGGCGTGAAGATGATCGGATTCCTGGAGAAGCTCGCCGATGGCTCTTACGCGCCGTCAACCTTCTTTCCGGTGGGAGGGTAGGCCGTGGTCGATGTCACGTGGCGCTTTGAAGTGGACAGTGATGAATTGGTTACACTGTCGGTCGTACCTAAAACTCCTAAGAATGCTGTTCATTGCGCTTGAGACGCTGATCATGTCGCGTGAGGATGGTGAGGAGTATGTATTGGGCCCACCCGCCGCCAGTGCTGAGCCTGGAAGGGCTCATCGAATATCCGGCCGTGATTCCGGAGAGCTGTGTGGCTGGGGAACGGGCAGCCGACCGCCGGTGCTCGGCTACAAGGCGGCGAGGAAGGTATCGAAGGTCTCGGCGTCGCTGATCGCCATCTGGGTTCCAGTCGGCTAGACGGAACCAGGCACGGGCGACGTCGGCACGCCGGTACAACCACCTCGAAGTCGGTGCCCTCCATGTAGCGCTTCAGCTCGCGGAGGACCGCACGTGCCTGCAGATCTCGCTGTGGCCTCGTCCGACAGCCCCGGTGGCACCGCCGTTACGCGCGTGCCATGCCCCCTGGGGTACGAGCTACTGGATGCTCCAGCGGTGCGGGTGCTCGGGATCGTTGGGACAGGCGAACACGTTGAGCTCACCCCAGCGGCCCACAGTGACCTCCGTGGGGGTGGCGCCCCGGTGAGTAGGGAGGTTCTGATCCTCCAGCGGTTTCCAGCTGCCGCTGCCGCCGTCCCATTCCGAGCTGTCGATGGTCAGCAGCAGGTGCATCGGTGTCGCGCAGGTCAGGCAGTCCATGGGGTACGGGTCGGTCGCGTGCCAGGAGGCAAAGCCACCCACACGCCATCCGGGCGGGATGGACAGGTCGTACTGGTAGCCGAGCGGCTCTGTCGCGCTTTCGTCCGCCTTCTGCTCCGCTTCCTCTTCAAGGACCTCCTCCCAGGCGTCGATCCGGGCGCATAGGTCCTCGGGCAGAAGGCCGGCGAACGGGTAGGTGATCACCTGCTCCGGGTGCAGCACACAGGGCTCGGGCACGAAGCCGTCGGCCCCGACGACCTGCGGCTGCGGTGGCTCGTTCAGCGCCTCACCGACCTCGCAGGACCGCCGCCAGCGCAGGTGCAGTGCGAGGTCGTACCGACCCGGGCCGTGCGCGTCGAAGGGACACCAGAACACTTGGAGCAGATCGCAGCCGCCCGGCCCCTTCGGCAGGTCGGGTACATCCCGCCGGTACAGCTGCGCGAGGCCGATCAACGGCAGTGGGTCGGTGTCGGACGCCCCGGGGATACGGTGCTCCCGGTGCAGCTCACCCAGGAGCTCCCGTTCCTCGTCCGTCGGGCCGGGAGCCTCCTCGCGCGACCACGCGGAAGCCAGAACCTGCCGATAGCGGCGGATGTCGGCCGGGCGTCGACCACGCCCACGGCCGTGAACCTCGCCGCACATCGGCCACGGCTCGTCCGCCGGCCACAACATCGGACCGCCCACGGAGCTGGCCGAAAGCTCTGGTCTTCCCGGCCGGGGATGGAGCCGAGTCGTCGTCCCCCGAAAAGCGGCCAGTTCCGGGAAGAGCGCCTCGACATCGAGAGGGCGCGGGGGCGTGGTCCTCGTCATGAAGGCGACCTTAGACGCCTGACATCCCCAGTCGCCGAACACCCCAGGCAGCTCCCTCATTACCTTCTTGGTGGGCTTGCCGGACGTTCGTCAACAGGTGTGTTGCTGACAACGGGTCTTCTGGGCGACGTTCTGCGATGACGTGGACTTGAGGGCCGTGAGGAAGGTGCTGAAGGCCCCGGTGGGGAAGGCGAGAGTGCCGTGGGCGGGGTTTTTGGAGTCGCGTATGGATACGTGGGTGGGGGAGTTCGCGATCTCCACGCACTCGTTGCCGTCGTCAGGGCCTGAGTGGGACGACTTCCGCCAGTTGTCCATGAGGCATCACAGCTCTCTCGTCAGCCGGTTGATGAAGTCACGCGACCGTTCGGGGTCGAGTGACACGGCTTCCACTTTACGAAAGCGGGTTCGGAAGGCGCTGAGTTGTGCTTCGGAGTCGATGAAGGCCGATCCCTGGGGTACGTCTCGTACGACCGTGTCCAGCTTGGGCACAGGCCCGCCCACGTACGTCATCGTGCTGGCTGCTCTGGCGAAGCCGTCCAGGTCAAAGGGGAGTACACGCATGGTGACGTTGCTTGCTCCGGACAGCTCCAGGAGTCTGGCGAGCTGGGTCCGGGAGGCGGCGCGGTCGCTGACCCTGATGCGTAGGGCCGACTCGTGGATCACCAACTCGTAGGGAATAGTGATCTCCTGGCCGGCCATTCGGTGACGGACCCGGAACTCAAGCTCATCGTCGGTCAGTTCCGGCACCCTCGCGGAGAAGACGGCGCGAGCGTAGTCCTCCGTCTGCAACAGGCCGGGCACGTACAGGATCGCGACGTCACGCCGGAAAGAGGCGTGGTGGTTCAGTTCGGACAGGTCCAGGAACGACGTGGGCAACAGCCCCCGGTACTCCTCCCACCACCCGCGTGTCCGGTCGGTGGCCATCGCCACCAGGGCGTCGACGAACTCCTTGTCCGTGCAGGCGTAGTGGGACGCGAGGCGTCGTACCCGTTCCTCGCTCACCCCCACGAGTCCGGATTCGATGTGGCTCATCTGCACCCGGTTCGCCCCCAACAGCGCCGCCGCCTCGACGGCGGTGAGGCCTGCCGCTTCGCGGAGCCTGCGCAGTTCGAGGCCCAGGCGCATTTGACGTGCGGTTGGTTCGCGCCTCTGGACCATCAATGGCTCCTCGTTCGGGGGTGATTACCGGATCAGCTTGCGTGGGGTTACAGGTTACCCCTACCGTCAGTGACGCGACGCACACACTGCGGCACTCCCGGGACCCCGGAAGCGCACCGCTCCGCCCTGCCAGGACGGCTGCGACACTGCCACCGCCCCACCGTTGCCCGCCGCTCCCCGGCCCTCCGAAACCCCCACCCCAGAACCGGAGTCGACGCATGCCCGAAACCGACCCCCAGCAGTCCTGGGAGTACACCCTCCACATCCCGAACGACCCCCGAGCCGTCACCGTCTGCCGCCGCACCCTGCGCCTGATCCTCACCATGCACGGCCTGATCACCCTCGTCGACGTCGCCGAACACCCCGCCACCGAGCTGGTCTCCAACGCCGTGCGCCACACCAAGGGGCCCGTGGCCCTGCGTGTGCACTGGTCGCCCGGCGTGCTGCGCATCGGTGCCTGGGATGCCGACCCCGAGCCCCCTGAACCGCCGAACGCGTGGGAGCAGGTCGCCGAGTCGGAAGGCGGACGAGGGCTGGCCCTGGTGCGGGCCTGCGCCGATCAGTGGGGTTGGCAGCCGCTGTCCAGGCACGGACGTCGGGGCAAGTACGTGTGGTGCGCGTTCGCCGCTGCCTGAAGCGGGGGAATGTTCGATTCGACGCCTCAGCGCGTCACCGGCAACGCCCCCACGAACCGCGGCCCATCCCCCCGATGCTGCACCGGAAACGTCACCTTCAGCCCCTGCTCATGCCCCGCCACCGACAGTCGCGTGACGAACTGCAGCCCCAGGAACGCCTTCTTCGAGCCGCCGGTCGAGACGTACGGACGCGGCAGGTTCAGCAGCAGCTTGCCCGGTCTGCCGCCGCGGTTGCCGTCGAAGAACAGGACTCTCTGGTCGGTCAGGACGATGTACATGGGGCGTGGAGTGACCGTGGCCATCACCGTGCCCGCGCTCAACACGCCCACCACGGCAGCAGTCAGGGCCTGCTTGCGGACGGAGACCGAGCCGACGCCGGCGAGGGAGGTGAGTTCGATCCTCTCGTCCTGCAAGAGCAACGGGGCTGCCGCCTCCAGGAGTTGGCGGTTGCGACGGGAGTTCAGCGACATGGAGGGGCCTTCCGGAAGAGTGGCGGAAAAGTGCGAACGATATGACGTCCCGGTGAACGGGAGTTGGCCGGAAGGTCCGCCGACAGTCAAGCGCTGGTATGCCGTATCCCATCCCTGACCTGGGCTTTCCCCGCCGCGCTCGATGTCACAGCCCTCGCCTAGTATCCGCCGCATGCCACCCGACCCCGGGCCCGCTCCCGAACCCGATTTCGAACTCGCCTCCGCCTACCCGGAGGTCACCTGGCTGCGACAGGCCGCCGCCATCGCCGACTGGGCCTCGGTCCGGCAGTACCACGACACCCTGCCGCCCGGTACCGACCGCGCCTTCGTCGTGCGGGTGCTGGCCGAGGTCGACGGTGTCGAGCACGCGCTGCGGCAGCAGGTGAGTGCGGCGCCGTACGACGTGTTCGCGCTCACCGTGCTCGGTGCGCGGCTGGTGCAGACCGGATGGGGGATACGGACCTCGGCGCGGGCCCAGGATGTGAGCAGGGAACAGTTCGAGGCCTTCCACGCGCACCTGCGGGACGCGGAGCAACTGCTCATCCGCGCCACGGCCCTCGACCCGTCGTACGACGCAGCCTGGGCCGAACGGCTCAACACCGCCCGCGGGTTGTCGCTCGGGAAGAACGAGGCCCGTCGGCGCTACGACCGGCTGGCCAAGTACCACCCGCACCACTTCACCGGGCAGGCCCGCCTCCTCCAGAAACTCTGCCCCAAGTGGGGCGGCACCTGGGAGGAGGCGCACGGGTTCGCCCGCGAGTGTCTGCTGGCCGCCCCGGAAGGCTCGTTGAGCGGCGGCCTGGTCGCCGAGGCACACATCGAGCACTGGCTCGACCTGAAGGGCGACGACAAGCGCGCCGAGTACCTGCGGCAGCCGCACGTCCACGCCGAACTCCTCGAAGCGGCCGGGAGGTCGGTGTTCCACCCGGCGTTCCGGCGTCCCTACGGCTGGGTCACCGTCCAAGGCGGCTTCGCCGCGCTGTTCTCCCTCATCGGCGACACCGAGCAGGCCGCCGCCCACTTCCGCGCCCTCGGTAACCTCGCCTCCGAATACCCGTGGGGCTACCTCGGCAAGCCCGCCGAGGCATACGTCCGACACCGCGACACCGCCCTGAGAGGCCGAAGATGAACCACCAGGCCCCACAGGGCGGCCAGTACGCTCCCGCTGCGATCCACCTCACCGAGGTCGAAGGCATCCCCACCCTCTTCGCCCCCGCCCCCGGACCCACCCGCGCCGGACTCGTCTTCCGCGTCGGCACGGCCGACGAGACCCTCGCCCGCGCCGGTGTCACCCACCTCGTCGAGCACCTCGCCCTGTACCGGCACGGCATCGCCGACTACCACTACAACGGCGCGACCAAGGCCGCCTTCACCCACTTCCACGTGGAGGGTGCCGAACACGAGATCGTCGCCTACCTGCACGGCGTCTGCGCCTCCCTCGCCGACCTCCCCATGGAGCGCCTGGAGACCGAGAAGGAGATCCTGCGCACCGAGGAGTCCCGCCGCGAGCCCGGCCAACTCCCGCTGTGGCGCTACGGCGCCCAGGGCTACGGCCTGGTCAGCTACCCGGAGTGGGGTGTCCCCGGCCTGCGTCCGGAGGACGTACGGCACTGGACGCGGACCTGGTTCACGGGCGGCAACGCCGTGCTGTGGATCGCGGGCGAGCGCATCCCGGCGGGGCTCTCCCCGAAGCTGCCCCCGGGCCCACGGCACCCGCTGCCCGTCGTCACGTCCGCCCTCCCCGCCACGCCCGCCCACTTCTCCGACGGCCAGGGCGGTGTCCTGCTCGACGCCGTCGTCACCGACACCGCCGCCGCCCGGCTGTACGCGGGTGTCCTGGAACGTGAACTCATCCGCTCCCTGCGCCAGGAGGGCGGCTACTCCTACACCGCCGCCACCGACCACACCTCCCGCCGCGACGGCCACGCCCTGCTCACCGCCTTCGCCGACGCCCTGCCCGCCAAGCAGGACGCGGTGCTCGGCGGCTTCGTCGACGTCCTCGCCGCGCTCCAGGCGGGGCATGTCGGGCAGGCCGACCTCGACGCCGTACGGGCGCGTTCCGACGCGGCGCTGACGGCGGCCGACGGGGCCGTACGACGGCTGCCGGGCGCGGCGGAGGACCTGCTCGCCGGTCGGCCGCCCCGGAGCCTGGACGAGCTGCGCCACGAACTGTGGTCGGTGACGCCCGGCCATCTGCACGCGGTGGCCCTGGAGGCGGCGGGCACAGCCCTGCTGCAGGTACCCGCCGGGCACCGCGCCGACTGGGCCGGGTACGCGGAGGCGCCGACCCGGTCGACGTACGCCGTCACGGGGCGGCGTTTCGAGGCGCTGGCCAAGGACGGGTCCGCGCTGGTGGTGGGCGACGACGGGGTCAGCCTGACGGTGAGGGGGCGGGACGGCAGCGACCTCGCGGTGACCGTTCCGTACCGTGCCTGCGCCGCCGTGCTGAGCTGGCCCGACGGCGGTCGGCGGCTCATCGGTACCGACGGTCTCGCCGTCGCCGTGGAACCCGGTCTGCACGGCGTCGACGCGCACACGATGGCGGCGCTCGACGCGGCAGTACCGCCGCACGCGCGCGTGCAGTTGCCGCCGCGGCAGCAGGTGCCGAATGCGCAGGTCGCCGAAGCGGCGGAGGTCCATGGCGCGTCGGCCCCCGCGCAGTCGGCGACCCGGCGCACCGGCGGGCAGACCGCCGGGCTGGTCGTACTCAGCGTCCTCGGCGGACTGTTCGCCTTCCTCGCGCTCGCGGTCACCGTCTTCGGCGGGGGTGATCCCGAGACCAGCACCGGTGAGTGGATCGGCCTCGCGGCCTTCCTCTGGGCCGTCACCGGTTTGCTCGCCTGGCCCGCGATACGGATCCTCCGGCGCACGCGGCGGGCGTGACCTGTCGCAGACCCGCGGGTTCTGCCCGCCTGTGGGACGGCGGTCACGTCCGAGTATTGAACGGCTATTCGAATTGCCAAGCGTTCGCCAAGTCCGCGTCCGTGTACGGAGTTCGCACGGCTCGCGTTCCCTGGTTCAGGAGTTTTTGCCGTGGCGTGAGAGAATTTTGTGGCGATCCAGGGACTCTGTTTCCCGGGCGAAAGGACGGCATCGGTTACGGTGCGATCCGCTCATGGTGCCCGACTTCCGTGTGCGCAGGAACAGTCCACGCAGAAGTCGTACGGCCGCCGTCGTACCACCTCACCGTGCCGGACCCGCGCCGCCGCAGGGCAAGGGCACTTGGAATCTTCCGTCGGACATGTACGCGACGTCGTACAGGTCCGCTTGTCATGAACAGGGGTGGGGATGGCAGACCATCGGCAGTCGAAGAAGCGCAGGTACATCTCGTGGGGTGTGGCCGGTGCCGTCGTCGTCGCGGGTGGCGGGATCGCCGCGACGACCTCGATGGCGGCCACGACCTGGCCCGCGCAGAAGACCTTCACGGGCCGCGCCTTCGACACCTGTGCCGCCCCCTCCCTCGCCGCGATGAAGGCCTGGCACACCGGTTTCTACGGCGCCGCCGCCGTCTACATAGGCGGGAAGAACCGCGGCTGCAGCCAGCCCAACCTCACCGCGTCCTGGGTCAAGTCCGTCAGCACGGTCGGCTGGAAGCTCGTTCCGCTCTACGTCGGCTCCCAGCCGTCCTGCGGCTCCGGCGGCTCGGTGAAGATCAGCGCCTCCACCGCCGCCTCCGTCGGCAAGAGCGAGGCGGATGACGCGGTGGCCAAGGCCTCGGCGCTCGGCATGAAGGCCGGCAGCCCGATCTTCCTCGACATGGAGGCGTACGACACGACGAACACCTCCTGCAACAACGCCGTGCTGACGTACGTCCGCGCGTTCGACAAGGAACTGCACGCCAAGACCTACCGGGCCGGCTACTACGGCTTCACCAGCTCCAGCGCCAAGGCGATCGCCACCGCGACCAACAAGACGGACCTGCCGGGCAACCTCTGGTACGCGCTGTGGGACAAGGTCAACACGACCACCTCGGACTGGCCCTGGGGCGCCACCCAGTTCACCGGACACAGCCGGGCTCACCAGTACATGGTCAACAGCAAGGAGACCCGCGGCGGCTACACGATCACCGTGGACCGCGACGCGTGGGACGGGCCGGTCGCCATCACCGGCTGAGCACGCAACCGAGAGCCGAGGACCGGCAGAACTGAGAGCCCAGGACCGACGGTGTTGAGCGGCGAGGACCGAAAGGTGAGGGCGATGAGGATGCCGAGGCTGATCTCCAGGGTGCTGAAGCTGCCCGCCGCGCCGGTGCTGCGTCTGCCCGCCGTGCGCGCGGGCTTCTCCGCGCTGCCGGTGATCAGCCTCGGCCTTCTCTGTCCCGTCCCGTCCCTCGTGCTCGCACTGCGGCGCCGCAGCCGCACCGACTGGCTGGCCTTCGCCGGCTTCAGCGTGGTCCTGGTGGCCTGGATCACCGAACTCACGTTGACGCCGGACGACACTCACGGTGCGTTGTTCGGGATCGACCTGCTGCTGATCACCCTGTCGATGGCAGTCGCCCCGGTGCACGCGTGGACTGCCTGGCCTCGACGGGCGGGTCGGCGTGAGCCACGGTGGATCGGTGCGCGGGCCGGCGGTACGGCGGTCGACGAAGCGGAGCGGTCGGGAGACGTGGACGCCGACCAGGTGGCCGACCGCCCGGTGCCCCAGCGCGTGGAGGAGTAGCACTACATGGTCAAGCAGGTTCGGCAGGTCACGCGGACACGGTCGGTCCGAGCCGAGGAGACAGGGCGGCTCACGGCTGTGGGGCGTGCCACGGTGGTCGGGCTGCGTTCACTCAGCGGACGCAGTCTCGCCATGATCGGTACGGCGGTCGCCCTGGCCCTCGTGATGATCGTGACCGGGTTCTTCCTCCACCGGCACGGCAGCAGTCGCCCGCCGATCCCCGCCACCCGCGCCCGCCACTACACCGAGTCCGACGCGTGCCTCCTCACCGACCGGCACGGCATCAACCCCAAGGCCGCCGCGGCCGTCTGGCAGGGCATGCAGGACGCCTCCCTCGCGACGCACACGCGTGTGAGCTACTCCTCGGTGACCGGAGAACAGAGCACCGCGAACGCCCGCCCCTTCCTCAACGCCCTGCTCCAGGGATCCTGCGAGGTCGTCCTCGCGGTGGGCGGCCCCGAGGTGAAGGCGGCGCAGGAGGCGACCCGGCGGTACGCGAAACTGGGTTTCGTGCTCGTGGGCAGTGAGAACGGCAGCGGTAGCAAAGGCAAGGCCGATACGAACGTGGCCTGGGTGCCCGCCGACGACGGACTGCGCGCCGGTGTCGCCGCCGCCGTGCGGCAGGCGGTGGAGGCACAGGGCTGAGCCCGCGGCCCGCCCCATTCGTAGACCCACCCCATTTGTAGACCCGCTCCGCCCGTAGACCCGCCCGTCCTCGTAGCCGTAAGCCGGGGTGCACATCGCAGCATCGGCCGCCGCCCCCGCGACTCCGCCCCGCCCCTGCGACCCCGCTCGCCTCGCGCCCCCGCCCGGGCGCGGCGGTGCCCGAAGTCCTGGTGAATCGTTGGTCGAATGGGTTGGCCAGAGCCGGTCCCCTGCCTACCATCGATCACCGCAAGACCTTGTGCACCGTCGCACAATCTCCTCGGGAGGCTTCCTTGCACCGCCGTCGTCGCACCGCGCTCGTCCTCTCCGCCGCCCTCGCCGCCGCGGCACCCCTGCTCACCGCCTGCGGAAGCGACGCGCATCCCGGCGCGGCGGCCGTCGTCGGCGGGCAGCGGATCACCGTCTCCCAGCTGGAGAACCGGGTGACCGAGGTCCGTGACGCGCAGCGGGCCGCCGTCACGGACGAGGCGCAGTACAAGCAGGCCATCGCCAAGACCGGCACCCTCACCCGCGACGTCCTGCACGGCATGGTCCTCGACCGGGTGCTGCACCGGGCGGCCGCCGACGCGGGCGTGTCCGTGACCCGCAAGGAGGTCCAGGAGCTGCGGTCGGGCCTGGAGGAGCAGGCGGGCGGCGCCAAGGGCCTGGAGACGACCTGGCTCCAGCAGTACGGCATCGCACCCGAACGCCTCGACGAGAACCTCCGCCTCCAGCTGGAGGCCCAGAAACTCGCCGGAAAGCTCGGCACCGACACCAGCGACCCCGCCTTCTGGAACGCCCTGAGCAAGGCGTCCAAGCAACTCGACGTCGACCTCAACCCGCGCTACGGCACCTGGGACGTCGCGAAGAGCACTCGCGTCGACGCCCCGACCGCCTGGGTACGGGAGGTCACGGCGACGGGGAGCGAGCAGAGCGCGTAACGGGACGGAGGCGCGGACGGGGACGGGGGCGCGGATGGGCACGGGCGCGCGGACGGGTAAGGGGGCGCGGACGGGTACGGCCCCCTGGACGGTCCACCTAGCGGGCGGATGATCGTACGATCACCCCGCCGCCCCTGGCCTGTGGACAACCTGATCGCCCCGTCGGCACCGTGCGTTAGCTTCGAACTGTGAACGCAACCGGCTTCGAGCCCGCCCCCGACCAGGACCCCGACACGGCGTCCGCCCCCGGCCGCATCGTCCTGCTCACCACCAGCCACCGCGTCGCCCCCGGCCTGCTGTCCTGGCCCGCCTGGCAGGCACTGCACGCAGCCGACCGAGTTCTGTGCGCGGACGGCGCCCACCCTCAGCTCCCGTATCTGCGGGAGGCGGGGATACAGGTCGACGAGACGTCCCCGACCGCGGAGGAACTGGTCGCAGTGTGCGTCGGCGGGCACACGGTGGTCGTCGTGGCCACCGGCGAGGGCGAGCCGGTCCTCACGGACGGCCTGGCCCGCCTCGCCGGATCCGGACGCGTCCAGATGCCCGAGCTGGAGCTGCTCCCCGCCTCCTACGACCTGCCCGGCGCCCGGCTCCTCGACCTCGTCCAGGTCATGGACCGCATCCGCGCCGAGTGCCCGTGGTCCTCTCAGCAGACCCACAAGGGCCTCGCCAAGTACGGCATCGAGGAGGCGTACGAACTCGTCGAGGCCATCGAGGAGGGCGACCGCGACGAACTGCGCGAGGAACTCGGGGACGTCCTGCTCCAGGTGATCTTCCACTCGCGTATCGCCGAGGACGACCCGGACACCCCCTTCTCCATCGACGACGTCGCCGGCGGGATCGTCGCCAAGCTCATCCACCGCCACCCCCATGTCTTCGGCGACGAGACGGCCACCACCCCCGAGGAGGTCAAGGCCCACTGGCTGCGCACCAAGGCGATAGAGAAACAGCGCACCTCGGTCACCGAAGGCATCCCCCTCGGCCAGCCCGGCCTCGCCCTCGCGGCCAAGCTGGCGTCACGAGTGCGGACAGCGGGGCTGGACGTACCCGTGCCCCACGGCGAGGGCATCGGCTACGAACTGCTGGCACTGGCCGCGCGCGCCGGGGCAGAGGGCACCGACCCGGAGACGGCCCTGCGAGCGGCGGCACGGGCTTACCGGGATGCGATCCGGGAGGTCGAGGGCTGAGTTCGGTCAGGTGGCGGTGAACCGCACCGGAAGGTCTCTCAGCCCACGCATGATGAGCCCCCCTCGCCACCGCAGCTCGGCAGGGTCGGCGGCCAGACGAAGGTCGGGCAGTCGTCGCAACAACGTCTCAATGGCCGTACGGCCCTCGAGACGGGCCAGGGGTGCACCGAGGCAGTAGTGGATGCCATGGCCGTATCCGAGATGCGGGTTGTCACGTCGCGAGAGGTCGAGGGTGTCCGGCTCCGAGAACCGTGCGGGGTCGCGGTCCGCGGCGGCGAGGACGACGAGGACCGGGTCACCGGCGGCGATGCGTTGCTCTCCGATGGTGAGAGGTTCGGTGGCGAAGCGCCAGGTCGCCAGTTCCACCGGGCCGTCGTAGCGGAGCAGTTCTTCGATTCCGGTGTCCAGAAGTCCCGTCTCACCGCGCTCGATCGATTCCTGGAGACGGTCCCGTTGTCCCGGGGTACGAAGAAGCGCGTACACCCCGTTGCCGATCAGGTTGATGGTGGTCTCGAAACCGGCGAACAGAAGCACGAAGCACATGGCGGCGGCCTCGTTCTCGGTGAGGTGTTCGCCGTGGTCGGAGGCTCGGATGAGCCCCGAGATCAGGTCGTCGCCAAGGTCGTCGCGCTTGCGGTGGATGAGTTCGGACAGGTAACCACGGATCTTCTTGACGGAGCGCGCGACGCCCCCGCGTGGCCCGCCTCCGTGGCGGATCATCATTCCCGCCCAGTCCCGCAGGTCGTCCTGGTCCTCGCGCGGGACCCCCAGCAGCTCGCAGATCGCGTAGATGGGCAGGGGAAAAGCGAAGTCGTGGATGAGGTCGGCTTCGCCCTGTTGGGCGAACTGGTTGATGAGCCCGTCCGTCAACTCCTGTACCCGGGGCGCGAATTCCGCCACGCGGCGCGGAGTGAACGCCTTGGAGACCAGCCTGCGCAGCCGAGTGTGGTCCGGGGGGTCGATGTTGAGCAGATGGGTCATGAGGTTGGCGCTGCGCTCGCCTGGGATACCCGTCTTGTTCTTCCCGTGGGCGTCCACGGCGTGATGGTCGGGGTTCTTCGAGAGCCGCCCGTCCGCGAGCGCTTGGCGTGCGTCGGCATAGCGGGTCACCAGCCACGCCTCGACGCCGCTGGGCAGCTGGGTCCGCCGGACCGGGGCGTGCTGGCGCAGCCAGGCATAGGCCGGATAGGGGTCGGTGGCGAATTCCCAGGTGAAGAGTTCGGGCGCGATGTTCGAGCGTTCCACGACAAGACCGTATCCGCAGCCGGTACGTGGTCGTGACGTCGAACGGATGCGTGCGAGCCAGACGTCATCGTAGATCGTTACTAAATACTACTTATGCTGACTTATGAGTTTTGTATAGCGAGAGGCGCTAGGTTCTCGATCACGCAAACGGCCCCAGAGCCGGCTAGAGCTCCGGGGCCTTGCCAGCCGTGAAGGGGCTGACGTGTTCAGCGCTATCGCTGTCTCCACGCCTACGGTCAACCGTGAGAGGGAGTCCGTTCCTTGCGTGCGGGCGGCTTTGATACTGAGGGTCTCCACACCGGAGCAAGCGCAGGGGTACGGGCTCGATGTGCAGGAGCACGCTGGGCGTACCTACATCCACCTGCGACCGGGATGGAGTCTTGCACCAGACCTGATCTTCAGGGACGAAGGCGTGTCGGGAGCGGTCGTCGCACGGCCGGGCATGCTGCGGCTCGAACAGGCTGCTCGGCAAGGGCTCGTCGATGTGGTCGTGGTCCATAAGTGGGACCGCATCGGCCGTACGGGCCGGGCGTTCTGGACGTGGATCTGGGCCATGGAGACCTTGGCGTCAGCTTCGTATCCGTTGCGCAGGACATCGATTCCTCAACACCGTCCGGCCAACAGCAGTTGCAGTTCCACGCGACCATGGCCGAACGCGAAGTCGGCCTCATCTGTGAGCGCATGCAGAGCGGTCGTCAGCGAAAGGCCCTGAACGCGGGCTGGGTCGGAGGCCCTCCTCCGTGGGGTTATGCCATCAACGGCATCGGCGTCCGCGGGTCCGCCCTCCTGGTCGACGAGCAGGAGGCACGCGTTGCCCTCAAGGCGGTGAGTCTCCTGGTGGATGAGGGCATGAATGTCGCTCAGGCGGCGCGGACGCTGAACGAGCTGGGGTACTCGACGCGCAGTGGCCGCCCGTGGTCCGCTTCCAATCTGCACAGGCGTCTCAGGAGCCCCGCTCTCCTCAAGGGCGAAGTCGTCTTCCGCAAGCCTGATGGCGACTCGAAGAACCGAACCAAACTGGACCTGGATGGGGTTCCCCTCCATGGGGAGAGCGTGGTCATCCCGATTCCTCGCATCATCACGGAGGCCAGGGCGGGCGCTCTGGAGCAGGCCCTGACGAGGAACGCGCATTCCTCTCATGCGGCTTGCAGGGAGTATCCCTTGAGTGGCCGGATCATCGGAAAGTGCGGTCACCGATACGTCGGTGCTTTCCGCAACGTCGACGACACCCGGCAGTACCGGTGTGGTGGCAGCAACAACGGCAAGGGGGCCCAGACGCGGTGCACCGATCCGTATTTGACGGCTCTCGATGTCGAGGCGGCGGTCTGGAGCCAGGTTGGGCGGCTCCTCACCGGACTTGATTGCCTTGAAACTGTGTTGGAGGGCCGGACAGTCCCTGTTCCCGGTGACATCGAGAAGCAGCGCAGACGCGTGGAGGTCTTCGAGAAGTCACTCGAAGAGAAGGAGGAAGCCGCGGCGCGTGCAGTGGTCGATCTGGCGCGGAACCCGGGCCTCGGCCAGGCGGTCAAAGACGCCGCGTCGAAACAACTCGACCAGGACGTGCGGATCGCCGGAGAGATCCTTGCCATCGCGAGAGACGTGCTCGCGACCCACGAGGAGGCCGAGGCGAAGGTCAGCAGGGCCAAGGATCTCGCCGCCATCGCCAGGGCGGGAGGAAGGGCCCCGGCACTCTCCGAGATGAGAGAATTGATCGATCTCCTGGACATCACGGTGGAGCCTCTGGGCGAGGTACGGAAGCGCTCCGGCGTCGCATGCAAAGTGACGGAGTGGCATGAGCGCACCGGTACCCCGGTTCCTGCCGCGGTGTTCGAGTCGGAGTGGGACGCCGTAGAAGAGCTGGTAGGCGACTTCTTCGGGTATCGCCCCTTTGTGCGTGGCGCTGTTGATCTGCGGACACAGCTCAACGGCATTCTTCATCGGCTACGCACAGGGTGTCTTTGGGACGAACTTCCCGAACGTTACGGGCCATGGGCAGCGGTCAAGGATCGTCAGAACGCATGGTTCAGGAGGGGCTTCTGGCCCACTCTGATGCTTCGCCTCAACCGCCTTGGCGGAGGTACACCTGTCAGGCGTGAGCTGCGGGTTCCTCCTCTTCAGGTGTCCAGGCGCGGCTTGGGTGCGGGTTAAACATGACGCGCCCTCAAGTCTGTGATCTTCACGTGATCTACGCGGCATTAACTTGTGACAAGTGATCGAATCCCTATACGTTCACGGACCAGCGCGGTGCCCCGCAGTACCCACCGCGCGGGTACTTGCTGTCTCGGGAAAGGTCCCTCCATGCTCTCCGGGAACGGTCGTCACCGTCGCCCCCGTCAGGCTCCGGCTCTCCTCGTAGCGGCCGGTGTGACGGGATCAGCCATCGCGATCCCACTGCTCGGAGCGACCGGGGCGAGCGCCGCCACCGGCACCACCTGGGACCGTGTCGCGGAGTGCGAGAGCGGCGGTTCCTGGAGTGAGAACGACGGCAACGGCTACTACGGCGGCCTCCAGATGTCCCAGGAGAACTGGGAGAAGTACGGCGGCCTCGAATACGCCGAGACGGCCGACCTGGCCAGCCGCAACCAGCAGATAGCCGTGGCCGAGAAGCTCCTCGCGGACCAGGGCATCGCCGCGTGGCCGACCTGTGGTCTGCTCGGCGGTCTCAGCAAGGACTCGAGCTCGGCGGACGTCGACACGGGCGTGGGGAGCGGTACCCCCTCGACCTCGGCGTCCGGTTCGTCGAACTCGTCCGGCTCGTCGGGTTCGTCCGGCTCCTCCAACTCGTCGGACTCCGGGGATTCTTCCGGCGGTCTGCTCGACGCGCTGGACGGTTCGTCCGCGACGCCTTCGCCGTCGGCCACCCCCTCCAGTGGCGATTCCGCCAAGCCGGACAAAAAGAACTCTTCGGAATCCAAGGACTCCGCCGCAAAGGACGCACAGCCTTCCGACAGCTCACCCGTCGTGAGCCCAGAAGAGGACGAAGCGGACAAGTCGTGGCAGGAGGGCGGCTCTTCGGCCCTCGTGGACGTCGGCGCCCTCGGCTCCGGCAAGCACCGCGGTGGCAGTGCCGAGGAGGTTGCGACGAAGAGCACGGCCTCCGCCCCGGCCGGCCGGCACGCCGCCGCGACCTACGTCGTCCGGGAAGGTGACTCTCTCGTCTCCATCGCCGACTCCCTTGGCCTCGACGGCGGATGGCGCGCCCTCTACGCCGAGAACAAGGACCGCATCGGGGCCGACCCGAGCAACATCGTCGCCGGTCAGACGCCGACACAGGGGCTGAATAGGGCTGAAAAGCCCAGAAAAACAGCGGGAGTTCACGTCACACTTCACACCGAATGTCCACTTTGGTGAAAGTGTGGGATGAGTCTCAGAAGCCCTGATCGTCTTTGAAATTCCGCCGAGCGCGTGTCTACGGTCGTCACCGCTCGGCAACCCGAGCCCCGTCTGTCGCAACGCCGAATCCTGCCAGCGGCCGTACGGGAACAGTCGTCGCGTCAAGCGCCGTAGGCAGGAGCGGGGGACCCAGGTAAGTGCCGGGCCCAGCAGTTCACGCTGGACCGGCTTGGGGTTAAGTCGCGCACCGCGAGGTGGGCGACCGGGCAACTCAACCGGCCCGAACCCGACAGCTCACCTCGCAGGCGTCGGTGAGGGGATCCACCATGCTGTTTTCCGGCAAGGGCAAGCACCGTCGTCCGTCCAAGGCCACCCGGGCCGCCGCGCTCGCCGGTGTCACCGGTGTCGCCATCGCCGCCCCGCTGATGGCGGCCGGCAACGCCTCCGCCGCCACCGCCTCCGAGTGGGACGCCGTCGCCCAGTGCGAGTCCGGCGGCAACTGGTCCATCAACACCGGCAACGGCTACTACGGCGGCCTGCAGTTCTCGGCCTCCACCTGGGCCGCGTACGGCGGTACGCAGTACGCCGCGCAGGCCAACCAGGCCAGCAAGTCGCAGCAGATCTCCGTCGCCGAGAAGGTCCTCGCCTCCCAGGGCAAGGGCGCCTGGCCGGTCTGCGGCACGGGCCTGTCCAGCGCCTCCTACAACGGCGGCAGCAGCTCGTCCTCCTCCGGCTCCTCGAACTCGGGCACCAGCACCCGTTCGACCGACGAGCAGAGCGCCTCCCGCTCCTCCGAGCGTCCGGCCGCCAAGAAGACCGTCACCACCCCGACCGGCAAGAAGGTCAAGAAGGGCGACGGCGAGTACAAGGTCGTCAAGGGTGACACCCTCAGCTCGATCGCCGAGAAGCACAAGGTCAAGGGCGGCTGGCAGAAGCTGTTCAAGCTGAACAAGGACATCATCGACGATGCCGACTTCATCTTCCCGGGCCAGCAGCTCCACCTGAAGTAAGACCCAGCTGAACCACAGGGCCCTCACAGCCGTGTCCTTCAGGATGAAGGCCTCGTGAGGGTCACCCCCCGTCCCCACGGGCTCCCCGCTCCGGTGCGTGTTCCCCCGTACGCACCGGGGCGGGGTTTTTTCTTGCCCTGCTGTCGGGACGTCTTTGTTCAGTTCAGAAACAATTTACTCTCGGTTCTGTCCATGGGTCGGTCCACACGGTGGCCGATCCCCCGGAGCCGGTTAGGCTCGGACTCGCAGAACCCACCGCGGTCCCGGCGGACCGTGTCACATCCCAAGAAGGAGATGCTCGTGCCGTCCATCGACGTCGTCGTAGCCCGGGAAATCCTGGACTCCCGAGGCAACCCCACGGTCGAGGTCGAGGTCGGCCTCGACGACGGCAGCACCGGTCGTGCCGCCGTCCCCTCCGGCGCCTCCACGGGCGCCTTCGAGGCCATCGAGCTTCGCGACGGTGACCCGAACCGCTACCAGGGCAAGGGTGTCGAGAAGGCCGTCCTGGCCGTCATCGAGCAGATCGGCCCGGAGCTGGTCGGCTACGACGCCACCGAGCAGCGCCTGATCGACCAGGCGATGTTCGACCTGGACGCCACCGACAACAAGGGCTCGCTCGGCGCCAACGCCATCCTCGGCGTCTCCCTGGCCGTCGCCCACGCCGCCTCCGAGGCCAGCGACCTCCCGCTCTTCCGCTACCTGGGCGGTCCGAACGCGCACCTGCTGCCGGTGCCGATGATGAACATCCTGAACGGCGGCTCGCACGCCGACTCCAACGTGGACATCCAGGAGTTCATGATCGCCCCGATCGGCGCGGAGTCCTTCTCCGAGGCGCTGCGCTGGGGCACCGAGGTCTACCACACCCTCAAGAAGGTCCTGAAGAGCAAGGGCCTGTCCACCGGCCTCGGCGACGAGGGCGGCTTCGCGCCGAACCTGGAGTCCAACCGCGCCGCCCTGGACCTCATCCTCGAGGCGATCAAGGAAGCCGGTTACATCCCCGGCGAGCAGGTCGCCCTGGCGCTCGACGTCGCCGCCTCCGAGTTCTACAAGGACGGCAAGTACCAGTTCGAGGGCAAGGACCGCTCCGCCGCCGAGATGACGGAGTACTACGAGGAGCTCGTGGCGGCCTACCCGCTCGTCTCCATCGAGGACCCGCTGTTCGAGGACGACTGGGCCGGCTGGAAGGTCCTCACCGACAAGCTGGGCGACAAGGTCCAGATCGTCGGCGACGACCTGTTCGTCACCAACCCCGAGCGCCTGGCCCGCGGCATCGAGGACGGCGCCGCCAACGCGCTGCTCGTCAAGGTGAACCAGATCGGCTCGCTCACCGAGACCCTCGACGCCGTCGAGCTCGCCCAGCGCAGCGGCTTCAAGTGCATGATGTCCCACCGCTCCGGCGAGACCGAGGACGTCACCATCGCCGACCTGGCCGTCGCCACCAACTGCGGCCAGATCAAGACCGGCGCCCCGGCCCGCTCCGAGCGTGTCGCCAAGTACAACCAGCTGCTGCGCATCGAGGAGATCCTCGACGACGCCGCGGTGTACGCGGGCCGCTCGGCCTTCCCCCGCTTCAAGGGCTGACCTCACCAGGTCAATCCTCAGCCAGTCGTACGTACGTCCCCGTACCGGTCCCGTACCGTGTGCGGGGACGTACGCACGTAGAAGGGGAGGCGGAGAGCCGATGGCCGTGAAGGACCGGGACCGTTTCTCCACCGCGACCAGGATCAGAATCCTCGGTGAGCAGACCGCGGCCCGTGTCTACCGCTCCCAGAGCAAACGGCAGGCCCGCCGCTCCCGGCTGACCGGGCGGGCCGCGCTGCTCGCCCTGGTGCTGTGCACCCTGGTGGTGGCGCTGGCGTACCCGATAAGGCAGTACGTCTCCCAGCGTGCCGAGATCGCCGATCTCCAGCGGGAGAAGGCGCGGGCCGCCGAGCGGGTCGAGAAGCTGCGCGACCTCAAGGCGCGCTGGCAGGACGACGCCTACGCTGAGCAGCAGATCCGGCAGCGGCTGCACTATGTGATGCCGGGGGAGACGGGCTTCATCGTCGTCGACCCGGACGCGGCGAAGCGGTCCCGTACCGATCTCGGGGCCGCCGACCGCCCCTGGTACTCCAACGTCTGGGACGGCGTCGACAAGTCCGACGCCTCCGACCAGTGAGACCGTGAGACCTAGAGAAAGACAGGCATGGAAACGCCCCCGCCGACCACCCCGCGCACCGAGCCCACCGACGCCGACGTCGAGGCCTTCAAGCAGCAGCTCGGGCGGCCGCCGCGCGGACTGCGCGCGATCGCGCACCGCTGCCCCTGCGGACAGCCGGACGTGGTGGAGACGGCCCCTCGCCTCCCCGACGGCACGCCCTTCCCGACGACGTACTACCTGACGTGCCCGCGCGCCGCCTCGGCGATCGGCACGCTGGAGGCGAACGGCGTCATGAAGGAGATGACGGAGCGGCTCCAGACTGATCCGGAGCTCGCGAAGGCGTACCGGGCCGCGCACGAGGACTACCTCGCCCGCCGGGACGCCATCGAGGTCCTGGAGGGCTTCCCGAGCGCGGGAGGTATGCCGGACCGGGTGAAGTGCCTGCACGTCCTGGTCGGCCACTCGCTGGCCGCCGGACCGGGCGTCAACCCGCTGGGCGACGAGGCGATCGCGATGCTGCCGGAGTGGTGGCGCAAGGGCGCCTGTGTGACCCTCGCCGGGACCGAGGAGAACGACCAGTGACCCGCGTCGCCGCCATCGACTGCGGTACGAACTCCATCCGCCTCCTCGTGGCGGACTGCGACCCGGCGACCGGCGAACTGGTCGACCTGGACCGGCGTATGACCATCGTGCGGCTCGGGCAGGGCGTCGACCGGACCGGGCGGCTCGCGCCCGAGGCGCTGGAGCGAACCTTCGCGGCCTGCCGGGAGTACGCGGCGGTCGTCAAGGAGCACGGCGCCGAACGGCTGCGGTTCGTCGCCACCTCCGCCTCCCGGGACGCCGAGAACCGGGACGAGTTCGTGCGCGGCGTCATGGACATCCTCGGAGTGGAGCCCGAGGTCATCTCCGGGGACCAGGAGGCCGAGTTCTCCTTCACCGGGGCGACCAGGGAACTCACCGGCAGCGACCACCTCGCCAAGCCGTATCTCGTGGTGGACATCGGCGGCGGTTCGACGGAGTTCGTCGTGGGCGACGACCATGTGCGCGCCGCACGCTCCGTGGATGTGGGGTGTGTGCGGATGACCGAGCGGCACCTGGTGCGGGACGGGGCCGTCAGCGACCCGCCCACCGACGCCCAGATCGCCGCGATGCGGGCCGACATCGAGGCCGCCCTCGACCTCGCCGAGGAGACCGTGCCGCTGCGCGAGGCGCGCACCCTGGTGGGTCTCGCCGGGTCCGTCACCACCGTCTCGGCGATCGCGCAGGAGCTGCCGGAGTACGACTCGCAGGCCATCCACCACTCCCGGGTCTCCCACGACCGCGTTCGCGAGATCACCGACTGGCTGCTGCGCTCCACCCACGCCGAGCGCGCGGCCGTGCCCTCCATGCATCCGGGGCGGGTGGACGTGATCGGGGCCGGGGCCCTCGTCCTGCTCACGATCATGGAACGGATCGGTGCCGAGGAGGTCGTCGTGAGCGAGCACGACATCCTCGACGGCATCGCGTGGTCCATCGCGTAGGCCCTGCGGGCACCTCTGCTGAGCAGGTAGAACAACGTATGAGCGCGTCCGGGGGGCCCTTCGGGGCCCCTCTTCGACGTGGCGCCGAGAAACTTCGTGAAGTTCTTCACAAGGAATTTGGTCCGGCCGGACGACGAATGTGCTCCGGTTGACCCTTCCGGGGGCTCAACACCCGTGTGAACACGTTCAAAACGGTGAGTTGCGGACCTCGGGCGAGGGGTGGGGGAGGTGGCTGCGAGGACCCCTCACAGGGCGGCTTTCGGCGCAGAGAGGCAGCTCACGCGGCATTGACAACGGGTCGCCTTACACGCTGGTTCCCGTTCCGCGCCATGACTTGGATCACGCGAGTCGCGGAGGATAACACACACCTTCCAAGAGCTTGTGAAGGGGCGCACGAGCGACCCCCCTGGGGCAGGTGGATACTCGATGCCATGAGCACCACGGAGCGTCCCAGGATCCTCGTAGTAGGCGGTGGGTACGTAGGCCTGTACGCAGCTCGGCGCATTCTCAAGAAGATGCGCTACGGCGAGGCGACCGTCACGGTCGTCGACCCCCGGTCGTACATGACCTACCAGCCCTTCCTCCCCGAAACCGCCGCCGGCAACATCTCCCCGCGCCACGTCGTCGTCCCGCTGCGACGCGTGCTGCCGAAGGCGGAGGTGCTCACCGGCCGGGTCACCACCATCGACCAGGACCGCAAGGTCGCCACGATCGCCCCGCTGGTCGGCGAGGCGTACGAGCTGCCCTTCGACTACCTGGTGATCGCGCTCGGCGCGGTCTCCCGCACCTTCCCGATCCCCGGCCTCGCCGAGCAGGGCATCGGCATGAAGGGCGTCGAGGAGGCCATCGGCCTGCGCAACCACGTGCTGGAGCAGCTCGACAAGGCCGACTCCACGAAGGACGAGGAGATCCGCCGCAAGGCGCTCACCTTCGTCTTCGTCGGCGGCGGTTTCGCGGGTGCGGAGACCATCGGCGAGGTCGAGGACATGGCCCGCGACGCGGCCAAGTACTACACCAACGTCTCGCGCGAGGACATGCGGTTCATCCTCGTCGACGCCGCCGACAAGATCCTTCCCGAGGTCGGCCCCAAGCTGGGCGCCTACGGCAAGGAGCACCTGGAGAGCCGGGGCGTGGAGATCTACCTCTCCACCTCGATGGACTCCTGCGTCGACGGCCACGTGGTCCTCAAGAACGGCCTGGAGGTCGACTCCAGCACCGTCGTGTGGACCGCCGGCGTCAAGCCGAACCCGGTCCTCTCGCGCTACGGCCTTCCGCTGGGCCCGCGCGGTCACGTGGACACCGCCCCGACCCTCCAGGTCCAGGGCACCGACTACATCTGGGCCGCCGGCGACAACGCCCAGGTCCCGGACGTCGCCGCCCGCAAGGCCGGGGTCGAGAACGCCTGGTGCCCGCCGAACGCCCAGCACGCGCTGCGCCAGGCTCGGGTCCTCGGTGACAACGTGATCTCCGGGATGCGGGGCTTCCCGCAGAAGGAGTACAGCCACTCCAACAAGGGTGCTGTCGCGGGTCTCGGCCTGCACAAGGGCGTGGCGATGATCGTCATGGGCAAGATGAAGATCAAGCTCAAGGGCCGTCTCGCCTGGTACATGCACCGCGGCTACCACGGTCTGGCCATGCCGACCTGGAACCGCAAGATCCGCGTCTTCGCCGACTGGACCCTCGGCATGTTCCTCAAGCGCGAGGTCGTCTCCCTCGGCGCCATGGAGAACCCGCGCGAGGAGTTCTACGAGGCCGCGCGTCCCGTGCCGGCCGCCGAGCCGAAGAAGACCGAGGCGAAGGCCTCCTGACCCGCTCCGGTCACCTGACCGGCTCCGGTCGTCATCCGACCGGTTCCGGTCGCTGATCCACCCCGAAGGACCTCCCGCCATCCGTGGTGCGGGAGGTCCTTCGGCGTTCCCGCACCCGGCGGGTGTACATGGTTGCTACATGTGTTTTGCTCAGCCGTAACCCGACGAAGGGACTGCTCACCGGCATGCCGCTGTTTACCACGGTGGACAATTCCGGGATCCTCGTCACGGAGGTGTGCGTCATGGCAGATGCCGCGCTGCGGCTCAGGGACCTCTTCGCACAGTTGCTGGGAGTTCCGCTACCGGTGCGGATCCGGGCCTGGGACGGCTCGGAGGCCGGGCCGCCCGACGCGCCCGCGCTGGTCGTGCGCAACCGGCGTGCCGTGCGCCGGCTGCTGTTCAAGCCGGGCGAACTGGGGCTGGCCCGCGCCTGGGTCGCGGGAGACCTGGACATCGACGGCGACCTCTACACCGCCCTCGACCTGATCTCGGGGCTCGTCTGGGAGCGCGGCGAGGACGACAGGACCCTGTTCCAGGCCCTGCGCGAACCCGGGGTGCGCTCCGCCGTACGCGGACTCGTCGCCCTCGCGGGGCCGCCGCTGCCGCCCGCCCCGCCGCCCGAGGAGGTCCGCCGGGTCCGCGGCCATCTGCACACCAGACGCAGCGACAAGCGAGCCATCAGCCACCACTACGACGTCGGCAACGGCTTCTACGAGATCGTCCTCGGTCCGGCGATGGTGTACTCCTGCGCCTACTGGCAGGCCCCCGAACCCGAGGGCACCCTGGAGCACGCCCAGCGCGACAAGCTCGACCTCGTCTGCCGCAAGCTCGGCCTGACGGCCGGGCAGCGGCTCCTCGACGTCGGTTGCGGCTGGGGCTCGATGGCCATCCACGCCGCGCGCGAGTACGGCGTGAGCGTCGTCGGCATCACCCTCTCCCAGGAGCAGGCGGCCTACGCCCGCAAGCGCGTCGCCGACGCGGGGCTCACCGACCGTGTCGAGATCCGGGTGCAGGACTACCGGGACGTCACCGACGGGCCGTACGACGCCGTCTCCTCCATCGGCATGGCCGAACATGTCGGCGGCGAGCGGTACCTGGAGTACGCCGAGGCCCTGTCGGGGCTCCTGAGGCCCGGCGGGCGGCTGCTCAACCACCAGATCGCCCGGCGCCCGCAGCGCGACGAGTCGGCGTACCACCTCGACGGGTTCATCGACGCCTATGTCTTCCCCGACGGCGAACTGGCCCCCCTCGGCACCACCGTGACCATGCTGGAGCGGGCCGGGTTCGAGGTGCGGGACGTCGAGTCGATCCGCGAGCACTACGCCCACACCCTGCGCCGCTGGGTCACCAACCTGGAGGCCCAGTGGCAGCGCGCGGTGCGGATCGCGGGCCCCGGGCGGGCCCGCGTGTGGCTGCTGTACATGGCCGCCTGCGCCCTCGCCTTCGAACGCAACCGCATCGGCGTCAACCAGGTCCTCGCCGTCAGGACCCCCGAATCCGGCGCCTCCGGGCTGCCGTTGCGCGCCCGCACCTGGAACTGAGCGGCAACAGGGGCCCGTTGCTCGGCAACGGGCCCCGACTGTCGTACGACTGAGCGGACTTGCTCGGTGCTACTCGGTGCTACTCGGCCTTGATCGCCGCCAGCATGTTCATGCGGGCCGCCCGGCGGGCCGGCCACAGCGCGGCCAGGATGCCGACCGTCGCCGCCAGCAGCAGGAACACCGCCATCCGGGCCCAGGGCAGGACGAGTTCGTACGTCGCCATCTTCGTGCCGAGGAGCTCACCGGCCGCCCAGCCGAAGAAGACGCCCAGGCCGATGCCGAGGACTCCTCCGAACAGGGAGATGACCAGGGACTCCAGACGGACCATCCGCTTGATGCCCTTGCGGTCCAGTCCGATCGCGCGGAGCATGCCGATCTCCTGGGAGCGCTCGAACACCGACATGGCCAGGGTGTTGATGACCCCGAGGACCGCGACGATCACCGCCATGGCCAGCAGGCCGTAGAGCATGTTCAGCATCAGCGTGAACATCTGCGCGATGGACTCCGAGAGGTCCTTCTTGTCCTGGACCTTGATGGCCGGATTGGTGCCGAGGGCCTTCTCCAGCCTGTCCTTGGTCGCGTCCGAGGCGCCGTCGGACGTCTTCAGCATGACCTGCATGTCGGACAGCTCGCTCAGGTGCGGGTCGAGAGTCGCGGTGTCGAGCATGATGCCGTTGATCAGGTCGTTGCCCTCGTAGACCCCGGCGACCGTGAGCCGCTGCGCCTTGCCGTCCTCGAAGTGCGCGGTGAAGGCCGAACCGGCCTTCCAGCCACGGGACTTGGCGGTGTCCTTGTCCACCACGACCCGCGTGCCGCCGACCTCGAAGGTGCCGCTGTCGACCTTCAGGTCGGTCAGCTTCCCGATCGCCGGGCCGTTGACGCCGGTCAGGTACTCGGTCTGGCCGTCGATGCGGGAGGGCGCGTTGCGCAGCGGGCTGACGGCGGTGACGTCGTCGACCTTCGCCAGTTTCCTCTCGACGTCCGGCGAGAGCTCGTTGCCGTTCGCCATGGAGACGACGTAGTCCGCCTTGACGGCCGCCGACGCCATCTTGTCGATCGACTTCTGGAGACTGCCCGCCATCACCGTCATGCCGGTGATCAGGGTGAGGCCGATCATCAGCGCGGAGGCGGTGGCGGCCGTACGGCGCGGGTTGCGCACCGAGTTCTGGCGGGCCAGCTTCCCGGAGACGCCGAAGACCCGCAGGAGGGGGGCCGCCGCCGCGATCAGCGGACGGGACAGGAGGGGGGTGAGGATGAACACGCCGATGATCAGCAGGACCGCGCCCAGGCCCATCGGGGCCTGGCCGTCCGAGCCGTCCATGGTCGTGGCCGCCAGGATGACGGCGACACCCGCCCCGCTGAACAGCGCGCCCAGCGTGTTGCGCAGCACCAGCGACCTGGTCGTCGCCTTCGCGTGCACGCTGCTCATCGCCGCGACCGGCGGGATCTTCGCCGCCCTGCGGCCCGGCAGCCAGGCTGCCAGCATGGTGATCAGGACACCGACCGCGAGGGCCACGCCGACCGTGCCCGGCGTGATGATCAGCGGCCCGTCCGGGACGGTCGCGCCGAGCGTGCCCATGAGGGACCTGAGCCCGGCACCGATGCCGATACCGGCCACGAGACCCGTCACGGCGGCGACCAGGCCGACCACGAACGCCTCGACCAGCACCGACCGCGTGACCTGCCTGCGGGACGCACCGACGGCCCTGAGCAGCGCCAGCTCCTTGGTGCGCTGGGCGACCAGCATGGTGAAGGTGTTGGCGATGATGAAGGTGCCGACGAACAGCGCGATGCCGGCGAAGACCAGCAGCCCCTGCTTCAGTCCGCTCATCGAGGCCGAGATCATCTCGGCCTGCTCGTCGGCGAGTTCCTTGCCGGTCTCGGTCTCCACCAGGTGTGCGGGCAGGGCCTTGTCCAGCGCGGCCCGCAGCGCGGTCTGGGAGGTGCCGGAGGCCGCCTTCACGTCGATCTCGTCGTACGTCCCCGGCTTGCCGAACAGCTTCTGGGCGGTGGCCGTGTCGAACAGCGCGAGGCTGCCGCCGGCCGCGACATTGCCGTCGTCGGTGGTGAAGATCCCGGTGACGACGGGCTTCAGGACCGGGCCGTCGACCGAGAGGCGCACGGTGTCGCCGACCTTGTAGCCGGCCCGCTTCGCGGTCTCGGAGTCGATGGCGACCTGGTTCGCACCGTGCGGCGCGGCGCCCTCGGCGAGCGGGTACCGGGGGTCCTTGGTCCCGTAGTAGTTGCCGCCCTGCGACTGGAAGCCGCCGCCGATGAGCTTGCCGTCCTTGTCGGCGATGGCGGTGAAGCCGTTGACGACGCCGATGGCGTTCGAGGCGCCCTGGACCCTGGCGCTCTTGTCGAGCAGAGCCTGGGTCAGCTCGTGGCGCTTGCCGATCGTGTTGCCCTTGTCCTCGTCCCAAGTGGCGGTGACGGCGACGTCGACCTGGCCGAAGCCCTTGGCCGAACTCTTCTGGTAGGCCTCGGAGATGGTGTTGGTGAAGACCAGCGTGCCGGACACGAACGCCACACCGAGCATCACGGCGAGCACGGTCATGAGCAGTCTGGCCTTGTGCGCGAGTACGTTGCGCAGGGCGGTGCGGAACATCAGGAGGTACGGCCCTTCGCGTCGGACTCGGGGGTCTGGGGGTTTCCCCCAGGAAGGAGGCGCATGAAGTCGAGGACGTTCTCGGCCGTGGGCTTGTACAACTCGTCCACGATCCGCCCGTCCGCGAGGAAGACCACCCGGTCCGCGTACGCCGCGGCCACCGGGTCGTGGGTCACCATGACGACCGTCTGCCCCAGCTCCCGTACGGAGTTGCGAAGGAAGCCCAGGACCTCGGCGCCGGAGCGTGAGTCGAGGTTTCCGGTCGGCTCGTCACCGAAGATGATGTCGGGCTTGGACGCGAGGGCCCGGGCGACGGCGACGCGCTGCTGCTGGCCGCCGGAGAGCTGGGCGGGGCGGTGGCTGAGCCGGTCCCGCAGCCCGACCATCCGGATGACCGAGTCCAGCCACTCCTGGTCCGGCTTGCGGCCCGCGATGTCCATCGGGAGGGTGATGTTCTCCAGGGCCGTCAGGGTCGGCAGCAGGTTGAACGCCTGGAAGATGAAGCCGATCTTGTCCCGCCGCAGCTTGGTCAGCTGCTTGTCCTTCAGGGAGCCCAGCTCGGTGTCGCCGATGCGCACCGAACCGGAGGAGAAGGTGTCGAGGCCGGCCACGCAGTGCATCAGCGTGGACTTGCCGGAGCCGGAGGGGCCCATGATCGCGGTGAACTCGGCCTGCCGGAACTCGACGGTGACCCGGTCCAGGGCGACCACCTGGGTCTCGCCCTGTCCGTAGATCTTCGACAGATCCGTGGCGCGTGCGGCCACGGTGGTGGCCCGGCCGGCGACGGGTGTGGTGGTCACGGATGGAACTCCTAGCGGGACGACGTCGTTGAGGGACGTCTTCCATCGTGGTGGCCGGGCCCCGCCGTGTAGTCAGCCGCAGTTCTGGTTCCGAAGGCAGACTTCGGAGGGACTGCGCCGCTCGGTGTCATACCTGGGGATGACGGCTGCCCCTGATCCGGGCAAGTGCAGAGAACAGGTGGAGCGTCCTCGTTCGGGCGGTGAAATTCCGTCATTCCGCATGCGCGGCCGGGTGTCGCACGTAACGCTATTGGCAAGTGCGGATGGCGTGTTCCGCGGTCTGATGCACCCTCAGACATTAATAAAATAAGACAACATCGGTCCGCCCGTCCGCTGTCCGGGGGATGCATCCCGATAGGCTCGGGACCTCGACGCGGAGCCCATGGCCTGCCCGGATGGTGGAATGCAGACACGGCGAGCTTAAACCTCGCTGCCCCTTCGCGGGCGTGCCGGTTCAAGTCCGGCTCCGGGCACTTTTCCGCCCACGCGATGACTTCTCACGCGTGGGCCGGCGCTCTCTCGTCATCCCTCGTAGACGGTCAGTACGGCACCGTCGATCTCGATCCGGCGCCCGGCTCGCAAGCCGTCGCGGCGCAGTGTTCTCAGACAGGTGTGGAACAGGGGCAGCTCGTCCGCGTCCAGGACGGCGGCGGCCAGTTCCACGAGTTCGGTCACTGACTGATCGGTCAGTACCTCGGGCAGCTCACCGGAGAGCAGAACGACCGATTCTCCGGCGGGCCCGCGGACCACGGCAGTGGCCGGTCCGCCATGCACGAACAACACATTCCCCCCTGGGAGCCCGGGGTCGTGCGGCTCTCGCTCCTCGGGCAGGACGAGAGACTAGCGGGGGAGTCCGGTGCTGTCGGGCACAGTCGAATTCTTTTCCCGACACCACGGAAGAGTGAACATCCGCGATCGCAGACCGCCGAGACCCAGCTTCCGGACGGTCACTTCTTTGGCCAGCGGTGGGGTCTGGGGGTGGCCTGGGTGGTCGGGTGGTGCGGGTTGGGTCACCGAGGGCGCTCGCGGGCCGAGGGTTGGCTGTTTTGCCTGGTGAGGGGCCTGTTCCGGGGTGGCCGTCCGGGCGGTGCGAGGTCGGCTTCCGCGGGCCGGTGTGGTGGCGCCTGGGCGGGGCCTGCCGGAGTCGATTCCTCGCGGCTCGGATTCCGGAAGGTGAGCCCTTCGGGTGGACCGCCGCGAGTGGCCGTTTGCGTGGCGTGGGGGGCGGGTGCGGTGCTCGCCGGGGGCGGTGGCGGGGCCGGGAGGCGCGACTCGACTGTGCCGGTCCGCTCGGTTGCTCTCGTGGTGCTGGGGCCGGTGGGCGGTCGGCGGTTTTGTGGCCCGGGTGCGGGCGGTTGGGGTGCTCGCCAGGGGCGGCGGCGGGGCCGGGAGGGGTGTGAGCCGGGCGGCCGGGCGGTCGCGCGTGTGGTCCCCGGCCGTGCCGGTCCGCGCTCGGTCGCTCTCGTGGTCTGGGCCGGTCGGCGGTTTCGTGGCCCGGGTGCGGGTGGTTGGGGTGCTCTCCGGGGTGGTGGCGGGGCCGGGAGGTGTGATCCGGGCGGCCGGTCGCGCGTGTGGTCCCCGGCCGGGCCGGTCCGCGCTCGGTCGCTCTCGTGGTCTGGGCCGGTCGGCGGTTTCGTGGCCCGCGTGCGGGTGGTTGGGGTGCTCGCCAGGGGCGGTGGCGGGGCCGGGAGGTGTGATCCGGGCGGCCGGTCGCGCGTGTGGTCCCCGGCCGTGCCGGTCCGCTCGGTCGGTCTCGTGCGTGCTGGAGCCGGTTTCGGGGCGCCCCGGTCGCTGGGAGGGTGCTCGTGGACCGGGCGTCGGGGGGTTACTTCTTCGGGGTGCGGTCCAGCAGGGATTCCACGAGGGCGGTCACGTGGCGGCGGTCGTCGGCCGAGAGTTTCTGGAGGCTGGCGATGAGGAGGTCCACCTCGGGGTCGGCCGGGCGGGCGGTGCCCTCGGGGTCCTGGCCGGCCGGTGAGCCGTACACATGGATGCCGCAGGCCTCCGCGGCGGCGCGGCGGACGGTGTCCAACGGGAGTTCCAGGCCCTTGGACAGTCCCTCCAGGGTCGTCGACTGGGGCATCCGGACGACACGGTCGGTGGTCGCCAGGTGGTGGACGGTGGAGCGCGGGACGCCACCGCGGCGCGCCACCTCGCCGTAGGACCAGCCCTTGAGGTCCAGGCGCTCACGGATCAACTGCTGGAGTGCGTTGGCCACGGGTGGGTCACTTCCTGCTCGCCGCTCGGCGGAACCGTCCATGTCGGGGCCGATTCTACGGGCGGCCCCACCCGCCGCCGAAAGGGTGATTCCCCGAACGGGTTGCGCGGTGCCCCCGCAAGGCCCTAGTGTCCAATCTCGTTGGACAGAACGTCCGACCAAGTTGGACAGAGTCTGGGGGGAACCTGACTCGGTCCGACCGGAAATGCCCATCCCTGAGGGGGAATTGATCATGATGGACGCTCACGAGCTCGAGGCCGAGTCCGCGGAACTGCTGCCGGGTCGCGAGGCCCTCGGTCGTCTGAAGTTCAGCTTCAACAAGACGACCAACGTCACCAAGCACATCGCCAACGTCGAGGCCCACAACTCGTCCCTGGCCGTCAACGACCACTCCCTGGCGTCGGCCGCCGCCTCCCAGGCCGGCCAGAACATCACCGTCACCCAGTAGCACCCGCGCACCACCTCGAACCCGATCCACACCACCTGAAAGGACGTCCGTCATGAGCATGGACATGCACGAGCTGGAGACCGAGTCCGCCGAGCTGCTGCCGGGTCGCGAGGCCCTCGGTCGTCTGAAGTTCAGCTTCAACAAGACGACCAACGTCACCAAGCACATCGCCAACATCCAGGCGGACAACCAGTCCGCGGCGCTCAACGACCACTCCTCGTACTCGGTCGCCGAGTCGCAGGCGTCGCAGTCGATCGTCGTCAAGCAGTAGCACCGGCGTGACCACGGTCGTCGGGGTGGGCCGCCCGCACCAGCGGTGCGGTCCACCCCGACGGCCGTGCCAGGGGGGAAACGGGGAGGACGTGGGGGGAGACCACATATGACAGTGCTCGGAGACGGGCCCCCGACGCTGTACGACTCCGGGCCGGTTCCGGGGCCGGGCGGCTGGCCGGTGACGTACGAGCAGGTGGCGACGGGCAGCCTGCCCGTCGTCGAACAGCGACTCGTGCCACGGCTGAGCGCGGGACTGCGACTGCACGGCGAGTACCAGGGGTCGGGCTTCACCGAGCCCAAGTACATCGCCCGTCGGGGGGACGGGCAGGTCGTCCAGCTGTCGCGGCTGCTGTACCTCGTGGCGTCGTCCGTCGACGGCGTACGCGACACCGAGTCGATCGCCCACCGGGTGAGCGCGCGATTCGGCCGCGAGGTCAGCGGCGACAACATCCGCTTCCTGGTGGAGAAGAAGCTCGAACCCCTCGGGGTGACGGTCCCCGAGGGCCAGGAGGGCGACGAGGTCGACGCACCGCGCTCCGACCTGCTGCTCGCCCTCAAGGGCCATCGGATCATCTTCGACGAGCGGCGCACGGCACGGATCGCGCGGATGTTCGCGTGGCTGCACCGGCCGGTCGTCGTCGCGGTCGTGCTGGCGGCGACCGTGGCCATGGACGTATGGCTGTTCGGCTTCTTCGGGGCGATCGAGCCGGTCCTGGAGGTCCTCGACCAGCCGGTGCTGATCCTGATCGTCTTCGGCCTGACCGTGGCCTCGCTCGTCTTCCACGAGTTCGGCCATGCCTCCGCGTGCAGATACGGCGGCGCCCGGCCCGGGTGCATCGGCTGCGGGATCTTCCTGATCTGGCCGTCGATGTACACCGACGTCACCGACGTGTACCGGATCGGACGCGGCGGCCGGATCAGGACCGACCTGGGCGGGGTCTACTTCAACGTGGTGTTCATGCTCGGCATGGCCGGGCTGTACTTCGCCACGGGGCAGCAGTTCTTCCTGGCCGCGGTGTATCTCGGGCACTTCGAGATCCTCGAACAGCTGATGCCCGCGGTGCGGCTCGACGGCTACTACATCCTGGGCGACCTCGCCGGCGTCCCGGACCTCTACGGCAAGATCAAGCCGATCCTGCTCGGTCTGGTGCCGGGGCGGAAGGGACGGGCCGCGCGCAAAGAGGTCGCCGGGCTGAAGAAGTCGGCGCGGACCATCGTGGCCGCGTGGGTGCTCACCATGGTGCCGTTGATCATCGGTGAGATGGGTTACGGGCTGTGGAACCTGCCCAGGATCATCGCCACGATGACCCGGTCCATGGTCGAGCAGTTCTCCGGCACCGGGTCGGCCTTCGCGGACGGCGAGGTAGTCGAGGGGCTCGTCGGGGTGCTCGGCTGTCTGATGCTGCTGATCCCGATGGGCGGGGTCGTCTATCTCACGGTGAAGATCGGCGGACGGATCCTGCGGGCCGCGAAGCGGGCCACGGCCGGGCGGCCGCGGTTGCGGGTGGCGCTGTGTGCGGTGGTCCTCGCCGGGCTGACGGGCCTCAGTTACGCGTGGACGTCCGGGCTGACGCCCCAGCCGCTCCCGAAGAAGCCCCCCATCGCGCCGATCCTCCAGCCCGGGGTGTCGACGGAGGAACCAGAGCCCCGGCAGGCCACGACTCCCGACGGCGACGCGTCCACCTCGGACGACGGCCCGGCGGACGACCCGTCAGGCACCGGCCCCGGGGCGGTCCCACCGTCGGCGGCGGGCGCTTCCCGAGGGTCCGGCGCCCCGTCCGCGGGCACCTCCGCCGCCCCGGCGTCCGCCTCTCCGGCCGCGTCGGTGGCATCGCCGGGCGCGGCCGAGGGCACCTCCCGGGGACCGGCGTCCCCGGCCCAGGGCACCACGGCGGGCCCGGAACCGTCCTCTCCGGGCACGGGCGAGGGCCCGTCGAGCCCGCCCCCGCCCCCGTCTCCGACCCCGTCGGAGAGCATCCCGCCGTCCCCGGCGGACACCACCTCCCCGGCACCGGCCAGCGGATCACCTGGGGCGTCCTGAGGGGACGGCGGCGGCGACCGTACGGGCCGAAGGGTCCGGCGGCTTTCCGCTCGGGTGGGCGTGCGGCGGGGAGGAACGGCCCATCACGGCCGCCCTCTTCCGCTGTCCTCCCCGTCACCCCCCACATCCGTACCCATCCATCCACCCAAGGAGATCCCTTGAGCAGCCATCGAAAACCCCGTACCTCAACTCCCTTCACCCGACGTGCCGTTCGTGTCGGGCTGTTCGCCGCCGGTGTCGCCGGTGTGGCCACCGCCGTGCCGGCGCAGGCCGCCACCGGCGGGCCCCCCAAGGTCGCCGTCGCGTCGGACCATGTCTTCAGCCACGCCGACCGCCTCGACCACACGGAGGAGAGGGACTCGTTCACCATCCGGCAGTACGGAAAGGTGACCGCCGCCTCCGTGCGCAACCAGGCCAACGCGGTCTCGTCGGGCTGCACCGCCGACGACGACTGCCGTTCGGTCGCGCTGTCGTTCCAGATCGTCACCGTCGCGGGCGAGCACACCCGCCTGAACGCCGTGAACCTCAGCGACGCCGCCAACAAGAGCTGCACCGGCTGCCAGACCCTGGCCGGCGCCTACCAGTTCGTGGTCTCCACGCCCACCCCGCTCACCCTGGACTCCGCTCACCGCCGCCAACTCGCCGACATCCACCGCCGGCTGGACGCCCTGACCCGCTCCACGGTGTCCGCGACCGATCTGCGCACCCGGGCCGACGCCCTCGCCGCCGAGGTCAACACCGTCCTCCAGGACGCCGTGGCCGACGCCCCGAAGGGTGACGCGCAGGACGACGTCACCATGCACCGCCACCTGGACGGCTGGCCCAGCCGCTGACCCGGTCGTCCGTCCGGTCCGCGGCAACCACCCGCGGACCGGACGGACGCGCAGACCGTTGACATCGGCAGACCCTGGGCGCAAACTCGGCTCGTTCAAGTGAAAAAAACTTCACCTTGCGAACACGAACTATTGCGCGCACGCCAGCCACAAGGTCTCCGAAGGGAACGCCCGATGCGCACCACCGTCGGCATCATCGGAGCAGGCCCCGCCGGCCTCCTCCTCGCCCGGCTCCTCCACGACGCCGGCATCGACTCCGTCGTCCTGGAGAGCCGCGACCGCGCCTACGTCGAGCACCGCCAGCGCGCCGGCATCCTGGAGCAGGGCACGGTCGACGTACTGCGCGCGGTGGGCGCCGGCGAGCGCATGGACCGCGAGGGACTCCCGCACGACGGCATCGAACTGCGCTACGGCGGGAAGCGCCACCGCGTCGACTTCCCCGCCCTCACCGGCGGCCGGTCCGTGATGGTCTACGCCCAGACGGAGGTCTGCAAGGACCTCATCGCCCTCCAGCTCGAGGACGGCGGCCCGCTGCTGTTCGAGGCGGAGGCCCTGGCCGTCGAGGGGGCGGACGGAGACAGTCCGCGCGTCCGCTTCCGGCACGAAGGGCGCGAGGACGTCCTGGAGTGCGAGTACGTCGTCGGCTGCGACGGCTTCTGGGGGGTGGCGAGGAAGGCGATCCCCGCCGAACTGACCAAGGTGTTCGAGCGGACGTACCCCTTCGCCTGGCTCGGCATCCTCGCCGACGTCCCGCCCTCCCACGACGAACTCGTCTACGCCCGCCACGACCGCGGCTTCGCCCTGCTGTCCATGCGCTCCCCGTCCGTCTCCCGCCTCTACCTCCAGGTACCCGAGGGCACGGACGCCGAGAGCTGGGGCGACGAGGAGATCTGGGACGAGCTGGAGCGCCGCTTCGAGACGGACGACGACTGGAAGCTCGACAGGGGACCGATCACGCAGAAGTCCGTCACCCCCATGCGCTCCTACGTCCACGAGCCCATGCGCCACGGCCGTCTCTTCCTCGCCGGCGACGCGGCACACATCGTCCCGCCCACCGGGGCCAAGGGCCTCAACCTCGCCGTGGGGGACGTCGTGACCTTCGCGAGGGCGCTGGCGCACCGGAAGGAGACCGGTTCGGCCGAGCTCCTGGACGCCTACTCCGAGACCTGCCTGCGGCGGGTGTGGCAGGCCGAACGGTTCTCGTACGACATGACGAGCCTCCTGCACCGGGCACCCGACGCCACCGACTTCGAGGACCGGATGCAGCTGGCCCGGCTGGAACGGATAGCCGGTTCGCGGGCCGCCGAGACCGATCTCGCCGAGGGATACACCGGCTTCCCCTTCGGGTGAGGCCCCTCCGGTGCCGGGAATCACGCGTGCGCGTAGCGTGTTGGCCAGCACAACGAGGGAAGATCCTCCTCAAGCACTAGGGTCATTCCTTTGCCTACCCATTACTCTTGAGGGCAAGGTCCACACACGGTGGCCATGGAGGAGTGAAATGAGGAGCAGCAACCCGGTCTTCTCGCGACGGGGGTTCAGCCGCGACAACGGCTACGCGGGCTTCAACACCGCGCCGCAGGCCGGGGGAGCAGCCGTGGGCACGCAGGGCAACCCCTATGCGCAGCCGCAGGGCAACCCGTACGCGACCAACCCCTACGCCCAGCAGGGCCTGCAGCAGGGCGCACCGCCGCAGACCCCGGTGACCACCGGCCGGATGACGATGGACGACGTCGTCCTGCGCACCGGCACCACCCTCGGCATCCTGATCGTCACCGCCGCCCTCGCCTGGGCGCTGCTGCCCGTCGACGACGCCAACATCGGCCGCTCGTACGGCATCGGCATCGGCGCCGCGGTGATCGGCATGGTCCTGGCGCTCGTGCAGTCCTTCAAGCGCACGGCCACGCCCGCGCTGATCGTGTCGTACGCCGCGTTCGAGGGCGTGTTCCTCGGCGTGATCTCCAGCATCGTCGACAACCGCATCGCGAGCGGCGCGGCCATGCAGGCCGTGATCGGCACCCTGGCGGTCTTCGCCGCGGTACTGGTGGCGTACAAGGCCGGCTGGATCCGCGTCAACCGGCGGTTCTACGGCTTCGTCATGGCGGCCGCGCTCGGCTTCATGCTGCTGATGGTGGTGAACCTGCTGTTCGCCGTCTTCGGCGGCGGTGACGGCCTCGGCTTCCGCAGCGGCGGCCTCGGCATCCTGTTCGGCATCATCGGCGTGCTCCTCGGCGCCTGCTTCCTCGCCCTCGACTTCAAGCAGGTCGAGGACGGCATCGCCTACGGCGCCCCGCGCGAGGAGGCGTGGCTGGCCGCGTTCGGTCTCACGCTGACCCTGGTGTGGATCTACATGGAGTTCCTGCGACTCGTCGCGATCCTCAACAGCAGCGACTAGCCTCCGACGGTCGTACGGCGAAGGGCCTCCGGTTCCGACCGGGGGCCCTTCGGCATGTGCGCAGCTCAGAAGTACCTGCGCGCGGCCCTCCTCAGGTCGTACTCGTGGATGATCGCTTTGGCGTGGCCGTACGCGAGGTTGTGTTCGTGGCGGAGCCAGCTGACCTTTTCCTCGAAGCGGAAGAGGGCCGGGCCTTCGTCGACGGTGCGCAGCCAGTCGGACACTTCACGACCGGTGCAGTGGGGGATGCGGGCGAGCATGTTGCGGTGGGTCTCCTCGGAGAGGACGTGGGACATCGGCGCCTCCGGACGCAAAGGGGATGTAAGCCGGTCCTTCAGGTCACCGTGCCTGAGCGTTCGCCTGTTGGCAACAGTCCCGGTGGGACGCGTACGGTTGCCGGGTGGCTGATACTTCGCGTCTGACCCGGGCTGTGGATCACTTCGCCGACCGGCTCCGGGCCGCACCGCAGAGTCGTCTGCAGCGGGGAGCCGCTGCTGAGGCACTCGGTCTGGCCCGCGAACTGGCCCGCCGGACACAGCTCTTGGAGGAGCCCGGCACCGAGCTGCGGGAGATGCCCGACGCGGGGATGTTCGCGGCCGCCGACCAGATCACCGTGGCCGTGCACGACTTGGCCCTCGTCCTGACGGACGAGGGCCAAGTGGAAGAAGCGCTGGAACTCGTGGCACAGGCCCAGCAGCGCGCCGGAGTGTGACTCCCGGACTCCGGGACTCCCGGACTCCGTGACTGTGTGTCTCCGTGACTCCGGGACTTCTACAGGGACGCTATGACCCGGTCCGCCAGGATGTAGACGTTCTCCTCGCCGCAGGCGAACGTCAGCGTGTACGCGCCCGAGACACCCGAACCGCCCAGCAGGACCGGCGTCTCGCCCGCGCGCAGGGCCGCCGCGAGGCGCTCGGCCGTCTCGCGGTGGCCGGGGGTCATGCACAGGGTCGTGCCGTCGGCGAAGACGTAGACGTCGAGGGTGCCGAGGGGGCCGGGGCGGACGTCGGCCAGTTCGGTACCGGAGGCGGCCAGGTCCTCCAGCGTCGCCACCGTGCGTTCGTGGTCGCCCACCACCGGTGAACCGACCGGCACGAAGTCCGGGTGGGAGGGGTGGCGGCGGCGGGCCGCGGCCAGTTCGGGGCTGTCGCCGGCGAACTCGTCCGCGTCGGCCGAGGACTCCGACACCGGCTCCAGCGGCTCCAGACCCACGAAATCGGCCTGCCGGGGCAGGAACAGCTCGCTGTCGGGCAGCCCGAGCAGCGAGGGCGCGTCGGAGGCGTCACGGGCCTCCTGGGCGGCCCAGAAGGCCCGCGCCTCGGCCAGCTCGCGCTCACGCTCCTCGGCGAGGGCCTCGGCCACGGCGGCGCGTATCTCGTCGTCAGCGGCGGGGCGCGCGGCCGGCACGAGACCCCGTACCGACGTGGTGTTGTTCCTGGCGAGCTCGGCGTGCAGGGCGGCGACCTGCCGGCGCAGCACCATGAGGGTGCGCAGGACGGCGACGCCCACGGCGCCCGTGGCGGCCGTGGTGACCAGCAAGGCGATCGGCATGGCGCTCACTGACGTACTCCCGGTTCAAAGTCGACCCCCGACTTCCTACATCAGCTTGAAGGGCGGACTATCCAACTGTCAGTGCGTAACATCACGAAACGGACAGGTATGTGGGCCCGGGGTTTGGTGGCGAAACGGCTCTGAGCTGCGCAAATCCCTGTGCGAAGGGAGATAGGTCACATCCTGAGGGAGATTGGATCACAAATCGGCCCAGAACCTTGGAGTTTCCACGATTCTGGGCCGAAGAGTGACGCCGAGTCCCCGTACGGACACGGAGAGTTGAGGATCAGCTGAGGCGCTCGATGACCATCGCCATGCCCTGGCCGCCACCCACGCACATGGTCTCCAGACCGAACTGCTTGTCGTGGAACTGGAGGGAGTTGATGAGCGTGCCGGTGATGCGGGCGCCGGTCATGCCGAACGGGTGGCCGACGGCGATCGCGCCGCCGTTGACGTTCAGCTTCTCCAGCGGGATGTTCAGGTCGCGGTAGGAGGGGATCACCTGGGCGGCGAACGCCTCGTTGATCTCGACCAGGTCGATGTCGTCGATCGTGAGACCGGCACGGCGCAGCGCCTGGTTGCTCGCGTCCACCGGACCCAGGCCCATGATCTCGGGAGAGAGGCCGGAGACGCCGGTCGACACGATGCGGGCGAGCGGGGTGAGGCCGAGCTCGCGGGCCTTGGTGTCGCTCATGATGACGACCGCGGCGGCACCGTCGTTGAGCGGGCAGCAGTTGCCGGCGGTGACCATGCCGTCGGGGCGGAAGACCGGCTTCAGGCCCTGCACGCCTTCGAGCGTGACGCCGGCGCGGGGACCGTCGTCCTTGGAGACGACCGTGCCGTCGGGGAGCGTGACCGGGGTGATCTCGCGCTCCCAGAAGCCGTTCTTGATGGCTTCCTCGGCGAGGTTCTGCGAGCGCACGCCGAACTCGTCCATGTCCTGGCGGGTGACGCCCTTTACGCGCGCCAGGTTCTCCGCGGTCTGGCCCATCGCGATGTAGGGGTCGGGGAGCAGGCCGTCCTCGCGCGGGTCGTGCCAACTCGTGCCCTCCTGGGCGGCGGTGGCGGCGGTGCGGGCCTGGGCCTCGTCGAAGATCGGGTTGGTGGTGTCCGGGAGGCCGTCCGAGCTGCCCTTGGCGTAGCGGGAGACCGTCTCGACGCCGGCCGAGATGAAGACGTCACCCTCACCGGCCTTGATGGCGTGCAGGGCCATGCGGCTCGTCTGCAGCGAGGAGGAACAGTAGCGGGTGATCGTGCAGCCCGGCAGGTGGTCCATGCCCATCTGCACGGCGACGATACGGCCCAGGTTGTAGCCCTGCTCACCGCCGGGGAGGCCGCAGCCGAGCATCAGGTCGTCGATGTCGCGCGGGTCCAGCTCGGGGACCTTGGCGAGGGCGGCCTGGATGATCGTGGCGGTGAGGTCGTCGGGGCGCAGGTCCTTGAGGGAGCCCTTGAAGGCGCGGCCGATGGGGGAGCGGGCGGTCGAGACGATCACGGCTTCGGGCATCACGGCTCCATTGGCATACGGGATTTTCGTTCCGGACGGGGCTCCCACGGAAGTTACCCGTACGTATGGCCTGGGTCACGGGGGTGACGGTGTGACCTATGTCTAAGCGCTTGCTTTCCTGGGCATTCTCAGACCTCGGACACACTCGTGGGGGACGGCTCCGTCGCCCGCACCCGCCGCCTCCGCCTGCGCTTGAGCAGGGCCCAGGGCCCCGTCGGACCGGTCGGCATCGCCGCCGCGACCTCCGTGCCCGCCTCCGACGCCGCTTCCGCCGCGGCACGGGCCACCGGCAGGAAACCCTCGCGGCGCGAGACGTCCGGACGGTCCTCGTCGGCCGGCCACAGGCTCAGGGCCGCGCAGACCGTCGGCAGCACCGCCATCGCCGCCGTCGCGTACCCCTCCGCCGAGGGGTGGTAGTTGTCGGGCCCGAACAGCTCACGCGGATTCGCCTCGAACTCCGGACCCAGCAGATCGCCCAGCGACACCGTGCGCCCGCCCTGCTCCACCGCGCCGATCGTCTGCGCCGCCGCCAGCTGACGCGAGGCCCGCCGCGCCAGCCACCGCAGCGGCTGCTGGACCGGCTCGATCGTGCCCAGGTCGGGACAGGTACCGACCACGACCTCGGCACCGGCCGTGCGCAGCCGCCGTACCGCGGCCGACAGATGCCGCACGGAACGCGTCGCCGGCATCCGGTGCGTGACGTCGTTCGCACCGATCATGATCACGCAGACGTCCGGGACCCGCTCGGGGTCCGCCAGCGTCAGCGCCACCTGACGGTCCAGGTCGTCCGAGGTGGCCCCGGGCAGGGCGACGTTACGGAGCTCCACCGGGCGTTCCGCCACCGCCGCGAGCCCCGACGCCAGCAGCGCGCCCGGCGTCTGGGCCGCCCGGTGCACTCCCTGTCCCGCGGCCGTGGAGTCCCCCAGCATCGTCAGACGCAGGGGCGCGACTCCCACGGCGGTATAGACATGGCCGTACCGGCCCTCGGCCTGAGGGACGTGCGGCGTCGTGCCGTTGCCCACCTGCCGCCTGGCCAGCCGCACCTCCGCCAGCACCAGACCCATGGCCGCCGCGCCGACCAGACCGATCCCGCCGCCGCCGTATGCGGCGCCGGCCGCGATCCGCCGGGCCACCCTCGCCCTCGACATGCTCGTCATACGTCGCCGCCACCTCCGTCGTACCCGCTACACCCACTCCTTGCCCCGCACGGACCGTGGCCCAATCCCAACGCGCAGTGAACGACCGTCATGGCGCCCGATCAGGCCATAGGCTGGCCGGACCACTAGGACCACTTCTTTTGCAAGCATCCGGAGACAACGGTGCAATTCCACGACTCGATGATCAGCCTCGTCGGCAACACCCCGCTGGTGAGGCTCAACAGCGTGACCAAGGGCATCAAGGCGACCGTCCTGGCCAAGGTCGAGTACTTCAACCCCGGCGGCTCCGTGAAGGACCGCATCGCCCTACGCATGATCGAGGCGGCGGAGGAGAGCGGGGCGCTGAAGCCCGGGGGCACCATCGTCGAGCCGACCAGCGGCAACACCGGGGTCGGGCTCGCCATCGTGGCGCAGCAGAAGGGGTACAAGTGCATCTTCGTGTGCCCCGACAAGGTGTCGACGGACAAGATCAACGTCCTGCGCGCCTACGGTGCCGAGGTCGTCGTCTGCCCCACCGCCGTGGACCCCGAGCACCCGGACTCGTACTACAACGTCTCCGACCGGCTGGTGCGTGAGACGCCGGGCGCGTGGAAGCCCGACCAGTACTCCAACCCCAACAACCCGCTCTCCCACTATCACTCCACCGGCCCCGAGCTGTGGGAGCAGACGGAGGGGAAGATCACCCACTTCGTGGCGGGCGTCGGCACCGGCGGCACCATCTCCGGCACCGGCCGCTACCTGAAGGACGCGAGCGACGGCGGGGTCCAGGTGATCGGAGCCGACCCCGAGGGGTCCGTGTACTCCGGCGGCTCGGGGCGGCCTTACCTCGTGGAGGGCGTGGGCGAGGACTTCTGGCCGACCGCCTACGACCGGACCGTCGCCGACGAGATCGTCGCCGTCTCCGACAAGGACTCCTTCCAGATGACCCGCCGCCTCGCCAAGGAGGAGGGCCTCCTGGTCGGCGGCTCCTGCGGCATGGCCGTCGTCGCGGCCCTGCGCGTCGCCGAGCGCCTGGACGAGAACGGCGTCGTGGTCGTCCTGCTCCCGGACAGCGGACGCGGCTACCTCTCGAAGATCTTCAACGACGAGTGGCTGGCGTCCTACGGGTTCCTCGAGGAGACGGGTCCGACCGCGCGCGTCGGGGACGTCCTGAAGTACAAGGAAGGCGTGATCCCCCACCTGGTCCACATGCATCCGGACGAGACGGTCGGCCAGGCCATCGAGGTGCTGCACGAGTACGGCGTCTCGCAGATGCCGGTGGTGAAGCCGGGCGCCGGGCATCCTGACGTGATGGCGGCCGAGGTGGTCGGCTCCATCGTCGAACGAGACCTCCTGGACGCGCTGTTCACCCAGCGTGCCAACCTCACCGACCCGCTGGAGAAGCACATGTCGGCCCCGCTGCCGCTGGTGGGTTCCGGTGAGCCGGTGGTGGATCTGATGTCGATCCTGGGCCGCGCGGATGCGGCGATGGTGCTGGTCGAGGGCAAGCCGACCGGAGTCGTGACCCGTCAGGACCTTCTGGCGTACATGGCACGCGCGGCGGAGTGAAGCGCCGAGGTGTGCGCCGTCCTCACCGTCTCGCACACGAGGACGGCGACACCCGTCGTGACGCGTCAGCTCATGTCGCGTACCTGATCTGCAGCAGTTGAGGATCGAACGGGGCGCGGCGCGACCGCCCGGTCGGGAGCGGAAGGACGGTCACCGATTCCAGGACGTCGGCTATCGCTGCCCGCCGCTGGGGGAGGCTCATCAGGGGCCATCGACTCGGATCCTTGCCGACCCAAGTGGCCTGCCCGTGCCTGAGGTACTCCTCCTGAGCCGTTTCCAGACCGGAGACACGGGTCTCGAGGTCGGCTGCCCTGCGCGCGAAGTCCGCATCACTGAGCACGCCCTCGCGCAACTGCTCCGCGAGTAACTCGCGCTGCCCGAAGAGGAGTTGCAGCAACGCGGTACCGGCCCACTCCGGCTGCCGGGCATCGCCGGTGCCGCGCTGCTCCTGCAGCAGGGAGAGAACGATCTCCTCCAGGTGTCCGTCGACGTCATGGACGTTGCGAGCGGTGCCCCCGCAGTCCAGGGCAGTGCACAGATACACGGCGTTGTCGGGGTTCCTCGCGGTCGGCCGGGCGCTGCCACCCATCTTGGCGCCGCAGGCGGTGCCGTCCTTGCGGCGGGCACCGCAGCGCAGGTATCCGCTGAACAGGTACTTGCGGAAACTTCGAGGCTCACTTCCCGGAGACGGACTGCCGTTCGTCAGGCGGGTGCCCCGGTTCGCGCCACGCTGCCGGGAGAGTTCCACCAGTGCCTGCTACTCCTCGGCAGCCGCGGGGGCGTCCCACTGGCCCACGACCGGCAGGCCGGTGGCGGGGTCATGGACGAGATTTCCATGGATGGCCCGGTATCCGCACATCACGGGGTTGGTGAGCGCCTGGCGGACAGTGGCTCCACTCCACCGGTTGCCTGACGCGGTTCGGATCTCTCGCGCGTTCAGCCTTCGGGCGATCTCGTTCCAGCTGGTTCCACGCAGCGCCGCTTCGATCATCTCTCGCAGGACGGGCCATTCCTCGGGATCTCTGCGCATGTTGATCTTGCGTCCCGATCGTGGATCCGGGCAGAGCCAGCCGAAGCGTCTGCGCCCTCCCGGGGTCCCGCCGTCGATGGCACGTCGGCGGATGTGGCGTTCGATGCGCTCCTTGGTCCGCCCGACCTCTGCGTCGCCGGCGGCCGCGTCACTCGCGCTGTCCGTCGAGGCGAGGTCGAACACCGCTCGACGTTCCACGAACAGCCCTCCTCGGTGACGGTGAGAGCCTGACGCACTCGGGCGAAGTCCGCAGCCGAGCGCCACACGCGTTCGCGCTCCGTCGCGATGAGGGCCTGGACCGGATGGCCCTCGCTCGTTCTACGGCAGTGCAGGGTGGCGACCATCTCGACGAACGCCGGTCGCACGACAGCCGGGTGTGCCGCCGTCAGGCCGTTGTCCTCGTGGAACCGCACGATGGCCACCCCCAACGCGGCGGCGGTCTCGATGTTCTCCTCGTGCTGATGACGAATGCCCGTCCCGGCCTCGCGTCCCCTGGCCAGCACGGCGGATCGGGTGCTCTGGTCGGCACTGATCCGGGCGTAGTCGACTCCGGGTATCCGGCCGCCGAGCCACTCCTCGAAGGTGCGTCCGGCTTCCAGAGCCGCGACGAGTGAGGGATTGAGGAAGCTCCTGGACCAGCCGGGCATACGAGTGCCTCTTCGAGGTGGGACGAACAGTTCGGGCACCTCGAAATATGCAGGTGGGCGGCGCGGCCGGTGAATGGATGGCCGACTGAGTCAACAAAACGAGTGATCAGCCGTGCTGCGGCTTGACGTCTGAATCGATGAGCGACCGGACTTCGCGGAACTGGTACGAGCGTGTCACGTCCGCGCAGCACACGCTTAACACGCGTCCGGCACATTGGTGGATGTCGGCAGGGCGGGAGCGGCTCCCCGCCCCAGCCGGCGCCGAACGTCCAAGGACCTCCGGAGCGGCTCCCGGACCTCCATGGACGCCGGACGTGAGACCTGGCCTGACCCGGTCGACGTCCTTCGCGGGGACCGCCGTCGTCCCGCCCCCCGGTATCGGGGGTGCGGCGGTCCCCGCGCATTACTTTCTCAGCGCGCGGGGCTGGATGCCCAGCTTCCCAGCAGCGCCAGCCTCTCCGCCGTCTCCGACCCCGGTTCCGGTGTGTAGACGAGCAGGGTCTGGTCGCCGTCTCCCGGGATCGTGAGGGTCTCGTAGGGGAAGACGAGCAGGCCCGCCACCGGGTGCTGGAGCCGCTTCACGCCGTAGGCGCACTCCTTGACCTGGTGGTCGGCCCACAGGCGGCGGAAGTCCTGGCTCTTGAGGGAGAGTTCACCGACGAGCGAGGTCAGCTCGCGGTCGTCCTGGTGGTGGCCCGCCAGGACCCGCAGATGGGCCACGCTCTGGGCGGCCACCGCCTGCCAGTCCGGGTAGAAGTCGCGGGCGGCGGGGTCGAGGAAGACGTGCCGCGGGATGCTGCGGGCCTTGGCCGTCGTACCGCTGTAGCCGAACACCGCGTCGGCCAGGGGGTTCCAGGCCAGGACGGTCATGTGGCGGTCCAGGACGAAGGCCGGGGTGCGGTCCATGGCGTCGATCATGAGCTGGACGGCCGGGCGGACGCGGGGCCGCGTCGGACGGTCGGTCCGTCTGCGGGGGTGGGCCACGGCGTGGAGGTAGGCGCGCTCGGTCTCGTCCAGGCGCAGGACGCGCGCGACGGCGTCCAGGACGGCCTCGGAGACGCTAGAACCTCTGCCCTGCTCCAGCCGGATGTAGTAGTCGACGCTCACTCCGGCAAGCTGTGCCACCTCCTCCCGGCGCAGGCCGGGCACGCGGCGCCGGCCGTACGAGGGCAGCCCCACCTCCTCGGGCTGTAAGCGGGCGCGGCGTGAGCGCAGGAAGTCTCCGAGGTCCCCGTTCATGGGTTCGATCGTAGAGGAGGCCGGGGTCCGGAACCTGGTACTGGCAGACCCAGGAAAAGCGCATCCCTGGGTAAGGCGGCCCGGGCGCCGCAGGGTGGTGGGCGAGGCCGGGGAGTCACCCCGGCGGACATCCCACCGAGGAGCACTTCGATGTCGTACGAGAATCTGGCCGGACGTACCGCTGTCGTCACCGGGGCCGCGAGCGGGATCGGTGAGGCGGTCGCCGTGCTGCTGGCCGCGCAGGGGGCACGGGTCGCGCTGCTCGCGCGGCGCGGTGAGCGGCTGGCGGAGGTCGTGGGGAAGATCCGGGCCGGCGGCGGGCAGGCGCTGGCCGTGGTCGCGGACGTCACCGACGAGGCGTCGGTGGCGGCGGCCGTGGAGAGCGTCCACGCGGCCTACGGGGCGGTCGACCTGGTGGTGAACAACGCGGGCGTGATGCTGCCGAACCCGATCGTCGACGCCCGCATCGATGAGTGGCAGCGGATGATCGACACCAATGTGACCGGTGTCCTGCGCGTCATCGGCGCCTTCGCCCAGGACCTGAACGAGGCGGCCGCGCAGGGGCGCAGCGCGGACCTGGTGAACGTCTCGTCCATCGGCGCCCACGTCACGGGCTTCACGAACTACGCCGTGTACGGGGCGACGAAGGCCGCGGTCACGCATCTCTCGGCGCTGCTGAGGAGCGAGTTCGGGCCGCGGGGCGTGCGGGTCACCAACATCGAGCCGGGGCTGACGGAGAGCGAGCTGGCCACGCACATCGACAACGACGGGCTGCGGGAGCAGATCGGTGGGATGGTCGAGGCGATGGGCACGCTGGCGGCCGCCGAGCTCGCCGACGTCGTCGCCTACGTCACCAGCCGGCCCCGCCACGTCAACCTGCGCCAGGTCGTGGTGCTGCCCACCGCGCAGGTGTGAGCGCGGGGTCAGTTCTCCCAGTCGCTGCCGTGGGGGGACGGCTTCGCGCGCCGGCCCCGGAAGAGGTCCGGGTTGACGCGGAGCGCCTGGAAGGCGTTGACGCCGACGATGCCGACCCAGGCGACCAGGAGGCCGGGGAGGTTGGCCAGGGCGCCGCCGATCGCGGAGAGCGGGATCGCCAGGACCAGGGAGACGATGGCGAAGCCGAAGCGTTCGCCGAAGGAGTCGGTGGGCTTGGGCGAGCGGGCGCCCCGGGCCGACACCATCTGCTGCTCGGCGAGCTGCCGGCGCAGGCGTCGGTCCACGGCGCCGTCGATCCGCTGGTCGACCTTCTCCAAAAACGAGTCGACCAGCGCGGACTCGTACTCCTCGCCCAGTTCCCTGCGGGCCTGCAGGGTGGCGTTGAGTTCCTTCTTGAGTTCGGGGTCCCGCGCATCCATTCCGGTCATGGGGTCCACGGTATGCAGCGGGAACATCCGCTGCACTGGGGTTAGCCCCCCTGTTGCGGCGGGGGTCCTTCCTAGGTCAGCCCGTGCTGCCTGGCGTACGCGTCCGCCACGTCCTCGGGGTCCTTCTTGTCGTTGTCGACCTGGCTGTTGAGCTGGGTGAGCTGGGCGGTGGTGAGGGTGTTGCCCAGGCGGGCGAGGGCCTTGCGGACGGTGTCGTCGGCCTTGCGGTCGGCTATGAGGGGGACGATGTGCTGGCTGGGGATGAGGTTCTTGGGGTCGGTCAGTACGACCCAGTCGTGGGCGGCGATGTCGGTGTCGGTGGTGAAGAGGTTCGCGACGTCGACGTCCCCCTTCTTCAGGGCGCCCTTGACCAGTGGGCCGTCCGAGTCGAGTGACTTGAACTCCTTGAACTCGACGCCGTAGACGTCCTTGAGGCCGACCGCGCCCACTTGGCGCTTCTTCACCTCGGGTGCGGCGCCGATGACCAGTCGGCCGTTCTGCTTGGCGAGGTCGGCGAGGGAGGTCAGGCCGTATTTGCGTGCGGTCGCCCGGGTGACGACGAAGCAGTCGGAGTCGGCGGCCTGGCCGTACGGGAGGACCTGGAGGCCGGCGGGCATCGCCAGGGTGAGCGCGTTCTGCATGGTGCCCGGTTCCGCGGAGGTGTCCTTGGGGGCGAGGTAGTTGAGGAGGGCGCCCTGGTACTCGGGCAGCAGGTCGATGTCGCCCGCCTTGAGGGCGGGGATCACGATCTCGCGGGTGCCGAGGTTGGGGCGGACCTTCACCTTCACGCCGGCCTGTCGCAGCACCGCCGCGTACAGGTAGCCGAGGACCTGGTTCTCGGTGAAGTTGGCGGTGCCGATGGTGAGTCCGCCCTTGCTGGAGCCGCTGCCGCCGGAGACCGTGCCACCGCCGTCGAGGGAGGTGATGCCGCTGGAGCAGGCGGAGAGGGCGGGGACGGAGGCCGCCGCGAGGAGGCCGCCGAGGAGGGTGCGTCGGTTCATCGGAGGGGTCCTTACGCGGTGCGGTGGCGGAAGAGGAAGCGCTGGAGGGCGGAGAGGAGAAGGTCGAGGGCAACGGCGATCACGGCGACCAGCACCGCCCCGCCGAGCACCTGTACGAGGTCGCGCTGGGCGAGGCCGTCGAAGACGTAGCGGCCCAGGCCGCCGAAGGAGACGTACGCCGCGATGGTCGCGGTGGCGACGACCTGGATCAGTGCCAGCCGCAGGCCGGTCATGATCAGGGGGAGCGCGAGGGGCAGTTCGACCTGGAACAGGACCTGGTGGCCGCGCATGCCCTGGCCGCGGGCGGCGTCGCGCACGTCCGGGTCGACGGCCGTCATGCCGGCGTAGGTGTTGGTGACGATCGCCGGGACCGCGAGGGCGACCAGGGCGACGTAGACCGGGAGCATGGACAGGCCGCCGGCCAGGAAGACCAGCACGACCAGGCCGACGGTGGGCAGGGCGCGGCCGAAGGACGCGAGGTTGATCGCGAGGAAGGCGCCCTTGCCGGTGTGGCCGATCAGCAGTCCGAGGGGGAGGCCGATCGCGGCCGCGACAAGGGTCGCGAGGAGCGAGTACTGCAGGTGCTCGGCGAGGCGGTGGGCGATGCCGTCCGTGCCGGTCCACTGGGAGCCGCTGGTCAGCCAGGTGCCGAGGTTCTTGAGGAGTTCGTACATGTCAGGCTCGCCTCCGCCGCCATGGGGTCAGGACGTACTGGAGGGCCACCAGCAGGGCGTCCGCGACCACGGCGAGCAGCAGCGTGAGGATCACGCCCACGATCACCGGGGTCGGGAAGTCGCGCTGGAAGCCGTCGGTGAAGAGCTGGCCGAGTCCGCCGTCGCCGATGTAGGTGGCGACCGAGACCAGGGAGATGGACATGACGGTCGCGATGCGGACGCCAGCCATGATCACGGGGAGCGCGAGGGGGAGTTCGACGGTGAGGAGCGTGCGCAGGGGGCGGGTGCCCATCGCCTTCGCGGCCTCCTTGGTCTTCGCGGGGACCGAGTCGAGGCCCTCTACGGTGTTCCGCAGCAGGACGACCAGCGTGTAGACGGTCAGGCCGATCACGGTCGTGGTGCGGGTCAGGCCGCTGATCGGCAGCAGGAGCACGAAGATCGCGATCGACGGGATCGTGAACAGGACGTTCGAGAGCCCGAGCAGGAAGCCGCGCAGGGGGCGGACGCGGTGCGCGACCACGGCGAGGGGGAGGCTGATCAGCAGGCCGAAGAAGACGGCGCTGAGGGCTGCCTGGAGGTGGGAGACGGTGAGGGTGGTCAGGTCGTCGGTGTGGCCGGATATCCACGACCAGTCGATGGTCATGCGGCCACCCGGGCTTCCGTGTGGGCCCGGCCGGCGTGCTGGTGGATGTCGTCGCGGGAGGTGACGCCGGTGAGGACGCCCTCGGCGTCGACGCGGGCGACCAGGCCGGTGGGGGAGGCGACGGACTCGTCGAGGGCGGCGAGCAGGGAGTCGCCGTCCTTGAGCGGTCGTACGGGGACCTCGGCGTCCCCGGCCGCCCAGTGCAGGGGCCTGCCCGCCGCGTCGCACACGAGGGACCAGGCGGTCCCTTCCGGTGCGGGGCCCTGCGGGAGCTCGGCCAGGGTCTTCAGCGAGAGCAGCTTCAGGCCGCGTTCGGCGCCGAGGAAGTCGGCCACGAAGTCGTCGGCGGGGCGGGCGAGGAGTTCGGCGGGCGGGGCGCACTGGACGAGGTGGCCGCCGGTGCGGAAGATCGCGATGCGGTCGCCGAGGCGGACGGCCTCGTCGACGTCGTGCGTGACGAAGACGATGGTCTTGTTCAACTCCTTCTGGAGCCTGAGCAGTTCGTCCTGGAGCTGGGTGCGCACGACCGGGTCGACCGCGCCGAACGGCTCGTCCATGAGCAGGACCGGCGGGTCGGCGGCGAGGGCGCGGGCGACGCCGACGCGCTGCTGCTGGCCGCCGGAGAGCTGGTGCGGGTACCGCTTGCCGGACTCGGGGGTGAGGCCGACGGTCTCCAGGAGTTCCGCCGCTCTGGCGCGGGCCTTCTTGCGGCCGTGGCCGAGCAGGAGCGGGACGGTGGCGATGTTGTCCAGCACCGTGCGGTGCGGGAAGAGGCCGGACTGCTGGATGACGTAACCGATGGAGCGGCGCAGCTGAGCCGCGTCCTGGCGGGTGACGTCCTTGCCGCCGACCTTGATGGTGCCGGAGGTCGGTTCGACCATCCGGTTGATCATCCTCAGAGTGGTCGTCTTGCCGCAACCGGAGGATCCGACGAGGACGGTCACGCCGCCTTCCGGCATGTCGAGGGTGAGATCGTGCACTGCTGTCGTGCCGTTGGGGAAGCGCTTGTGGACCGCGTCGAACTGGATCATGAGTTGTCCCTTGCCCGGCTGTATAACGTCATGCAGAGTTCTTGGTAGCTGAATAGGTTGTCAACGGTTCGGTGTTAATCCGAGGTAACGGATGACCGTCAGGCAAGATCAGTTGTCCGCTTTGAGGGGAGTTTGGGCTAGATGTCGTCTCGGATCGTGGACGCGCCGGATCCCGTCGCGGTCGGGCACACCGGGCTGGTGATCCTCGACGGGATCGCGCTCGGCGTCGCGGACGTCGCCCGCCTCGCCGACGGGAGCGCCCGGCCGGTGCCCGGGACCGACGCGATGAAGCGGGTCACCGAGTCCTGGGACGCCGCCCGGCAGATCGCCGCGACGGGACGCGTCTACGGCCGCTCGACCGGCGTCGGCGCCAACCGGAACGAGGACGTGCCCACCGAGGCGGCCGCCGAACACGGGCTGCGGCTGCTGCGCAGCCACGCCGGCGCGATCGGCGAGGAACTCCCCGCCCGGCAGGTCCGCGCGATGCTCGCGGTCCGCGCCAACCAGCTCCTGGCAGGCGGTGCGGGACTGCGGCCGACCGTCGTCACGGCCCTGTGCGAGGCACTGGAGAGCGGCGCGTACCCGGTCGTCAACGAGTTCGGCTCGGTGGGGACCGGCGACATCGCGGCCCTTGCCCAGGTGGGGCTGGCGCTGGCGGGGGAGCATCCCTGGCGAGGGACGGACAGTGCCGCGGGGGGTGCGCCCGAACCCCAGCTCCTCGACAACAACGACGCCCTCGCCTTCATCAGCAGCAACGCCCTCACACTCGGGCAAGCCGCCCTCGCGCTGCACGAGTTGCGCGGGCTGATCGAGGCCACGCAGGTCGTCGGGGCACTGTCCCTGCTGGCCGTGGACGGGTCCCACGAGGCGTACGCCGCTCCCGTGCACGCGGCCCGGCCGCACCGCGGGTCCGCCGAAGTGGCGCGGCGGATGCGGCAGTTGATCGGGGCCGAGGACCGGCCCACCCCTCCGCTCGGGCGCATCCAGGACCCCTACGGCTTCCGGTGTCTCCCGCAGATCCATGGTCCCGCCCACGACGCCGCCGACGCCCTGGAGGAGGTCCTCGCCATCGAGATCAACGCGGCCGCCGAGAACCCCCTCATCTCCCCCGAGGACATGGCCGCCTACCACCACGGCGGCTTCTACCAGGCCCAACTCGCCCTCGCCCTGGACCACTTCAGGCTGGCCCTCACCCAGGTCGCCCGCCTGTCCACGTCCCGGCTCTCCACGCTCAACGAGCCCGCCTTCACCCGGCTGCGGCCCTTCCTCGCCGACCAGGAGCCCGCCTCCTCCGGCGTGATGATCCTGGAGTACGCCGCCGGGGCCGCCCTCGGCGACCTGCGGGCCTTCTCCGCGCCCGCCTCGCTCGGGCACGCTGTACTCTCCCGAGGCGTCGAGGAACAGGCCAGCTTCGCCTCGCTCGCCGCACGCCAGACACTGCGCGTGTGCGGCGCGTACCGTCTCGTCGTCGGCTGCGAACTCGTCGCCGCCGTAAGGGCGCTGCGCCAGCGTGACCTCAGGCCCGACCCGGACCTCCCGGTGGGCCGCGCGCTGGAGCTCGCCGAGGCGGTGCTGGCGGAGGACCCGGCCGACCGGCCGCTCACGGGCGACGTGACGGCGGCGGCCGCACTGCTCGACCGGTTCACGGAGATCTGGAGGGGGATCGAGGCATGAGCGACATGGGCGGCGCGGGTGTGGTGGACACTCCCGCGGGACGGCTTCAGACACTGTTCGAGGGGCACCGGCTCACACCGACCCAGCGGCGCATCGCGCACAGCATGGTGCGGCGGGCCGCCGACGTGCCGTTCCTGTCCAGCGTGGAGCTGGCCGAACTGGCCGGGGTCAGCCAGCCCTCCGTCACCCGCTTCGCCGTGGCCCTCGGCTTCGACGGCTACCCCGCCCTGCGCAGACACCTGCGCGAGGTCGCGCCCGCCGAACAGACGGCGGCCTCCGCGTCGTACAACGAGTACCAGCAGGCCGTCGAGGCCGAGATCGAGAACCTCAGGCACCTGGCGGAGGTCCTCGCCGACCCACGCCCCGTGCAGAAGGCCGGGCGGCTGCTCGCCGCCTCCCGCCCGCTGCCGGTGCTCGGGCTGCGGGCCGCCGCCTCCCAGGCCTACGGCTTCGCGTACTTCGCCGCCAAGGTCCACCCGGACGTACGGCTGCTCAACGAGGGCGGCACGATGATCCACGACCGCATCGACGCCGCCGTCCGCGCGGGCGCCTCCACCCTGCTGTGCTTCGCCCTGCCCCGGCATCCGCGCGAGGTCGTCGACACCCTCGCCTACGCCAAGGAGGCGGGCCTGAGCGTGGTCACCGTCGCCGACTCCGCCTTCGCGCCGGTCGCCAAGGTCTCCGACCTGCTGCTGCCCGCCGCCGTCGGCACCGGCCTCGCCTTCGACACCGCCTGCGCGCCGATGCTGCTCGGCCGGGTGCTGCTGGAGGCGATGTGCGACGACCTGCCGGAGGCGCAGGCCCGCCTGGAGGAGTTCGACGCGCGGGCCGCGGCGCGCGGACTCTTCGTCGAGTAGGGCGTTTTTTCAGGCTCGTCTCACGTTCGCCCGCTAGCCTCCCCGACCGGCAGGACTGTGCCAGGACGACGAGGAGGCGGGACGTGGCACGCGCAGATCGCAGGGTTCAGGGGCTGGCTCGGGTGGCCGTCGTCGTGCGCGCCGGGGCCGCACCCCTGTGGTGGCTCGGGGTGTTCGCGGCGGGCGTCGGGCTGCTGATCCCGGGGCTGACCGGGCGGCGGATCGGGGTGATGGCGGGCGCGGCGCTGTTCATCGTGGCGGCGGCCGTGGTGTCGTACGGCCGCCGCAAGCGGTACACGGCGCTGGGGCGGGCGGCCGTCCGCGCCGGGAAGCACGACGTGCTCCAGGACCGTGCGGTCAGTGTGCGCAACTGGCGCCGGGGACACCGCTGGTGGCTGCTGCTGGCCTGGCTGGTCGCGCTGCTGAGTTCGTTCGCGGTGCCCGTGGCGGGCGGCATGCTGCTCGCCGGGTGCGGTACGGGCCTCAGGCTCAAGGCCGCCTGGCTCGGGCGGCGCGAGCGGGACGGGGACGCGCTGCTGTGGGTGCGGGTCGACTGGCTCGCCGCGAACGGCGGCCGCCCGGCCGGCAAGGCGGTCAGGGCGTACCGCAGCACGGGTATCGCGGCGGGCGACGCGGCCCCGGGAGGAGCGCGCCGCCGCACCGCGGCACTCGTCTAGTTCCGGTGGAACCGGGTCACACCTCCAGGTCGTTCTCGATCTGCCTCAGCTGGTGGCGGGCCATCGCGAGGTTGGACCGCTTGGCGTCCAGGACCAGGTAGAGGAAGAGGCCGTTGCCACCGCGTCCGCTGATCAGGCGGATCAGGTGGTACTGGTCGGACAGGGTGATCAGGATGTCCTCGATCTGGCCCTTGAGCCCGAGGTGCTCCATCGTGCGCATCTTCGCGCGGACCACGTCGGTGTTGCCGGCGGCGGCCACGTTCAGGTCGAAGCCCTTGCTGCCGCCCATGGTGCCGAGCGCCATGCCGCTGGTGTAGTCGACGAGCGCGACGCCGGTCGCGCCCTCGATGGAGGCGAGGGCTTCCTTCAACGCGGTTTCGGTGTTGGTCATGACTGTGTCTCCTCGGTTCTCTCAACTTTCGGTGGTGGTGCGGGCCGCCGTCGGTGCGGTGGCCGCGGCGCGGGTGTCCACGGGCTTGGCCCGGGACGTGCGGGCCGCTCTGGCACGTGCCGGAGCGGGCTTCGCGGGCGCCTTCGCGATGGCTTCTGTGGGTTCGGCGACCACGCCGTCGACGAGCTCGGCGATCCGGGCGCCCGCCCGACGGCCCTCCAGATGGAGGCGGCCGACGTTGACCCGGTCCTGCGCGAGCAGCGTCACGACGGCCCCGGCGCCCGCCGCGTAGGTGGCGACGTAGCCGTACACGCCTCGCACGAGCAGTTCGCGCAGGTCCCCCTGGCCGGTCGCGTCGGCCAGCTGGGCGGCGAGCGCGCGGGTGGTCCCGGTGAGCTCGGCCACGGCCTGCGGATCGACGCCCGGGGTGTCCTGGGCCAGGACGAGCCCGTCGCTGTCGGCCGCGAGGGCGCCGGTGAGCTGCGGCACCCGGGCTCTGAGCCGGCGCAGCTCCTCCAGGATCTCGTCCTGAGCTGCTGCCATCACATCTCTCCTCTCGGCGCGGATCCGCTGCCTCTCAAAGGGCCTCCAGCGCATCCCTGAGCCTCTTCAGCAAGGTGATGTGGGGATCGACGGACTCGACGGGGTCGACGAAGACACCGGCGCCCGGTGGGCCCGGCGGACCGAGCGGGCCCGGCGGACCGAGCGGGCCGGGCCCGGGCCTGGGTTCGGTGAAGGTCAGCGGTGGGCAGGGCGAGACCACTCCGGCCGCCACCAGCCGCCGTACGTCCATCAGGGTGTGGAAGGCCGGGCGGCCCAGCTCGCGGGCGATCTCCGACGCCGTGCGGATGCCGTCGACGCGGGCCAGCACCGCCTGCCGCCGGGCCGGGAGCGGCGGGGGCGCGGGGCGGTGTTCCCGGATCAGCGGGACCTCGTCCGGCAGGGCGTCGGGCCAGACGCGGTGCAGCAGGTCGCGGCGGCGCAGGGTCTCGCGCTCCAGGTCGGCGACCGGGATGGGGCGCGGGACGCCGGGGGTGCCGTCGGGCTCCAGGGGCGCGGCGGGTACGTCGGGCACGGCGGGCGCGTCCGGTCCGTCCTCGGTGCCGTAGCGGAAGCGGCCCGGGGTACTGCTCGGGGCGAGGGCGAAGTACGCCGCGTCGTACAGCGCGGTCAGCCGGCACATCTCCAGGGCGCCCGCCGAGAGCAGTCCGCCCGCGACCAGCCGGCGGCCCGCCCCGTGCACGGCCTCGGCGCCGGTGAGGCGGCGGGCCCCGGTGCCGGCGCTCCCGGTGCTCGCGATGCTCTCGGCCAGGGCCTGCCGCCAGACCTCCGCGTCCAGCGTGCCGTGGGCGGCGAGGAGGACGTCGGCGCCGGGGGCGGCCGGGCTCTCGGCGTGCACCACCTTGCCGTCGGCGAGGTGCAGGGTGCCGCGCTCGCGCACCAGGATGCCCGTGGCGCGCTCGGCGGCCAGCCGGGTCAGCATCGGCGAGACACCGCCCCAGCCGCGGCCCAGGGCGCCCGCCTTGTCGCGCACCGGCAGCCGGGGCGGCGGGGTGGCGGGCGTGGTGCGGAGCGTCGTCATTCGAGCTCCAGCCGTCCGGCCATCTCACCGAGCCGGATCCGGGCCAGCGCGAGGTTGCCCTCCGCGCGGGCCAGCCACAGGTGCAGGAACACGCTGCTGTCGAAGGACGTCGGCACGAACCGCAGGACGTGGTAGCTGTCCCGGTTGCTGAGGATGAGGTCCTCGACCGGCGGGTCCGGCTGCTGTCCGGCAGGCCCCGCCTCGGCGGTCCCGGAGCTACCGGAGGGCTCGACCGCCCCGGGACTCTCGGATGCGAAGGCGCGCTGCTCGGCGGCGAGCCGGGCGAGCTCGGCGGCCTCCGCGGCGGCCGCCTCCTGGTCGCCGCCGGGGGCTTCCCCGACGGCGCCCAGGGCCAGCCCGCTCGTCCAGTCGACCAGCGCGGCTCCCCGCGCGCCCGGCAACCGCATGGCTTCCAGCAGGCACTCGTCGATTCCCTGCACCGTGGCTCCCCTCCCGCCTGGGGTTCGGCTGAGTGACGCCGAAACTACGCAACGTGTGCGCGAGGGGTGAGGGATCTGGCATTTTCCGGTGGAACATGCTCGGGATGACTAAGGTGGGTCAACTTGCCTTGTTCACGGGCCCATTGATCAACGGTCTCACCGGTGTGCGTCAACCGCTCTCGGGCGCCTGGAGGGTGGTGAGCGCACCGGCGTGCGCCCCCCCGGATTCGGCCACGATCGAGGCGAGTGTCTGCGGGTCCCGTACGGTCGCGAAGCGGACGCCTCCCGCGTGGTCGGGGGCGAAGCCGTAAATACCCGGCCGGGCCAGCGAGTTGTACGCGTAGTGGTGCGCGAAGTAGTACGCGCCCGTGTCCGGCGCCGCCGCGTAGTCCCCCTGCTCCAGCAGCGGCAGCGCGCGCCCCTCGGCCAGCAGGTCGCCCGCGAAACAGGCCGGACCGGCGACGTCCTGCACCACCTCGGGCCCGCTCTTGGGCCGCCCCTTGCCGTCGTACGCCGCGATCCGCAGCGGCCACGACCCCGGCACGTACACCGTCCGCGTCGCCACCTGCACGCCCGCGTGCGTCACCGCGACCGGCCGCCCGCCCGCGCTCTTGGTGTACTCCACCCGCGCCACGATCGTGCCGTGCTTGGCCAGCAGTGACCGCCCGAACTCGGTGACCAGTCCGTACCGCCCGTCGAACAGCCCCGGCACCGCCTGCCTGAGCGCCCGCGCGTACTCGGTGTACGTCGGAGTGGTCACGTCCGAGGCGAAGTTCACCGGCAGTCCGCCGCCGATGTCGATCGTGTCGATCTGCGGCCGCCCGATCCGCCGGTTGATCTCCTCGGCGAGTGCGTAAGTCTCCGCGATCCCCTGGGTCATCAGGGACAGCGGGATGCCCTGCGAGCCGGTGTGCGCGTGCAGCCGGGAGAGCCAGGGCCGGTCGAGGTAGGCGCGTACGACCCACTCGCGCGCCCCCTCGTCCCGTAGCGCCACCCCGAACTTCGAAGTGGCCGTGGCCGTGGAGGTCGCCCCGATGGAGCCGCCGCCGACCTGCGGGTTGACCCGGATGCCGAGCGGTGAACGGCTGGCCGCCGACCGCATGAGGCCGTCGATGCGGTCCAGCTCCTGCGGGTTGTCCGCGTTGACGGCGATCCCCAGCGCCAGCGCCTCCCTGAGCTCGGCCGGCGTCTTGGCGGGCGAGTCCAGGACGGTCCGGGCCGGTGAGAGCCCCGCCGCCCGCGCCAGCGCCAGTTCGCCCGGGCTCGCCACCTCCGCGCCGATGCCCTCCTCGCGCAGCAGCCGCAGCACCGGAACCAGCGGGGTCGCCTTCACCGCGAACGCGTGCAGCACCGGTGTGCCGGGCGCGGTGACCTCGTCGAAGGCCGCGCGGAGCTCCGCCGCCGACTCCCGGATGCCGGTGACGTCGAGAAGCCCGGCGATGGGGGAGTCCGGCCCCAGCAGGCCCTGCTCCACGGCCGCCCGCACCGCCTCGTCCCGACGGGCGGCCCGTCGTTCGCCGCCGGTGGTGCCGTACTCGTCCATCACGTCCCCGTCCTGCTCGTCGCCCGCGTCCGGGAGGTCCGGCCGGACATCGCCGGCCGACCATCGCTGTCCTGAGACATCCCTGTCCTGAAACATCACTTCCTACCGATGCTGACGCGAGAACGTATTGACTAGTTCTATTCAGAAAGCCAGGATGTGAATATCGACAGCAACACTCCAGAGCAGAGCCCCAGGAGGCAGACCATGTCAGGACCCCGCCCCGTCCGAGCGCCGCGCGGTACGGAACTGAGCGCCCTGGGATGGCAGCAGGAGGCCGCCCTGCGGATGCTGCAGAACAACCTCGACCCCGAGGTCGCCGAGCACCCCGACAAGCTCGTCGTCTACGGCGGCACCGGCAAGGCCGCCCGTGACTGGCGCTCCTTCGACGCCATGGTCCGCACGCTGCGCACCCTCAAGCAGGACGAGACCATGCTGGTCCAGTCCGGCCGCCCCGTCGGTGTCATGCAGACCCATGAGTGGGCCCCGCGTGTCCTGATCGCCAACTCCAACCTCGTCGGCGACTGGGCCAACTGGGAGGAGTTCCGCCGCCTGGAGGCCCTCGGCCTGACCATGTACGGCCAGATGACCGCCGGCTCCTGGATCTACATCGGCACCCAGGGCATCCTCCAGGGCACCTACGAGACCTTCTCCGCGGTCGCCGCGAAGAAGTTCGGCGGCACCCTGGCCGGGACGATCACCCTCACCGCCGGACTGGGCGGCATGGGCGGCGCCCAGCCCCTCGCGGTCACCATGAACGACGGCGTCGCCATCTGCATCGACTGCGACCCGCGCGCCATCGAGCGGCGCATCGAGCACCGCTACCTGGACGTGAGGGCCGACAGCCTGGAGCACGCCCTCCAGCTCGCGGTCGAGGCCCGGGACGCCCGCCGCCCGCTCTCCATCGGTCTGCTGGGCAACGCCGCCGAACTGCTGCCGCGCATGCTCGCCGAGGGCGCGCCCATCGACATCGTCACCGACCAGACCTCCGCGCACGACCCGCTGGCGTACCTCCCGGTGGGCGTCGACTTCGACGACATGGCGTCCGCCGCGGCCAAGGACCCGGCCGGGTTCACCGTGCGCGCCCGTGAGTCGATGGCCCGCCATGTCGAGGCCATGGTCGGCTTCATGGACGCCGGTGCCGAGGTCTTCGACTACGGCAACTCCATCCGGGGCGAGGCCCGACTCGCCGGGTACGACCGGGCGTTCGCCTTCCCCGGGTTCGTCCCCGCCTACATCCGCCCGCTGTTCTGCGAGGGCAAGGGCCCCTTCCGCTGGGCCGCGCTGTCGGGTGAGGCGTCCGACATCGCCAAGACCGACAAGGCGATCCTGGACCTGTTCCCCGAGAACGAGTCCCTCGCCCGCTGGATCAAGATGGCCGGGGAGCGGGTCCACTTCCAGGGCCTGCCCGCGCGCATCTGCTGGCTCGGCTACGGCGAGCGCGACAAGGCCGGTGAGCGGTTCAACGACATGGTGGCGAGCGGTGAGCTGGCGGCACCGCTGGCGATCGGGCGGGACCACCTGGACGCCGGGTCCGTCGCCTCCCCCTACCGGGAGACCGAGGGCATGCTCGACGGGTCCGACGCGATCGCCGACTGGCCGCTGCTGAACGCCATGGTCAACGTGGCTTCGGGCGCGTCCTGGGTCTCGATCCACCACGGAGGCGGCGTCGGTATGGGCCGGTCCATCCACGCCGGGCAGGTGACGGTGGCCGACGGTACGAAGCTGGGCGGCGAGAAGGTCCGGCGGGTGCTGACGAACGACCCTGGCATGGGCGTCATCCGGCACGTGGACGCCGGCTACGACATCGCGGAGTCCGTCGCCGACGAGCGGGGCGTGCGGGTCCCGATGCGCGAGGGTGACTCGGCGTGACGCAGCGCGGTACCTCCGGAACGGTCCAGAGCCACGGCACCGCCTCCTTCCACGAGATGTGGCGCGAGCTGCTCCCGATCGGCCGGCACCCCGACTCCCACGGCTACCGGCGCTTCGCCTGGACCGGGGCCGACACCGAATGCCGGGCCTGGTTCAAGGAGCAGGCCGAAGCCCGCGGACTCACCTACGAGGTCGACCGGAACGGCAACCAGTGGGCCTGGCTCGGGGACCCCGCTCAGGGGGACGCCGTCGTCACCGGGTCGCACCTCGACTCCGTACCCGACGGGGGCGCCTTCGACGGGCCCCTTGGAGTCGTGTCCTCCTTCGCCGCCCTCGACGAACTCCGGGCGCGGCAGGCCGAGTTCACCAAGCCGCTCGCCCTCGTCAACTTCGGTGACGAGGAGGGCGCCCGCTTCGGGCTCGCCTGCGTCGGATCGCGGCTCACCGCCGGGCAGCTCACCGTCGAGCAGGCGCACCGGCTGACCGACGGCGAGGGCGTCACGCTCCCGCGGGCCATGGAGGCCGCCGGACACGACCCCGACGGCATCGGCGCGGACCCGGAGCGGCTCGCCCGTATCGGCGCCTTCGTCGAGCTGCACGTCGAGCAGGGCAGGGCACTGGACCTCTCCGGCGACCGGGTCGGCATCGCCAGTGCCATCTGGCCGCACGGCCGCTGGCGGTTCGACTTCCGGGGCGAGGCCAACCACGCCGGCACCACCCGCCTCGTGGACCGGCGCGACCCCATGCTGTCGTACGCCGAGACCGTGCTCGCCGCCCGCCGCGAGGCCGAACTCGCCGGTGCCGTCGCCACCTTCGGCAAGATCGCCGTCGAGCCGAACGGTGTCAACGCCATCCCCTCCCTGGTGCGCGGCTGGCTCGACTCCCGCGCCGCCGACCAGGAGAGCCTCGACCAGGTGGTCGGCGGCATCGAGAAGGCGGCCAGGCAGTACGCGCAGGCCCACGGAGTCGACCTCGACGTGGTCCGGGAGTCCTTCACCCCCGTCGTCGAGTTCGACCACGCCCTGCGCGACGAACTCGCCCGCATCCTGGGCACCGGCACCGATCTCAAGGTGCCCGTCCTGGGAACCGGCGCGGGACACGACGCCGGGATCCTCTCCGGGAACATCCCGACCGCCATGCTGTTCGTGCGCAACCCCACCGGCGTCTCGCACTCCCCGGCGGAGTTCGCCGCCGAGGACGACTGCGTGGCCGGAGTCCTCGCGCTCGCCGACGTACTGGAAGGGCTGGCCTGCAGGTGACAGCGAAGACGTACTGGCTGGAGCACGCCTGGCTCGACACGCACGTCGAGCCGGGCGTGGCCGTGACGGTGTCGACCAGCGGCTCCGCCGCGGGGACGGACGGCCGCGTCACCGCCGTCCGCACCGGCACCGACACCCCGCCCCCCGGCGCCGAGATCCTGCGCGGACTGACCCTCCCGGGGCTGGCGAACACCCACTCGCACGCCTTCCACCGGGCCCTGCGCTCCACCGTCCAGGTCGGCTCCGGGACCTTCTGGACCTGGCGCGAGGTCATGTACGCCACCGCCGACCGGCTCACCCCGGACACCTACCGCGACCTCGCCCGCGCCGTGTACGCGGAGATGGCGCTGGCGGGCGTGACGGCGGTGGGTGAGTTCCACTACCTGCACCACGCCCGCGGCGGCACCCCCTACGCCGACCCCAACGCCATGGGCGAGGCACTGATCGAGGCCGCCGCCGACGCCGGCATCCGCGTCACCCTCCTCGACACCGCCTATCTCTCCTCCGGCTTCGGACAGCCGCCCGACGCCCACCAGCTCCGCTTCTCCGACGGCAGCGCGGACGCCTGGGCCGAACGCTGTTCAGTTCTCAAGGACCGGGATCACGCGAGGATCGGCGCGGCGATCCACTCCGTACGGGCCGTGCCCGCCGACCAGTTGGCGACCGTGGCGCGCTGGGCCGAGGAGCGGCGGGCCCCGCTCCACGTCCACCTGTCCGAGCAGACCGCCGAGAACGACGCGTGCCGTGCCGCCCACGGGTGCACACCGACCGAACTGCTCGCCGCGCACGGGGTCCTCGGGCCGCGCACCACCGGCGTCCACAACACCCACCTCACCGACGAGGACATCGCCCTGATCGGCGGCAGCGGCACCGGCACCTGCATGTGCCCGACGACCGAGCGGGACCTCGCCGACGGCATCGGACCGGCCGTGGCCCTCCAGCGGGCGGGCTCGCCGCTGTCCCTCGGCTCAGACAGCCACGCCGTCATCGACCTGCTCGAAGAGGCACGCGCGATGGAGCTCAACGAGCGTCTGCGCACCCGCACACGAGGTCACTGGACGGCGGCGGCCCTGCTGCGGGCGGCCTCCGCCGACGGCCACGCCGCCCTCGGCTGGGACCGCGCGGGCACCCTGGAGCCCGGCGCGCTCGCCGACTTCACCACCATCGCCCTCGACTCGGTCAGGACGGCAGGGCCGCCTCCGCGGCTCGGAGCCGAGACGGCCGTATTCGCCGCGTCGGCAGCAGACGTGTCGCACACGGTCGTGGGAGGCCGGCACGTCGTGCGGGACGGGGTCCACACGCTGGTGCCGGATGTGCCGAAAGCCCTCGCGGACGCCGTCGCCGCGCTGCACGGATGACTCCGCGCAGCACACCCCCACGGCCCGCCCCCGAACCCGCCCCCACCGCCGACCAGGCCACCGAGGACGCCATGAGCAACGCGACGACCGTCAGCCCCGCCCACTCCGCGAGCACCGCGAGCACGCTCATCACCAACATCGCCGCCCTGGTCACCAACGACCCCTCCCTCGGTGACGGATCCCCCCTCGGACTGATCCAGCACGCCGCCGTCGTCATCGAGGGCGACCGCGTCGTGTGGACCGGTGATCAAAGCAAAGCACCCGCCACTGACAATCGGGTCGACGCGGGCGGCCGGGCGGTCCTGCCCGGCTTCGTCGACTCCCACAGCCACCTCGTCTTCGCGGGCGACCGCACCCAGGAGTTCAACGCCCGTATGTCGGGGCGGCCCTACAGCGCGGGCGGCATCCGTACGACGGTCGCGGCGACCCGGGCGGCGAGCGACGAGGAACTCGAACGCAACCTCACCCACTACCTCGCCGAGGCCCTCCGCCAGGGCACGACGACCTTCGAGACCAAGTCCGGCTACGGCCTGACCGTCGAGGACGAGGCGAGGGCCCTGCGCATCGCCGCCGCCCACACCGACGAGGTCACCTACCTCGGCGCCCACATCGTGTCCCCCGACCACGCGGACGACCCGGCGGGCTACGTCTCCCTCGTCACCGGCGAGATGCTCGACGCCTGCGCCCCGCACGCCCGTTGGATCGACGTCTTCTGCGAGAAGGGCGCCTTCGACGGCGACCAGGCCCGCGCGATCCTCACCGCCGGCAAGGCCAAGGGCCTGCACCCCCGCATCCACGCCAACCAGCTCTCCTACGGCCCCGGCGTCCAGCTGGCCGTCGAGCTGGACGCCGCCAGCGCCGACCACTGCACGCACCTCACCGCCGAGGACGTGGACGCCCTGGCGAACAGCCGTACGGTCGCCACGCTGCTGCCCGGCGCGGAGTTCTCCACGCGCGCCGAGTGGCCGAACGCCCGCCGCCTGCTGGACGCCGGCGTCACCGTCGCCCTGTCCACGGACTGCAACCCGGGCTCCTCCTTCACCTCCTCGGTCCCCTTCTGCATCGCCCTCGCGGTACGCGACATGCGGATGACCCCCGACGAGGCCCTCTGGTCGGCCACGGCGGGCGGAGCGGCCGCCCTCCGCCGCGACGACATCGGCCGCCTCACCCCGGGCGCCGTCGCCGACCTGATCCTCCTGGACGCCCCCAGCCATGTGCATCTGGCGTACCGGCCGGGGGTTCCGCTGGTCAGCGGGGTGTGGCGGCGCGGGGAGCGCGTGGTCTGAGCCTCAGGACGCCCCTGCCCGCCACCGCTGCTCCGCTCCCCCCGTCAGCGGCTCCAGCGAGACCCCGTCCCCGCTCCCCGGCGTCACCCCCGTCGCGATGGCGATCGCCGGGCGGATCACCCCGTCGGGGTCGACCGTGAAGCGCAGGTTGTCGCCGTTGTGGCCCTCGACCGAGTCGCAGGACCAGATGCCGAGGCCCTTGTCGACGTCGCCGCGGCTGTCGAGACAGAAGTCGGGGTCGGCGTAGGACTGCAGGACACCGCGACCGGTGTCGACGCGCCAGCGCTGGGAGCCGGCCGAGGTGCAGGGGGCCGTGACGACGTCCGTGCCCTCGGAGAAGTCGCCCACGACGTCCAGGCAGCGGGCCGTGGAGAGGTTGACCACCTGGGCGTAGGCGCCGCTCGGCGCGCGGAAGGGAGGAGCCGTCTTCCGGGGCGGCGCCGAACTCCGCGTCGGGGAGGGCGAGGGCGGCCTGCTCGTGGAAGACGTGGACGGGGAGGGGGACGGGGAGACCGTCGTCGTCACCGTCACCTGCGGTGTGCTCGGCAGCCCCCCGCCCACCGAGGCCGAAGCCGGGGCCGAGGCCGACGCGTCGGCCGGAGGGCCGTCCTCCTGTGACACCAGGAACAGCAGCAGGGGCACCACGGCCACCCCCAGCGCCGCCGAGGCCAGGACGAGCCGGCGCGGTCGCGGCCAGGTACCGGACGGCGTACGGGACCCTGTCCGTGGTCGCGACTGCGGCTCGGCAGGGCCGCGCCCCGCGTACGCCGTCCCGCCCCACGGCAGCAGCCCCTCCGCCAGTGCCGCCCGCGGGGTGTCCCGCACCGCGCACAGCTCCTCGTGGGCCGCCGTGCAGTGCGGGCAGTGCGCCATGTGGGCGTGCAGGTCGGTGCTGGGGCGAGGGTTGTCCGGTCGTACGGACTCCTCCATGAGGCGGCGGAAGTCCGCGCACCGGGAGTCGTCCGAGGCGGCGAGGCGGAACCTCAGAGACGTCCGGGCCAGGGCCTGCAGGGCCCCCTCCGTGCCGTAGACGACGTCCTCGCGGGTCAGGCCCAGGTGTTCGGCGGTGCGGTGTTCCGGTTCGCCCTCCACCAGGCCGTACCAGACGAGGCCCTGGGTACGGGCCGGCAGGGACTCGAAGGCGGCGAGCATGGGCGGCACCGGGCCGCCGGGCCCCGCCGTGTTCAGGAGCAGCAGGACACCCGGGTCCAGGCCGGCCGCCCGGTCGTCCCCCGCCCACTCCGCCGCCGACCGGGCCGTCAGCAGCAGGAGCCGGTGGCGCCAGGGCACGCCGGGGTCGACCCCGCGGGCCGTCTCCCGGGCGGCGAGGGTGAAGGTCTGCGCGGCCAGCTGCCGGGCCGCGGACTCACCGGCCGTGCAGAGGCGGGCGTAGGCCAGCACCGAGGGCTGGTGGCGGGCGCGGAGCTCCAGCAGGGCCGCGTACGCCGTGGCCGTGTCGGCGCGCAGCAGCTCCGTGAGCCGGGCGTCGGACGCCCCGTCGGGGCGAGTCATGCGCACCCTCCTCCTGACGTACCGGCCAGTCTGTGAGGGACCATAGTGAGGGAAGCGAACCCTTGGGGAAAGGGTTTCGCCGGGTAATCAGGAGGAGCCGTGGACGCACGGTGCCCGGTGTCCCACCGGACACCGGGCACACGCGCAGGTCAGCAGCGCCGACGCGTCACTCCTCGACGGTCAGGGCCTTCCGCAGTCGCACCAGGGTCCGCGACAGCAGCCGCGAGACATGCATCTGCGAGATCCCGAGCTCGTCGCCGATCTCCGACTGGGTCATGCCCGCGACGAAGCGCAGCGAGAGGATCTGGCGGTCCCGGGAGGGGAGTTCGGCGATGAGCGGCTTGAGGGACTCGACGTACTCGATGCCCTCGAGCCCGTGGTCCTCGTAGCCGATCCGGTCGGCCAGCGCGCCCTCGGAGTCGTCCTCCTCGGGCTGGGCGTCCAGTGAGGCGGCGGTGTACGCGTTGGACGCCGCCATGCCCTCGACGACCTCCTCCTTCGACAGTCCGAGGCGTTCGGCGAGCTCGCCCACGGTGGGGGCGCGGTCGAGCTTCTGGGCCAGCTCGTCGCCGGCCTTGGCCAGGTCGAGCCGGAGCTCCTGGAGACGGCGCGGCACCCGCACCGACCAGGACGTGTCGCGGAAGAAGCGCTTGATCTCACCCACGATGGTTGGCATCGCGAAGGTGGGGAACTCCACACCCCTGCTGAGTTCGAAGCGGTCGATCGCCTTGATCAGGCCGATGGTGCCGACCTGGATGATGTCCTCCATCGGCTCACTACGAGAGCGGAAACGGGAGGCGGCGAACTTGACCAGGGCGAGGTTCAGTTCGACGAGCGTGTTGCGGACGTACGAATATGCGTGCGTGCCCTCTTCCAGCGACTCCAGCCGCGCGAAGAGGGTCTTGGAGAGAGCACGCGCGTCCACGGCCCCCACCTCTTCGAAGGGCGGGATGTCCGGAAGCCCGGCGAGCACATCGCCTTCGCTGTCCTGCTCGATGGGATTCAGATGTTCCGGGGGGGATGTCGACGTCGCCTGATGGGTATGCGGGGCGTCGAGCCGGGGTGACATGATGTCCTCCATCGTTCTCGGCATAAGGCTGCCGAAGCCAGTTCGTGCACTGCGGTGTGCGGCGCCTCCAAAGCCGGCCGTGTCGAGTTCGTGTCTCTACTAGCCCTACCCGGTTTCCCGACACGACCGCAAGTGTGTTATGTGCGGTTATGTCCGTTTGCGTGTGATTGTTCGGGTGTCGGAGGGTGTGGAGAAGGCGTAGTGTTCGAGGGCGTCATCAGCAGCCACGACGTCGGGAGAGAGAGACGGCATGGACCGCGGGACGGTCGGCAGCGCACAGTCTGGCCGGCTTCTGGTTGAGGTGCGGCAAGAGGGCTCCAGCGCCGTCGTGACTCCAGCAGGTGAGTTGGATCACCACACGGCCGATTTGTTGCGTGAGCCACTCGAGGAGTGTCTCGCCAAGGGCAAGAGCCGGCTTGTCGTCGACTGCACACGGCTGGAGTTCTGTGACTCCACCGGACTGAATGTGCTGCTGGGAGCACGGCTGAAAGCCGAGGCGGCGGGGGGTGGCGTACACCTTGCGGGCATGCTGCCGGTCGTGGCACGGGTCTTCGAGATCACGGGGGCCGACGCGGTCTTCACCGTGCACGACACGCTGGAGGAGGCCCTGGCCGGCGAGCCCGGCGACTGAGGCGGCGGAGCCGGGCGGCGGCCCTGGTGGCCCCGCTCATGTCCCGTTCGTCTCCTCCGGCCGGTGCCTACCCGGTGTCACACCTCCCGCTGTGGACATAAGTCCCGAATGGAGGGGTGTTCTACCGGTCCGCTCGGGCAGGAGACATCCGTAACGACTGTTCGGTGAGCGACCATGCAGTGACCTTGTGAATCGTGAACCGGTGAATCGGTGAGGTGAAGCGCTGATGAGCACCACCCGGCCCTACTCGCCGGGCGACCGTGACCCGGAGCCCGGCGTGGAGCCTGGCGGCGAGGCAGAGGTGCCGACGGGACGGCAGGTCCGCCGGCTGAGCTTCGAGGGGGAGAGCGGGGTCGTCCCGCTCGCGCGCGACTTCACCCGGCAGGCGTTGCAGGCGTGGGGGTGGCTTCCGGCGGCGTCCGCGGACCGGCGGGCCGTGACGGAGGACGTGCTCCTCGTCGTCTCCGAGCTGGTGACGAACGCGTGTCTCCATGCGGAGGGCCCGGACCAGATGCGGATCTCCAGTGACAACAAGGTGATCCGGGTCGAGGTCTCGGACCGGGGGACCGGACAGCCGGCCCCGCGCACTCCGCACCAGGCCGGGCGGCCCGGCGGGCACGGCATGTTCATCGTGCAGCGGCTCTCCCTGGACTGGGGGGTCGTACGGGCTCCCGGGGTGTCCGGCAAGACCGTGTGGGCGGAGCTCGGAGCACCCGCCTAGCCCGTCCGGCGCTCTCCTGCCGTGTCCCCACAGTTCCGACACTTCCTTATCTCTTCCTTCCTCCGGTGCCCCGGCGTACCTTGACGGCCGATCTGATGTGCCGTCAGGAACGAGTAAGGGGAGCGGAACCGTGTCGTACCCGAAACGAACCGCCGCGCTCGCGTCCGTCGCGGCTCTGGCCGGCTCGGCGGTGCTGATGGCCGCCCCCGCTGCCCTTGCCGAGGTCGTGAACGTCAACTACCAGTGCAAGACGCCCATCGGTGACAAGAGCGCCGTCTCGCCCATCGACATCAAGGGCGTCAAGAGCGGCAGCGGCTACCGGATCACCATGTCCTGGCAGAAGGGCGTCTCCTCCAGCCCGGTCGACCTCGGCAAGGGCGCGATGAACCCGAGCGCCACCATCAGGCTGGGCGGCGCGGACAGCGGGACGATGAACGTGACCGGTCCCGCCAACCAGGCGGTCGTCCCCGCCAACACCCCCATCAAGATCAACGACCTGACCGGGACGTACACCCCGAAGCGGTCCGGCAAGGTCACCTTCACCCCGGGCGTCCTCACCATCAAGGCGCTCGGCACCACCACCACCTGCACGCCGACCAACAGCCCCGGCGCCGCACTGACCCTGGACGTCACCGCGGCCTCCGGCTCCTCCGGCGGCGGCACCCGGAGCGACGGCGACAGCGGCTCCGGCGCCGCACTCCCGCAGACCGGCCCAGAGGACTCGGCGATCGCCCTCGGCACGCTCGGCGGCACGGTGCTGCTCGCCGGTGCCGCGGGCACGCTGTGGCTGACCCGGCGCAACCAGACGGCCCGCGCACACCGCTGAGCGACCCGGTCCGCTCTCCTGTGACAGCCGAGGCGTGCCTGTCCCGACCACGGCACGGCGGCCGGGGGCGGCCGGTTCGCCGTACGGCGGCCAACGCGTCGTACGACCGGACCCCCTACGAATCCTCACCCGAATCTCCGCCCCAACCCCCGTGTAAGCAAGCCGAGTTGACGGGAGCGATGACGTGAGCCCGAGCGGCAAGGTGCGGTGGGCGGCGATGCTGGCGGTGCTCGCGCTGTTGCTCGCGCCCCTGGCGGGGACGGCGGCCGCGTCGGACGGTCCGCGTGTGCAGCTTTCCAAGTCCCAGGCGGGGACCGGCGGTTCGATCACCGTGAGCGGCAGCGGATGGCGTGCGCGGGCGCTGCTGATGATCCTGGTCTGCGGACAGGCGGTGCCCTCGCGCGGGGTGCCGGGCGGCACCAACTCCTGCGCCAACGCGGACGGCCGGGCCGTCACCACCGACGCGAAAGGGCGCTTCAGCAGGAAGCTGCCCGTCGCCGAGCCGCCGGTGCCCTGTCCTTGCGTGGTGCACGTGGCCACGGTGACCGGGGCGAAGGCCGAGGCCGACGCGATCTTCCAGGTGGCCGGCCACGCCGTGGAACCGCTGCCCGCCCAGACCGACGGCGGGCGGTTGTCCGTCCTCACCGACACCCGGCTCGACGGCTCCGGCTCCCTGCTGACCTGGTTCGGCGCGCCCGCGGCCCGCACCCTCGTCTTCACCGTCGGCAACGTCGGCACCTCCGACGTCAAGAACCCCGTCTTCCAGGTCGGCACCGCCCATGGCGTGTTCGCCCCGCAGTGGGACGAACAGCAGTGGCGCGGCACGATCCGGCCGGGCGGCAAGGCGCGGATCGAACTGCCCGTCGAACTCACGGGCGGCGCACACGGTGACTACACCGTGTCGCTGAAGTACGGCGGCAAGGTGCTGGCCGAGCAGCCCTGGGGCGTGGGCCGGCCCTGGGGCGTGACCCTGTTCTGGCTCCTGGTCTGCCTGGTCGTGCCCGCGGCGCTGTTCCGCATCGGCATGGCGGTGGTGGACCGGGTACGGCCCCGGCCCGCCGGAGGCCTCCGGCACCGTGGCCTGCGACTGCCCGAAGTCGCCCTGCGCCTGCCGGGGTTGAAGCCCTCCACGGCCGCGCACGCGGCCACCCCCACGTCCACCCTGCCGTGGTTCACCCCGGACGCCGATCCGGGCGCGGCCGGTGGCCGGCTCTCCGCACCGCACGACGACAACCCGACGAGTCCCACGACTCCCACCAGAGAGGGTTCCACGTGAGCAAGCGAAGGAGAGTCACACCGGCCGGCGGGCCGAGAAGAGCGGGCGCGGCCGGTGCGGCGCTGGTGCTGGCCGGAGCCGGCGCGGTGCTCGGCCTGGCCGCCGCGCCCGCCCAGGCCGCCGAGGTGTCGTTCGCGACCCGGTGCGTACCGCCCGCGGGCGTCGGACTCGACCCCGTCGACGGCACCACCAAGGTCGAGATCACCGCTCCGGCCACCGCGAAGGTCGGCGACGAGATCGACGTGGTGTGGAAGTTCACGCAGGCCGCCTCGAAGAACCCGAACATCATCGATCTGCCGGCGAACTCGGTCCAGCCGACCGGCACGTTGAAGGCGTCCGGCGCGCAGAGCACCGACCTCGCGATGACCGGCCCGCGCGAGAACCCGGCCATCCCCAAGGGCGGCGACATGGTGCTGTCCGACATGAAGGGCACGTTGAAGCTGACGGCGGCCGGGAAGGTGACGCTGACGCCGGGCGCCTACACGGTGAACGCGATGGGGACGAACACGGTGTGCACACCGACGCAGACGGTGCCGGGGGCGGGGACGATCGACGTGGCCGCGGACGACGCGACACCGACACCGACACCGACGCCCACTCCGGATCCGACGGACACGGCCACCCCCACCCCGACGCCGACCGACACGGCCACGGCGACCCCGAGCACCTCCCCCTCCTCCGACGACGGCCGGACCGACTTCACCGGCAAGGCCGTCGACATCCCCTACACCTGCCAGTCACCCCTCGGGGAGAAGAAGGCCACCTCCACGATCCAGAGCAACGCCAGGAAGAGCGGCGGCAGTTACGGCCTGACCGTGCAGTTCAAGAACTCCCCGATGGACAGCCCCGCCGACATCCCCGCGGACTCGGTCAAGCCCTCCATGGACGTGCTCGTGGGCGGCGCCGACACGGGCGCGGTCCATGTCGAGGGCCCCACCAACGCCGCGGCCATCAAGTCCGGCGACCCGATAGAGATCCCGGACATGACGGGCACGTACAAGCCGGGCGCGACGGGTGAGTCGACGCTGGCCCCGGGTGTCCTGACGATCAAGGCCCTGGGCACGACCACGACCTGCAAGCCGGACAGCACGGCGGTCTCCCTGACCCTGACCACCGAGGAGCAGGAGGGTGGTGTCTCGGGCGGTTCCTCGTCCTCCGGCGGTACGTCGTCGGGCGGGTCGACGAGCGGCGGTCTGGCCGCGACCGGCGCGGACGACCACGCCGCGTTGAAGGCGCTGGGCCTGGTGGCGGGGACGGCGGTGCTGCTGGGCGGCGCGATCTTCACGTTCATGCCCGGGCGCAGGAGGCTCTGAGGGGCGCTGGGGACCGCGCACAGCACGGAAACCGACGGGGCGTCGAGACCCAGCGGGGTCTCTGGCAACGGGCCCGTCCCGACTTCGTAGCCGCACCCACCCCGGGGGCGCGGGGCCGCGTCC
>NZ_JBEXGM010000023.1:94462-120801 GCF_040607335.1 Streptomyces sp. NPDC005303 | reverse complement strand
CGGCGTACGGCGAAGGGGCATTCCCGTCCGCCGGGACGGGGGCCGCAGGGCGCAGGCGGTTCGCCGTCCGTCCACTGGGCAGGCCTTGACTGCACCCACCCAGGGGCGCGGGGAACTGCGTGACCAACCCCCACTCGGCCGCGGCCGAACAACTACGACGCCAACGCCTCCTCGCTGCTCCGAGGCTCAGTGACCCGAACCTCCGGCAGCTCCCGGTGCGCAGGATCCCGTACCTCGCCCACCAGCAGCTCCAGCACATCCTCCAGCGCCACCAGCCCGAGCACCTTGCCCGAGCCGTCCGCGACCTGGGCCAAGTGCGTCGCCGCCCGCCGCATCACGGTGAGGGCGTCGTCCAGCGGCAGATCGGACCGCAGCTTCGTCATCGGCCGCCAGATCTGCTGGGGCACCGCCCGCTGCGAGTCCTCCAGATCCAGTACGTCCTTCACATGCAGGTACCCCATGTAGGCGCCGTTCTCCGCGGCGATCGGGAAGCGGGAGTACCCGGTCCGGCCGGTGAGTTCGATGATCTGGCCCGGCGTCACCGAGGGGCGCACCGTCACCAGGGACTCGCGCTTCAGCAGGACGTCCGTCACGGGGCGCGAGCCCAGTTCCAGCGCGTCCTCCAGGCGTTCCTGTTCCTCGGGGTCCAGGAGACCCGCCTGGCCGGAGTCCTCCACCAGCCGGTTCAGCTGTTCGCTGGTGAAGACCGCCTCGACCTCGTCCTTGGGCTCGACGTGGAAAAGCCGCAGGATGGCCCGGGCGCAGGCGCCGAGGGCGATGGTGATCGGCCTGCACAGGCGGGCGAAGTACACCAGGCCGGGGCTGAGCCACAGCGAGACCTTCTCCGGGGCCGCCATCGCGAGGTTCTTCGGGACCATCTCGCCGATGACGAGATGGAAGAAGACGACCGCGCCCAGGGCGATGACGTAGCCCAGCGGATGGATCATGCCGTGCGGCAGGTGGATCCACTCGAAGACCGGCTCCAGCAGGTGCGCGACCGTCGGTTCGGCGACCGCGCCGAGCGTCAGCGAGCACACCGTGATGCCGAACTGGGCCGCCGCCATCATCTGGGGCAGCCGCTCCAGGCCGTACAGCACCTGGCGGGCCCGTGCCGTGCCGAGCGGTTCGATCTGGCTGCGGCGCACCGAGACCAGCGCGAACTCGGCGCCGACGAAGAATCCGTTGGCGAGGACGAGCAGGGCTGCGAAGAGGAGTTGGAGCACGCTCATCGGGCGGCCTCCATGACGTTGACCGCGGGGACCGTGCGGACCAGGCGGACCCGCTCGGCGCGGTAGTGCCCGACCTGGCGGACGGTGAGCCGCCAGCCGGGCAGTTCGGCCCGGTCGCCGACGGCGGGGATTCGGCCGAGCAGGTCGGCGACCAGCCCGGCGACGGTCTCGTACGGCCCCTCGGGCACGTCGAGGCCTATGCGCTGCAGGACGTCGACCCGGCAGCTGCCGTCGGCGTCCCATGCGAGGCGGCCGTCCTCGGGCGGGGCCGCGGCGAGTTCGGGGACGTCCTGGCCGTCGTGCTCGTCTCGGACCTCGCCGACGATCTCCTCGACGATGTCCTCCAGGGTGACCACGCCGGCCGTGCCGCCGTACTCGTCGACGACGACGGCGATGGGCTGCTCGTTGCGCAGCTGGGCCAGGAGCGGCTGGACGGGGAGGGTCTCGGGCACCAGCAGCGCCGGGCGGGCGATGCGGGCGACGGGGGTGCGCAGCCGGTCCTGCACCGGGACCGCCAGGGCGTCCTTGAGGTGGACCATGCCGACGATCTCGTCGATCTTCTCCCGGTAGACCGGGAAGCGGGACAGACCGGTGGCGCGGGTGAGGTTGACGACGTCCTCGGCGGTGGCGGAGGCCTGGAGCGAGCTGACCTTCACACGCGGGGTCATGACGTGCTGCGCGGTGAGCTCGGCGAGCGACAGGGTACGGACAAAGAGGTCCGCGGTGTCCTGTTCCAGGGCGCCGGCCTGGGCCGAGTGGCGGGCCAGGGAGACCAGCTCGCCCGGGGTGCGGGCGGAGGCCAGCCCCTCGGCGGGCTCGATGCCGAGCGCGCGGACGAGACGGTTGGCGACCGCGTTCAAGGCGGCGATCACCGGCCGGAACAGCCGGGCGAAGGCGTGCTGCGGGCCGGCCACGAAGCGGGCGACCTGCATCGGCTTGGACACCGCCCAGTTCTTGGGCACGAGTTCGCCGATCACCATCTGCACGGCCGAGGCCAGCAGCATGCCGACGACGACGGCCACGCCGGAGACCGCGCCCTCAGGGATGCCGACAGCCTTGAACGGGCCGTGCAGCAGTTCCGCGAGGGCCGGTTCGGCGAGCATGCCGACGACGAGGGAGGTGATGGTGATGCCGAGCTGGGTGCCGGAGAGCTGGAACGACAGCTCCTTGAGCGACTCGGCGACCCTGCGGGCACGACGGTCGCCTTCCGCGGCGGCCTTCTCGGCGTCCGTGGCCTCGACGGTGACGAGGCCGAACTCGGCCGCCACGAAGAAGCCGTTGGCGAGAATCAGCAGGAACGCCGCTCCCAGGAGCAGCAGGGGGATGGTCATGCCGCCGCCTCGATATGCCGGGAGGGGGCGGCGCAGGTACTACAGGACGATCCGTCCATCGCTGGAGGGAGTCACTCCTCGGGTAGCAGGAACAACGAGAGGCGGAGGCGCAAGGAAAACGCCTCCGCCAACAGATTAATCAAGACATGGCCGACTGCGGCAGGGTGGAAGCCCCCGAGTCAGCCCTGATCTTCGTCGGAGCGGGCTGTGGAGTGCGCCTCGGCGAGCGCCCGCAGGGCCTTCGCGTCGGCGATGGCCTGCTGCTTCGCGATGCCCGGCTGGATGCCGAGGGCGGGCAGACTGGTGCCGTCGCTGAGGTTGAGGAACACCCAGGGATCGCCCGGGCGGAGGTTCACCTGGATGATCTCGGCCCATTCCAGATGCCGTCGGCCGGCGATGTTCTGGACGGTGACGCCGGACTCGTCGGCGACGACCTTCACCCGCGCCAGCAGGAACAGCACACCGGCGAGCAGGGCCGCGGTGACGATGAAGCTCAGGCGCTCGCCGGGCCCCAGCTGCTCCAGCAGGAGCGCGATCACCGTGATCGTCACGAAGATCGCGACGCCCGCGGTGATCAGCACGGCACGGGTGCGGCCGGGCCGGAAGGTGACCGGGAGGGTGGGCAGTTCGGAGGACATCTTCGGCACGATCCTCAGAGACGGCAGGCGTGGATGGCCGTCGTCAGGATGGCCCGCGCACCGATGTCGTACAGGTCGTCCATGATCCGCTGCGCCTCCTTGGCCGGGACCATCGCGCGGACGGCTACCCAGCCCTCGTTGTGCAGCGGGGACACGGTCGGGGACTCCAGGCCCGGGGTGAGCGCGACGGCCTTCTCCAGCTGCTCGACGCGGCAGTCGTAGTCCATCATCACGTACGTCCGCGCCACCAGGACGCCCTGGAGGCGGCGCAGGAACTGCTGCACCTTCGACTCCGCGGCCTCGTCGGCGTCGGTGCCGGTGCGTCGGATGACGACGGCCTCGGACTTCATGATGGGCTCGCCGAAGACCTCCAGGCCCGCGTTGCGCAGGCTGGTGCCGGTCTCGACGACGTCCGCGATGACCTCGGCGACCCCGAGCTCGATGGCGGTCTCGACCGCGCCGTCGAGGTGGACCACGGAGGCGTCGATGCCGTTGTCGGCGAGGTGCCCCGCGACGATCCCCTCGTAGGAGGTGGCGACCGTCTTGCCCTTCAGGTCCTCGACACCGCTCGCGGTGCCCGGCTTGGAGGCGAAACGGAAGGTGGAGCGGGCGAAGCCGAGCGGAAGGATCTCCTCGGCGTCGGCACCGGAGTCGACCAGCAGGTCGCGGCCGGTGATGCCGATGTCGAGCTGGCCGGAGGAGACGTAGATCGCGATGTCCCGGGGGCGGAGGTAGAAGAACTCCACGTCGTTGACCGGGTCGACGATCCGCAGTTCCTTGGACTCGCGGCGCTGCTGGTAGCCGGCCTCATGCAGCATGTCCGCCGCAGGGCCTGACAGGGAACCCTTGTTGGGGACGGCGATGCGCAGCATGAGGTCGGCTTCCTTTGCTCTCAGGGGTGGTTTCGGCGCGTGGCTTACAGGTGGGCGTAGACGTCGTCGAGGGAGATGCCGCGCGCGACCATCATCACCTGGACGTGGTACAGCAGCTGCGAGATCTCCTCGGCGGCCGCCTCCTTGCCCTCGTACTCGGCGGCCATCCAGACCTCGGCGGCCTCTTCGACGACCTTCTTGCCGATGGCATGGACGCCCTTGCCGACCAGTTCTGCGGTGCGGGAAGTGGCGGGGTCGCCGTTGGCGGCCTTGTGCTGGAGCTCGGTGAAGAGCTCCTCGAACGTCTTATTGGACATGGTGGCGCCCACTTTACGCGTAAGCCCGCACCACCTAGTGCCACGGTTCAGATACTGAGCGGAGGGTGGCCGCCGTGGCCACCGCGGCGGTCACCGCCTCGTGCCCCTTGTCCTCGTTCGAGCCCTCGAGGCCGGCCCGGTCCAGGGCCTGTTCCTCGGTGTCGCAGGTCAGCACGCCCATGCCGACGGGGACGCCGGTCTCGACGGAGACCTGGGTGAGGCCCTGGGTGACGCCCTGGCACACGTACTCGAAGTGCGGGGTGCCGCCGCGGATGACGACGCCGAGGGCGACGATCGCGTCGTAGCCGCGGCCCGCGAGGACCTTGGCGACGACCGGGAGCTCCCAGCTGCCGGGGACCCTGAGCAGGGTCGGCTCGTCGATGCCCAGGTCGCGCAGGGCGCGCAGGGCGCCGTCGACCAGTCCGTCCATCACCTTCTCGTGCCACTGCGCCGCGATGACGGCGACCCGCAGGTCACCCACGTTGCGTACGGACAGCTCCGGTGCACCCTTGCCGCTCACGTTCTCGAACTCTCCTCGAAGTGCTTACTGGTTGCCGCAGGTGGACACCGGGGTGGCGTCCAGCCAGGGAAGGTCGTGGCCCATCCGGTCCCGCTTGGTGCGCAGGTAGCGGAGGTTGTGCTCGCCCGCCTGTACGGGCATCGGCTCCCGCCCGGCGACCTTGAGGCCGTGCCTCAGGAGCGCCTCGGACTTCTCCGGGTTGTTGGTCATCAGGCGCAGGCTGCGCACCCCGAGGTCCTCCAGGATCTGCGCGCCGGCGCCGTAGTCGCGGGCGTCGGCGGGCAGGCCGAGTTCCAGGTTGGCGTCGAGGGTGTCGTGGCCCTGTTCCTGGAGTTCGTACGCCCGCAGCTTGGACAGCAGGCCGATGCCGCGCCCCTCGTGGCCGCGCAGGTAGACCACCACTCCCCTGCCCTCTTCCTGGATGCGCTCCAGGGAGGCGTCGAGCTGCGGGCCGCAGTCGCAGCGCAGGGAGCCGAAGATGTCGCCGGTGAGGCATTCGGAGTGGACGCGGACCAGGACGTCCTCGCCGTCGCCGATCTCGCCGTGGACGAGGGCGACATGCTCGACGCCGTCGACGGTGGAGCGGTAGCCGTACGCCCTGAAGGTGCCGTGGGCGGTGGGCAGCCGGGTCTCGGCCTCGCGCCGGACCGTGGGCTCGCTGGTGCGGCGGTAGGCGATCAGGTCCTCGATGGAGATGATCGTCAGGCCGTGCTTGCGGGCGAAGGGGATCAGCTCGGGGAGGCGGAGCATGCGGCCGTCCTCGCCGGCGATCTCCACGATCGCGCCGGCCGGGCGCAGTCCCGCGAGCCGGGCGAGGTCGACGGCGGCCTCGGTGTGGCCGTTGCGGGTGAGGACGCCTCCGTCCTTGGCGCGCAGCGGGAAGATGTGGCCGGGGCGGACGAAGTCGGTGGGCCCGGCGGAGCCGCTCGCGAGGAGCTGGAGCGTGGTCGCGCGGTCGGACGCCGAGATCCCGGTGGTCACGCCGTGGGCGCCGGACGCGTCCACGGACACGGTGAACGCGGTCTTCATCGACTCGGTGTTGTCGTCGACCATCTGAGGCAGCTTCAGCCGGTCCAGCTCGTCCCCCTCCATGGGGGCGCAGATCAGGCCGCGGCACTCGCTCATCATGAAGGCGACGATCTCCGGGGTGACCTTCTCGGCGGCGACGACCAGGTCGCCCTCGTTCTCGCGGTCCTCGTCGTCGACGACCACGATGGGCCGGCCTGCCGCGATGTCGGCGATGGCCTGCTCGACGGGGTCCAGCGCGAAGTCCTCGAACCCGTCGGTGCTGTACAGAATGGGTGCGGCGGTCATGCCGGCGCTCCTTCCATGACGGGCCGCGCGGACTCACGGGAGCGCAGCCACCAGTCGCGCATGCCCCACAGGACGAGCGCGCCGTAGATGACGTAGACGAAGCCGGAGAAGGCGTAGCCGTTGGCGAAATTGAGCGGGACGCCGACGACGTCGACGAGGAGCCAGGCGAACCAGAACTCGACCATGCCGCGGGCCTGGGCGTACATGGCGACGACCGTGCCGACGAAGATGTAGGCGTCCGGCCACGGGTCCCAGGACAGGCTCGGGTAGGCCTTGAAGAGCAGGGCGACCGCGACGGTGCCGACGGCGGCGGCGCCGACCAGCGCTCCGCGCTCACGCCAGGAGGCGAACCGGGGGGCGATGTGCCCGTCGCCGGACTGCCCCTTGTTGCGGTTCCACTGCCACCAGCCGTACAGGGCGACCACCATGACGACGGCCTGCTTGCCGGCGCTGCCGGTGAGGTGGCCGTAGAAGGCGCCGAAGAGGATGAGGCCGGAGGCGAACTGCACCGGCCAGCTCCACAGGTTGCGGCGCCAGCCGAGGGCGAGGGCTATGAGGCCGAGGAGGTTGCCGATCATGTCGGACCAGAGGATGTGCTGGCCGAACAGGGTGAAGGCCTCGGTGTTGAGGGAGTTCACTTCCCCGCCCCCTGACCGCTCGCGAGCAGGCGCTCGACGTACTTGGCGACGACGTCGACCTCGAGGTTGACCGGGGCGCCGGGCTGCTTGAGTCCGAGCGTGGTCAGGGCGAGGGTGGTGGGGATCAGGCTGACGGTGAAGTAGTCGGGGCCGGCGTCCACGACGGTGAGGCTGATGCCGTCGACCGTGATGGAGCCCTTCTCCACGACATAGCGGGAGAGGTCCGCGGGGAGCGAGATCTTGATGATCTCCCAGTGCTCGGAGGGCTTGCGCTCCAGGACCTCGCCGGTGCCGTCCACATGCCCCTGCACGATGTGCCCGCCGAGGCGCGCGCCCACGGCGGTGGGGCGCTCCAGGTTGACGCGGGAGCCGACACCCAGGGCGCCGAGGCTGGAGCGGTCGAGGGTTTCGGCCATGACGTCGGCGGTGAACTCGTCGCCCTCGTGGTCGACGACGGTGAGGCAGACGCCGTTGACGGCGATGGAGTCCCCGTGTTTCGCGCCCTCGGTGACGACGGGGCCGCGCAGTCGGAAGCGACACGCATCGCCGAGGTTCTCGACGGCGGTGATCTCGCCCAGCTCTTCGACGATTCCGGTGAACACTTCCCGGGTCCTCCCTGCCTCATTCGGGCACGGACTCCGGGGCTGTCGATGACGACAGAAAGGACGAGCGGAAACACCGGGGGCGACGCCGGACGCACTCGCCCCTCAGGACGAACGGATACGGCGGCGCGCACGAATGCCCGCCCGCCGCGCACTGCCTCCCATCCGGACTTTAACCGTCGGTCCAGGAATTTCACCTGGTCAACCGGCCGCTGGAAGCGGTCGGGTCGCGGACTGTAACCGCCGGTTCGGACTTTCACCGACCCCGGAGTGCGCTGCTTCTGGTACAGGGCCAGTCTGCCACGCCTGATCGACGTCCATACAGGCGACGGGTGTGGGGTGGCTCACAGACGGTACCGATGGACTTGTGCGGCGGTCCGGACTCCCAACGGGCCGATGGCGCATATCCATTGACGAAATGGTCTAGTCCTTTTTAGGGTCGCCGTGCGTGGACACCCGTAGAGACGGGCCCGGCGGCGGTGACGACGGCCCTTGCCCGCCGCCGGGTCTCCTTTGCCGGTGTTCAATAACTATCCGCGGGCCGGCGGAAGCTGATCGTGCCCACGCGACGGAGCCGCGTGCTCCGGCAGCACCCCAGGCCGCTGAAGGGGCGCGAACAACTCGTCCTGGGCCCTCTCTCGCGCCGTGAGCAGGGCTCCTCGCAGGACCGCCCCTCCTCCCAGCACGCTCGCCCGCACCTCCGTCGGGAGCGGCGACATACGGCGGACCCGTCGCTCCACTCTCGCCGCGAGGTCCGCCCCGCCCGCCTGGCCCACCTCGCCGGCCAGGACCAGGCAGCCGGGGTCGAGGATGGCGACGACCGAGGCGACTCCCACGGCGAGGCGGTCGGCCAGGGCGTCGAGGAAGTCCGTCGCGGCATCCGCCACCACTGCCGTCGCTGCATCCGCCACCGCCGCCGTCGAGGCGCGGGCCACCGACTCCCGCACCACCCTCGCGGCCAGCGGCTCGTGCCCCTCCGCCTCGACCGTCAGCCCGTGCCGCTGTGCCAGTGCCACGATCGCCGCCGACCCCGCCAGGGAGTGGAAGCCCCCCTCGCAGTCCACGGCCGACGGCAGCCCCGCGGTGCCCGGCACCGGCAGGAATCCGATCTCCCCCGTGCCGCCCGACGCACCCCGGCGCAGCGTGCCCTCCAGGACGACGGCCGCGCCCGTGCCGTGGCCGAGCCACAGCAGGACGAAGGTGTCCCGGTCCTGAGCGCCCCCCTCGCGCTGTTCCGCCAGCGCCGCGAGGTTGGTCTCGTTCTCGACATGGACGCGGGTCTCCGGGAGCCGCTCCTGCAGTGCCAGCACCAGTCGCCGGTGCCAGGCGGGCAGACCGCCCGAGTCACGGAGTTCGCCCGTGGCCGGGTCGATCAGGCCGGGGGCGCCGATGCCGACGGTGTGGAGTCCGGGCACCCCCGCCTCCTTCGCCGCCCGCTCGACCAGCGCGACGGCCTGCTCGACCGCGGGCCCGGTCCCCATGTCCCCGCCGATGGGCACCGACGCCTCGGCCAGCACCCGTCCCAGCAGGTCGGAGACGACGACGGAGACGCCCTCGGTGCGGACGTCGAGGGCCGCGAGATGGGCCTGGTCGGCGACGATGCCGTACAGCTTCGCGTTCGGGCCGCGGCGCTGCTCCCCCGACTCCCCGACCACGTCGATCAGTCCGGCGGCGGCGAGGCGCTCGACCAGGTCGGCGACGGACGGCCGGGACAGTCCGGTGAGCTGCTTCAACTGCCCGGCCGTCAGCGGGCCTTCCTGCTGGAGCAGGCGCAGGGCGAGCCGGTCGTTGATGGCCCGGGCGGTGCTCGGGGATGCGGGCATGCCGGGAATCCTCTCAGATCCACAGGGCCGAATACGAGCTATCTATCAGGCAGGGTTCCTGATAGTTTACGGCGGCAGCATGGGTACGACCAGGACCGGGAGGGGCCCGACCATGAGCGATGTGGTGTACGCGCCGGCAGAGGTACGGCGGGCCCGGTACGCCGTAGCCGCCGTGTTCGCCGTGCACGGGGCCGTGACCGGGTCGTTCGCGACACGGGTGCCATGGATCCAGGACCACGCCTCACTGAGCGCGGGTCAGCTCGGTTTCGCCCTGGCCTTCACCGCGTTCGGCGCGTCCTGCTCGATGCCGCTGGCCGCGCGGACCAGCCACCGTTTCGGCAGCCGGGCGGCGCTGCGCGGGCTGATCACCCTGTGGACGCTGTCCCTGGTCCTGCCGGGACTCGCGCCGAACCTCTACACGCTGTGCCTCGCGATGTTCGCGTACGGCGCGAGCGCCGGCATGGCCGATGTGGTCATGAACGCGCTGGGCGTGGAGATCGAGAACCTGCTCGGCAAGTCGATCCTGTCCGGGCTGCACGGGATGTGGAGCGCGGGAGCGCTGATCGGCTCGGCGGGCGGCACGCTCGCCGCGCATCTGGGCGCGGACGCGCGCGTGCACTTCGCACTGGCGGCGGCCTGCCTCTCCGTACTCGGTGTACTGGCCTGCCAGTGGGTCCTGGACGTACAGGCCACCGAGGACGAGGAGCCGCCGCCGCGGTTCGCGCTGCCGCCGAAGTCGGCCCTGCTGATCGGAGCGGTCGGTTTCTGCGCGGTGTTCGCGGAGGGCGCGAGCCTGGACTGGTCGGCCGTCTATCTCAAGGACCGGCTCGAGGCCTCGGCGGGGCTCGCCGCGGCCTGTACCACCGGCTTCATGCTCACCATGGCGGTGGCCCGGCTCGTCGGCGACACCGTGGTCAACCGCTTCGGCTCGGTCCGTACGGTCCGGCTGGGCGGTCTCCTCGCCGCCGCCGGTGGACTGCTGATCGTGCTCGCGGGCCATCCGGCGGTCGCGATGACCGGGTTCGCCCTGATGGGACTGGGTATCGCCGTCGTCGTACCGCTGTGCTTCGCGGCGGCGGGACGCAGCGGGCCCAATCCGAGCCAGGCGATCGCGGGCGTCGCCACCATCACCTACACCTCGGGGCTCATCGCGCCGAGCCTGCTGGGAGGCGTGGCCCAGGCGACCAGCCTGACGGTGTCGTTCGTCCTGGTGACCGTGCTGGCCTGCGGGCTCGTCGCCTTCGCGGGCGTGCTGCGCGCCGGCGACCGCGACCGCCCGAAGCTCAGCCCCGCGGCCGCAGCAGTTCCCGAGCGGCGGCCCTGAAGCCCTCCCTCCAGGGCGCGGGGCGCAGTGTCCCCGCGTCCAGCCGGACCAGTACCCGGGTGCCCCGCGCGAAGGTCGTGCCCCCGTCCGCGGAACAGAACCGGAAACCGTAGGTCAGGCCGGTGGTGCCGAGGCGCTCCAGCCAGAGGTGGACGGCGTAGGGGCCGCTCCGGGTGACGGGGGCGTCGTAGCTGATCAGCAGTTCCTTGACGACGTTGCAGGCGTCCCCGGCGCTCGCCCAGTCACCGTCGAAGCGAATGCCGTTCCCCTCCCAGAACTCGGCCCAGGCCCGCTCGACGAGCAGCGGGTAGCGGGCGTTGTGAAGCATGCCCAGGGCGTCCAGGTCGTCGAAGTGGACGGTGACGGGGATCAGCCGGCCGTAGGACAGGGCGGGGGCGAGGGTGGCTTCGGTGGTCACGGGCGGGACTCCTGGGTGTATAGAGCAACGACCCTTATCCTAAGCGGTTGCTCACCCGGTGTCGGAGTGGCACTCGGCCGACCTACGGCGAGGCCAGTTCATAGGCGTACGACGGGCTGAACGCACCCGGTGTGCCCTTGCAGCCGTCCGACTCCCCCGGGAGCTTCACCCACAGGTAGGCGTCGACCTCCGCCTCGCCGGTGTTCAGGGTCGGGGGCCGGCCGATCTTCCGGCCCGCCGGGTCGCACCACTCGCCGTCGGAGGGGGCGCCGTTGCCGTTGCGGCTGGTGTCGATGACGGCCCCCAGACTCGGTGGTCCGGCAAGGGAGTCCAGGACCCGGCGGTCGTAGGCGATCTCGGCGGACGTGGTGTGGAAGTTGGAGACGTTGCTGAAGATCCCGTCGGAGGACGCGGCCGAGGCGGCGCCCGCCTGCTTCAGCAGGGCCGCCTGCTCGGACGCCGGACGCCAACCGGAGTGCCCGGCGTCGTAGTAGACGCGGGCCTCGGGGTTCGCAGCCTTCAGGACACGGCCCGCGCGGGCCAGCGAGGCGAAGCGGTCGGCGCGCCCCGCGGCCGGGAGACAGTCGGACTGGGCGATCGCGTCGGGCTCCAGGACGACGACGACCTCACGGGAGCCGAGCCCCGCGGCGAACCGGTCGATCCAGGCGTCGTACGCGCCGAGATCCGGTGCCCCGCCCTCGGAGGCGCCACCGCAGTCACGGTCCGGGATCGCGTACGGCACGAGCACCGGGACCCGGCCCTGCGCGGCGCCGCCCGAGGTGACCGCGCGGACCCGGGAGGTGATGGTCGCCGGGGTGTAGTCGGCGAACCAGACCGCGGCCGGCCGGTCGGCGATGCGGGACTCTATGACGTCGGCACGCCAGTCGCGCGGGTTGTCCCGCACCCAGTCGAGCACCTGGGAGGACGGGTGACGGTAGAGGCGGGTGGCGGTGACCCGGGCCTTCGCGGAACCGGAGCTCGCCTTCTTGGCGGACGGGGACGCACTCGGCCGCCCGGAAGGCGAAGGAGAAGCGGGGGCGGGGACGGAGGGAGACGCCGGCCCGGACGCCGACGTAACGGCAGCGGGCGAGTCGGGGCTCGGGGAGCCGCCGACCAGCCCCGGCCGCGCCTCGTCGGAGCCGACGCGGTCGCCGAGCGCGGAGAGCATCCCGGTCGCGGTGCCGACGGCGACCACCAGGGAAGCCGCCGCGACCATCGCACCGCGGCCGATGGCACGCCTGCGTGCGGCGCGGCGCGCGGCCAGCCGCTGGGCACGTAAGCCTGACACCCTGTCGCTCCCCCCTCGCACGGCAGGCGCGTTCCCCCGTTCTGGGGAAGCGTCGGGCCCGCCGGTACCCGGGCCAGCCTAGGACTGGGACCCTGCCGTCATGGCGCAATTGGAACAGTTCACCACTCCCCTCGACGCGGTCGTCTCCCGTATGCGCGCCCTGGACGAGGAGCTCCCGGAGCGGGACGGCCTGGCGGTCTTCAACCGTGTCTACCTCGCCGTCACCGAGGCGGTCGACCGGTGCGTCGACGGAGGCCGGTTCGCGGACGCGCGAGCCGCGATCACGCTGGACGTGCGGTTCGCCGAGCGCTATCTGGGGGCGGTGGACGCGGCCGCCCGCGGGCACCGTCCACCGGCGTGCTGGCGGCCCCTGTTCCAGTTCCGCCGCCATCCCGGCGTACGTCCACTGCAGTTCGCGCTCGCGGGCATCAACGCGCACATCGGGCACGACCTGGCGCTCGCCGTGGTGGACACCTGTCGTAGCCTCGGCTGCGAACCCGCCGACGTGGAGGACGAGTTCGACCGCGTGGGCGAGCTCCTCGTCTCGCTGGAGGAGCGCATCCGCGAAGATCTGATGCCGGGCCCCGACCTCCTCCAGATCGCCGACCCGCTCACCCATCTGCTGGGCTCCTGGAGCCTGGAGCGCGCCCGCGACGCCACCTGGACCGCGGCCCGCGCCATGTGGGCCCTGCGCGGACTGCCCGACGTGGCCGGGGAGTTCACCGAGCGCCTGGACACGGCGGTCGGCTTCGCGGGCCGCATGCTGCTCACGCCGCTGCCGGACTGAACCGACTTGGCTCGAGATCGTCGATGCGCGCAGCCGACTCACGCAACAGGTCCTAGTCCTCGGGGAGTTCGACCGGTGCGATCTCCTCGTACACGTCCCCCGGACCGGGGTTGGTCGCGTCGGTCTCGCCGCCGAAGTGGTGCATGACGCCCCAGACGGCGTTCAGCGCGGTCTGGATCGCGCCCTCGGCCCAGCCCGCCGTCCAGGAGATGTCGTCGCCGGCGAGGAAGATGCCCCGCTTGTCCTCGGGCAGCCGGTCCTGCATGAAGTGGGTGAACAGGCGCCGCTGGTAGCGGTAGTGGCCGGGCAGGTTGGCCTTGAAGGCGCCCATGAAATAGGGCTCGTTCTCCCAGGAGACGGTCACCGGGCTGCCGATGATGTGCTTGCGGATGTCGACCTTGGGATAGATCTCGCCGAGCGACTTCAGCATGACCTCCATCCGCTCGTTCGCGGACAGCGGCAGCCACTTCAGGCTGTCGTCGCACCAGGTGTAGGAGAGGCAGATGACGGCGGGCCGGTCCGGGCCGTCGTCCAGGAGGTACGTCCCGCGCGTCATACGGTCGGTGAGGGTCATCGACATGACGTCCCGGTCCGTCTCCTCGTCCTTGTCCAGCCAGAACGGCCGGTCGACCGGGACGAACAGCTTGCTCGACTCCATGTAGTGGGTGCGCTCGATCGCCGTCCAGTGGTCGATCGGGAAGAGCGAGTCGTCGCAGGCGATCTTGGACAGCAGCATCCAGGACTGGGCCGTGAAGATCGCCGCCGCGTAGGTGCGGATGTCACCGTCGGCGTCCGTCACGGTGATCCGGTTGCCGGCGGTGCGGTGCAGGCGGGTGACGGCGGGCCGGGGCTCGCCGTTCATGTGCAGGCTCGCGAGCGAGGTGCCGTACGGCCAGTGGACGATCTTCTCCGGCGCGCGCTCCCACAGCCTGAGCGGCAGCTGCTGCGAACCGCCGACTATCCCGCGGTGGTGGTCGTCGGCCTCGGTGTAGACGACGCGCAGGATCTCCAGGATGGAGTTCGGGAAGTCGGTGTCCCAGCCGCCGGTGCCGAAGCCGACCTGCCCGAAGATCTCGCGGTGCCGGAAGGACCTGAAGGCCTCGGAGTCGCAGAGGAAGCCGTAGAAGGTCTGGTTGTCGAGCTTCTCGACGAGCTTGCCCCAGATCTCACGGATGCGCGGCACGTCCCGCTCGCGCAGGGCACGGTTCATGTCGGTGAAGTCCGCGCCCTCTTCGAGGCACCGGTTCCAGGCCTCGGCGACATCGCGGTAGACCTGCGGGAGGTCACCGATGGTCTCGGCGTAGTGGGACTCGCCCTTGAGGTCGACGACCGTCGAGGGGGTGGCCTCCGCGAGGGGATTGGGGAAGGGGCGGGTCTCCAGTCCGACGAGGTCGATGTAGTGCTGGAGGGCGGTGGAGGAGGGCGGGAAGCGCATCGCGCCCATCTCCGCGGTCAGCGTGGGGTCACAGCCCTCGAAGCCCACGGTCCGCAGGCGTCCGCCGATCTGGTCGGCCTCGTACAAGACCGGCTTGAGCCCCATCTTCATCAGCTCGTACGCGGCCACGATGCCGGAGAGACCGCCGCCGATCACCGCGACCTCGGTGCCGTGCCCGGTCGCCGGTATCTGGCCGAGGCCCGCCGGGTGGGCGAGGAAGTCGTCGTAGGCGTACGGGAAGTCCGGCCCGAACATGGTGATCGGCGGCTGGTGCTCGTCTGCGTGCTCGACGGCGTTGGGCACGGTGGACGTCATGGGGTACGGACTCCTTGCAGCGATGAGGGTGGTTCAGACGTCAGACGAGGGACCCGTAGAGGCCGGGCCGGCGGTCCGTCAGGTAGGGGTTCGCCTCGCGGGAGGCGGTGAGGAACGCGGGGTCGGCGTCGGCGAACACCAGCTCCTCGGCGCGTCCGGCGCGGGCGCGGGCCACCCCGTCGGGGCCGGCCAGCACGGAGAGTCCGACGAACTCGAACTCGCCTTCCTGGCCGACCCTGTTGACGTAGGCGACGTACATCTGGTTCTCCCAGGCCCGCACCGGCACCAGGGACTCGGCGACGAACTGGAACGGGTGCATCTGGGCCGTCGGCACGATCAGGAGGTCGGTGCCGGCCAGGGCGTGGGCGCGGACGTTCTCCGGGAACTCGACGTCGTAGCAGATCATGAGACCTACGGTGAGTCCGCCCAACTCGGCCTGGACCACCGGCTGTTCTCCCGGTACGAACCGGTCGCGCTCGAAGCAGCCGAAGAGATGGGTCTTGCGGTAGTTGGCGAGCCGGGTGCCGTCGGCGGAGATCAGCTGGGCGGAGTTGTAGACGGACCCGCCGGCCAGCTCGGGGTAGCCGTAGGCGATCGCGACCCCGTGGCGCTCGGCGATCTCCGCGACCGCGTCCGCCGAGTCGCCGTCGGCCGCTTCGGCGAGACGGCCGATGTCGTCACCGATCGCGTACCCGGTGAGGAACATCTCCGGTGCGGCCAGCAGCGCGGCGCCCGCGGCGGCGGCCCGGCCCGCGGCCTCGTCGAGGACCTTGAGGTTCCCCTCGACGGAGCCGGGGCGGCCGGAGCTCTGGAGCAGGGCGGTGCGCATGCGCGATCCTCACCGGGCGGAAGGTGGATGTGGGGGCCACTGGAAGGGCCATGTAGACGGTACGGGCGGGTCACCGGCGCGGACAAGGAGAAGCCGTTGCGCGCCGGTGAGCGGTTCATTGCGTACGAGGACGCTCCCGCGGCGATTCGTTGCGCGCACGCCCGCTCCCCCGGCCCAGCACCAGTGCCGTCACCAGATACGGCGCGGAGAGGATCACGAAGACCGTGCTGTGCGCCATGGACGCGCCGAGCAGGGCGTACAGCCCGAACACGGCGACCGTGACCAGCTCCGTGCCCAGGCTCGCGACCGAGGTCAGGGTGGCCCGGCGGGCGTCCTCGATGCGGTGCTGGAGACGGACGTCGGCGAGCACCTCGGCGAGCTGGAAGCCGGCGAAGGCGAGGCCCACGAGGGCGATGCCGGCCGGGGTGCGGACTCCGGCGCCCACCGCCAGGGCGAGCGCGGAACCCGCGATCAGGGCGGCCAGACCCCGGGTGCCGAGGCGCTCGGCGGGTCCGGCGAACAGGCTGCCGAGGGTCACGGTCGCCCAGACCAGCAGCACCAGGTAGGGCACGGTCGCGTCGGCCACACCGAGGTCGCGGATCAGCAGTGAGACGTACTCGTCGAGGGCGCCCCATACTGCGGTGACGGCCGGGATGAGCAGCAGGGCACCCCGGACGGTCCGGTCCCCGCGGGCCTCGGCGAGTCCGGCCCGCAGCGTCGCCGACCAGCGGGTGCTCCCCTTCTTCGCCGGTACCCGGTGTTCCGGGAGCCGGGTCGCCGTCACCGCCGCCAGCAGACAGGCCAGGACGCTCGCGGCACCTACGGCCGGGTAGCCGCCCAGGGCGAGGACCGGTCCGGCGAGGCCCATCGCCGTGACGGTGGCCAGCAGCCGTGCCGCCCGGGCCCGCCCCATCACGCGCGCGTACCGCTCGGCGGCCCCGAGGCGCTCCAGCTCGTCGTAGACCAGGGCCTCCAGCGAACCGGACCCGAGCGCGCCACCGGCTCCCCACAGGACGAAGCCCAGCGCGAAGGCGCCGTACGACGGCACGGTCACCCACAGGGTGAAGCCGGCGGCCGTGAGCAGCGGGCCGAGCCACAGCAGGCGGCGCCGCGAGACGGTGTCGGCCCAGGCTCCGGAGGGCACCTCCAGGACGACGGCCGTGAGGGACCACAGGGCGAACAGCGAGGAGATCTGCCAGAGCGGCAGACCGGTGTCGGCGAACAGCAGCGCGTACACCGGATACAGCAGGACGAGGTCGTCGAGGAACGCGTAGCCGTACAGCGTGGTCGTCAGCCGGCGGGCACCGGTCGCGGGCACACGTGCGGGTGAGAGTGTCATGGGGCCTTCCCGGAAGGGCGGTTCGGACGTCGTGGGTACGGCGTCCGAGGCGGCCCTCGGGAGGCACGGCTGGTGGATCAATGTCGCCAGGTCATGACACCGATGCTAGACAGTCGCGGGCCCGCTGCCCAGCGAAAATGTGGTGATCACCGCTGCGTGGTCGGACGGCCAGTCGTTGTTCTCGACGTCCGGCCAGGTCCGGGGCGTGCCGCTGACGCAGGTCCGCGAGTCGAGGACCCGCAGGCCGCGGTGGAGGACGAAGTCGATCCGGTCCTGGGGCTCCGGGTGGGCGTGCACCGGCGACCAGGTGTGTCCCGGGTCCCGTACGGCATCCGGACGGGCCTCCCGGAAGGAGTCCCGGAAGCCCGCCTCCTCCGCAGCCTTCGTCACCGGCCACTGGACATCCGGCCGGTCCAGGTGGGAGGGGGTGTTGAAGTCGCCGACGAGGACGACGGGCGCCGCGTCCCCGATCCGGCGCAGGGTGTCCCGCAGCTGCCCGAGCCGGACCTCCTCGTGGGCGAGCGGTTCGGACGCGTAGGGCCCGTACTCCTCGGCGTCGAGGTGGGCCGTCCACACGTCGACCTCCCGCTCCCCTACGGCGATCCGCGCGCCGGCCGCCCCGTAGAACCCGACGTCCGGGTCGCCCAGCACGGCCGTGACCGGGAAGCGGCTGATGATGCCGAGGTTCGTCCCGGCCCGGTGGTGATGCCAGCCGAGCGCCTCGGCGAGTTCCTCGGTTGCGGTGCCGTACGTCTCCTGGAGTCCGACCACGTCCACGTCGGTCTCGGTGATGACCTTGAGCTGCTTGGCCCGGTGGTCGTGGACCTTGGTGCCGCCGTACCAGAGGTTCCAGGTCATCACGCGGAGCCGGTACGGCAGCAGGGCGCGGAGCCGGGGCACGGTGACGTCCTCGAGGCCGGTCAGGACCGTGCGGCCCGGGGCAGCGTCGATGGGGGCCAGTGAGGGCACGGCGAGGACGGCGCAGCCGGCCGCCTCGGCGGAGCGCACGCCGGTCTCCGTGTCCTCGACGGCCACGCACCCCGAGGGCTCCACGCCGAGCGCGCGGCAGGCGGCGAGATAGGGGTCGGGCGCGGGCTTGGTGTGCTCGGTGTCGTCGGCGGTGACGGAGACGGCGAAACGGCTCGCGCCGCCCAGGGCCTCCAGAACGGTGTCGGCGACGGAACGGGGGGACGCGGTCACCAGGGCGGTGGGGATCCGCTCCCGCGCCAGGGCGTCCAGCAGGTCGAGCGCGCCGGGGCGGGGCACGACACCGGTGCGGACGCGGTCCGCGAACTCCCGGTGCAGGGTGTCGGCGAGGTCGGCGGCCGGGGTGCCCGTGGCCGCGGCCAGCCAGGCGGCCGTGTGCTCGACCGGACGGCCGAGCACGTCCGGCCGGTCCGCCTCGGTCAAGGGCCGCCCGGCGACCTGCTCCACCGCCTCCCACCACAGCCGCTCGGTGTCGACGAGCGTGCCGTCCATGTCGAACAGGACGGCTTGGAGCGGGAGTCGATTCACGGGTTTCTCTTTCGTGGGGGGATTCATGCGAGGGGATCAGCGGGTGCGTTCCGCCACCAGCACCGGCCGCTCGGGCAGTGACACGCTCACCACGGAACCGGCGGTGAGCGCGGCGGCGTCGTGCGCGGGCAGGTCGGCCTTGACCTCGGTGCCGTCGGCGAGCCGGACGGTGACGCGGACGGCCGCGCCCAGGAAGGACGTGGCGACCACGCGGGACTTCCCGTCGGCCTCGGCCCGCACCCGCACGGCCTCCGGCCGCACCAGCACGTCGACCTCGGTGCCGGACGGAACCGGGCCGTCGACCGGCAGCCGCTGCCCGAGCACGTCGACCGTGCCGTCGGCGAGGCGTCCCGGGATCCGGCTCATCGTGCCGACGAACTCGGCGACGAAGGGGGTCGCGGGGCGGCCGTACAACTCGCTGGGCGGCGCGCACTGTTCGAGCCGGCCGGCGTGCATCACAGCGACCCGGTCCGCCATCGACAGGGCCTCCTCCTGGTCGTGGGTGACGAACAGGGTGGTGATGCCGAGTTCCTGCTGGAGCCGCCGGATCTCCTCGCGGAGGCTGAGCCGCACCTTGGCGTCCAGTGCCGACAGGGGTTCGTCGAGGAGCAGCACGCGGGGGCGCAGGGCGAGCGCGCGGGCCAGCGCGACCCGCTGCTGCTGGCCGCCGGAGAGCTGGTGGGGGAACCGGCCGCCCTTGTCGGCGAGCCCGACGAGGTCCAGCAACTCGGCCGCCCTGGACCGTCGTTCGGCTGTGCGGACCTTGCGCATCCGCAGTCCGAAGGCCACGTTGTCGAGCGTGTCGAGATGCGGGAAAAGGCTGTACGACTGGAAGACCATCCCGGCGTCGCGGCGGTGGGCCGGCATCCGGGTCACGTCCTCGCCGTCCACCAGCACCTCGCCGGAGTCGGGGTGTTCGAAGCCGGCGAGCATCCTGAGGGCGGTGGTCTTGCCGCAGCCGGACGGGCCGAGCAGGGCGAGCAGTTCACCGGGCTCGACGCTCAGGTCGAGTCCGTCGAGGGCGACGGTCGGGCCGAACTCCCGCCTCAGTCCCCGGAATTCGACGGTTGCAGCTGTTTCAGGCATGGGTCATCCCCGGGAGGTAGGACGGGTACGGCCGCCGAAGCCGGCCAGGACGAGGAGCAGCACCCACGTCACGAGCAGGCTGAGCACGGACACGGCGACGGACAACTGGGCCTGCGAGCCGCTGACGTTGACGATCCACACGGCGAACGGCCGGAAGCCCAGCAGCTGGGCCACGGTGAACTCGCCGAGCACCAGGGCCAGGGTGAGGAAGGAGGCGTTGAGGAGGGCGCCGCGCAGGTTGGGCAGGACGGCCTGGAGGAGGGCCTGCGGCCAGCCGGCACCGCAGCTGCGGGCGGCCTCGACGAGGGTGCGGACGTCGACCGCGCGGAGTCCGGCGTCCAGGGCCCGGTAGACGAAGGGCAGCGCCATCACGACGTAGGCCAGGACCAGGACGAAGGGGAAGTCGGGGTTCTGGATCGCCACGAAGGTCTCGAACAGCGGGGTACGGGAGAGGTGGTCGGGCCCCCACTTGAGGACCGTGCCGATGCCGGCGACGAAGGCGATCGGCGGGACGACCAGCGGCAGCGAGCACACCACCTCGACGACCGGCCTGAGCCGGGGCGCGCCGAGCCGCAGCGCGACCATGGCGGGCACCATCAGCAGCAGCACGACGGCGATGGTGGCGAGGGCCAGTTCCAGCGAGAGCAGCAGGCTGGAGACGAAGCCGTCGGTGGCGAAGATCTGGGTGTAGGCGTCGAAGGTGATGCCCTGGCCCGGCACGTCGACGGTGAAGACGACGGAGGCGGCCAGCGGCACCAGGAAGTACAGCCCGGCGAGGCCGAGCACGCCCCACCGCCACAGGTTCAGGCGAGCCATCGGGCGCTCCTTCGCTGAAGGGGCAGGTACACGGCCATGACCAGGCCCGCGACCAGGACCATGTCGAGGCTGAGGGCGAGCGCCACGTTCTCCTGGCCGACCAGCACGTTGCCGGAGATCGCGTCGGCGATCTGCAGGGTGACCAGCGGGATCGAGCTGCCCACCATCGCGGCGGCGGTGGCGTACGCGGCGAAGGCGCTGCCGAAGAGCAGCACGAATCCGCCGAGCAGCGTGGGCAGCAGGACGGGCAGGGCGACGAAGCGCCAGTACTGCACGGTCGTCGCCCCGTTGTTCTGCGCGGCCTCGCGCCACTGGACGCGCAGCCCGTCCAGGGCGGGGGTGACGGTGAGCACCATGAGCGGGATCAGGAAGTACAGGTAGACGATGACCAGGCCCCAGAAGCTGTACAGGTCCCAGCCCTTGTCGGTGAGGCCGAGGTGCCGGGTCAGCACACCGGCGTTGCCGAGGGTGGCGACGAAGGCGAAGGCCAGCGGGACGCCGCCGAAGTTGGCGAGCACTCCGGACGCGGTGAGCACGGCCTCGCGCAGGGCACGGAAGCGGGAGGACACCACGGCCTGGGCGAGGGGCAGTCCGACCAGGGTGCCGAGGGCGGCGGACACCGCGGACAGCTTCACACTGCCGACCAGCGCGGTGAGGTACGCGCCCTTGAGGGAGGTGGTGAGGTTGCCGAGGGTGTACGAAGTCGCCCCGGTGGCCGGGTCCTTGGCAGTGAAGGCGCCGTCGAGCATGGCGATCGCGGGCAGCCCGAAGGCGACCGCGACGAACGCGAGCAGCGGGAGGACGGCGACCCAGCCGAGGGACCGGCGCCGCCGCCTGACCTGGGCGGCGGGCGCCGTGTCCACCCGTACGGCGGTGGCCGTCATCCGGAGACGGCCTTCGCCCAGCCCTGTCCGAGGACCGTCTTGGCCTTGTCCTGCTGGGCCTCGGTCGGGAACTTGGGCGTGCCGGAGACCTCGGGCAGCTTGGCGGCGGCCGCCTTGTCGAGGGTGCCGGCCTTCTCCATCGCGGTCATCAGGGCCGGGCGGGCGTATCCCTTGAGCCAGAGGTTCTGGCCCTCGGCGCTGTAGAGGTACTCCTGCCACAGGCGGGCGGCCGCCGGGTGCGGGGCGTCCTTGTTGACGGCCTGGGAGTAGTACTGCGAGAACTGGCCGTCGCTCGGGACCGTGACCTTCCAGTCGACGCCCTTGGACTTGAACTCGTCGGCGTACCCGGCGTTCAGGTAGTCCCAGTCGATGCTGATCGGCGTCTCGCCCTTCTCGACGGTGGCCGGGGTCGACTCGACGGGCGTGTAGTTGCCGTTCTTCTTCAGCTTGGCGAAGAAGTCGAGGCCGGGCTGGATGTCGTCGAAGGAGCCGCCGTTCGCGAGCGCGGCCGCGTAGACGCCGCCGAAGGCCGAACCGGACTTGGTGGGGTTGCCGTTGAGGGCGACCTGGCCCTTGTACTGCGGCTTGAGCAGGTCGGCGAAGGTGGTGGGGCAGGTCTTGACCCGCTTGGCGTCGCAGCCGATGGAGATGTAGCCGCCGTAGTCGTTGTACCAGCGGGCCTGCGCGTCCTTCTGGCCGGTGGGGATGTCGTCGTACGAGGCCACCTTGTACGGCGCGAGCAGGCCCTGTTGGGCGGCGCTGATCGCGAACGAACTGCCGAGGTCGAGGACATCGGGCGCCCGGTTCTGTCCCTTCCGCGAGGTCACGGCGTTGATCTCGTCCTGGCTGGAGCCGTCGGGGTTCTCGACGGAGATCTTGATGCCGTACTTCTTCTGGAAGCCGTCGATCAGGGCGCCGTAGTTGGCCCAGTCGCGGGGCAGCGCGATGGCGTTGAGCGTGCCCTCCTTCTTGGCCGCGGCGACCAGCTTGTCCATGCCGCCGAGGTCGGCGGCGGAGGTGGCGGTGGCGGCGTTCTTGCCGTCGGCGGTGGTCGACGCGGTGTCGGGGGCGGCGCCACAGGCGCTCAGGGCGAGGGCGGCGAGGGTGGCGAGAACACCGAGGGCGGCGGTTCTCGGCAGGGACACGGTCACGGCTTCTCCAGGGGACGCGCGAGGGTGCAGGAGCCAGAGGCAGAGAACTTGTCTGAACAAGTTGGCCTCAGTAAGGCTGCCGCTGGTGTCCCGCCGGTAAACACTGGCGAAACGCTGCCCCCTGAATTCCCGCACAATCCGGACCTCATCGGGGCCCCACCGGATGTCGACTACGCTGGTCACGCTGTGCACAGCATTCGACTCAGAGGGGAAGCATGCCGGCGCGACACGAGGAGATCGCCGACGAACTGCGCCGGGCGATCGACCGCGAGGAGTACACCGTCGGCAGTCTGCTGCCCGCCGAGACGGAACTCGCGGCCCACTACGGCGTCTCACGCGGCACGGTCCGCCAGGCGGTCGCCGCGCTGACGGCCGAGGGGCTCATCGGCTCCCGGCAGGGCGCCCGCCGCGTGGTCCTCGCCAGCCGCCGCAGTCAGAGCTTCGCCGAACTGCGGAGCTTCGCCGAATGGGCCCGGGCGATGGGGCGTCAGGCGACGGGCCAGGTGGTCGCACAGGAGTACCGCCCGGCCACCAAGGAGGACTCGGTACGCCTCCAACTGGTCGTCGGCACCCCGGTGTTGCACGTCCTGCGGGTGCGCGGCCTGGACGGCGAACCGGTGCTGCTGGAGCGGACGGTGTACGCCGACTGGATCTCCCCGACCGTCGAGGCGATCGAGCCCGGGTGCCCCTCGGTCACTCAACGCCTGTACGACGACACGGGGTTGGTGTTCGCCTACGGGGAGCACGTCATCGACGCGGTGGCGGCGGGCGCGCAGGACGCGGAGTTGCTGGGGGTGCGTCGGACGAGTCCGCTGCTACGGGTCCGCCGGGTGACCACGACCCGTGAGGGCCGACCGGTGGAGTGGTCGGACGACCGCTACCGTTCGGACGCGGTGAGCTTCAGCGTGCACAACTCGATCGGGAACAACGCGCTGGCCAGGAAGACGGCCGACTGAAGGAGCCCTCATGGAGATCAGCAGCCTCCCCCGCGTGGACGAGCACACCGAGATCGTGACGGCGGACGCCCACGCCGTGTGGCAGGCCGTCGGGGAGGTTCTGGACCGCTCCTTCTCCGAGAGACGCTTCGCCGGATACGCCCGTCTCGTGGGCTGCCCGGACCGCACGGCCGCCGGACCGCGCCCCCTGGCGAAGGGCTCCGCCTACCCCGGCTTCCACGTGCTGTCCGCCGCCCCGGGCCGAGAGCTCGCCCTGGTGGGCCGCCACCACTTCTCGACGTACGCCCTGGTCTTCCGCCTGGATGGGACCGGCCCCGGCCGGACCCGGCTGCGGGCCGAGACCCGGGCACGGTTCCCGGGGCCCTTCGGCGCCCTCTACCGGCTGCTCGTGATCGGGACGCGCGGGCACGCGCTCTTTGTACGACGGCTCCTCGCGGCGGTCCGGCGCCGCGCCGAGGAGGTCAGGTAGGCGAGCCCGAGGAGAAGCGGCGCAGCAGGGGCGAGAGGACCAGTACCGACTTGGTCCGCTCCACGAACGGCTCGCCCGCGATCCGCTCCAGGACGCGCTCGAAGTGCCGCATGTCGGAGGCGAAGACCTGCACGACCGCGTCCGCCTCACCGGTGACGGTGGAGGCGGCCACAACCTCCTGGTAGCGCTCCAGGCCCCGCTGGATGGTCTCCGGCGAGGTGTTGCGCCGGCAGTAGATCTCGACGAACCCCTCGGTCTCCCAGCCGAGGGCCGCCGGATCCACCCGTACGGTGAATCCGGTGATGGCCCCGGTGGCACGCAGCCGGTCCACGCGCCGTTTCACGGCGGGCGCGGACAGGCCGACGATCTGCCCGATGTCCGCGTAGGAGCGGCGAGCGTCCTCGGCGAGGGCGTGCACGATGCGTTCGTCGAGATCGTTCAGCACGGTGGGTGGATCAGCTTTCGGGTGTTGCGAGTCGGGAACGGCGATGGCCGTATACGAAGTAGAACACGAGCCCGACGGCCATCCAGACCCCGAAGACCACCCAGGTGACGGTGGACAGGCTGCCCATCATCCACACGCAGAAGCCGAAGCCCAGCGCCGGGAAGAACGGCGAGAGCGGGACACGGAAGGTGCGGGGCATGTCCGGGCGGGTCCGGCGCAGCACCACGACGGCGATGTTGACCAGGGCGAAGGCGAAGAGCGTGCCGATGCTGGTGGCGTCGGCGAGCTGGCCGAGCGGGATCGCCGCGGCCAGCACCCCGCAGAACAGGGAGACGATCACCGTGTTGGCGCGGGGCGCGCCGGTCTTCGGGTGGACGCGGGCGAACACCTTCGGCACCAGCCCGTCCCGGGACATCGCGAAGAGGATGCGGGTCTGGCCGTAGAGGACGGTCAGGACCACGCTCGCGATGGCGATGACCGCGCAGAACGCCAGCAGGGTGCCCCAGAAGCTCTGCCCGGTGACCTCGCGCATGATCTGGGCGAGCGCGGCCTCCGAGTCGTTGAAGTGCCGCCAGGGCTTCGCGCCGACCGCTACGGCGGCGACCAGGACGTACAGCGCGGTCACGATGACCAGCGACAGCATGATCGCGCGCGGCAGGTCGCGCTGGGCGTTCTTCGCCTCCTCACCGGCGGTGGAGGCGGCGTCGAAGCCGATGTACGAGAAGAAGAGCGTGGCACCGGCCGCGCTCACGCCCGCCATCCCGAGGGGCATGAAGTGCTCGTAGTTGCCCGAGCGGAAGCCCTGGACGCCGATCGCGCAGAACAGCACCAGCGCGGCCATCTTCACGACCACCATGACGGTGTTGGCGCGGGCCGACTCGCGGGCGCCGCCCAGCAGGAAGGCCATGGCGAGGAGGACGACGATGAGCGCCGGGAGGTTGAAGACGCCGCCGTCGCCGGGCGGGGCGGACAGCGCGTCCGGGATGGTGACGCCGATGGTCCCGTCGAGCAGCTCGTTGAGGTACTCGCCCCAGCCGACGGCCACGGCGGCGACCGAGACGCCGTACTCCAGGACCAGGCACCAGCCGCAGATCCAGGCGATCAGTTCGCCCATGGTTGCGTACGCGTACGAGTACGAGGACCCGGCGACCGGGATGGTGCCCGCGAGCTCGGCGTAGGAGAGGGCCGAGAACAGGGCGGTGAGGCCGGCGATCACGAAGGACAGGGTGACGGCCGGGCCGGCCTTGGGGACCGCCTCACCGAGGACGACGAAGATGCCGGTGCCGAGGGTGGCGCCGATGCTGATCATCGTCAGCTGCCACAGTCCGAGCGAGCGCCTGAGGGCCCCGCCCTCGCCCTGGCCTCCCTCGGCGACGAGGCGTTCCACCGGCTTGCGGCGCATGAGGCGCGCGCCGAGCCCCGTCGCCTGTGGGGTGCGCTGTTGCGGGGGTGCGCCTTGGTCGAGCACGCGCTGACTCCTTCGTCGTTGCAGGTGAGTACAGCGAAGCACCCTACGAGCCCGGAGGTCACAGCCGTAATGCAGCAACCTTGCACGCACTCGCAAGATCGTTGCGTTCCGCGCCGATGGACGGGCGTTCGTTGCGCACGGCCCCCTTCGACCCTCGTCAGCGATCGTCCGACTCCCCCGCGACCGCGTCGATCTCGCCGAACCCCAGCGGCGACCTGCCCATCGACACGCGCCCCCGCCAACCCCTTCGACCCTCGTCAGCCGTCCCCTGACTCCCCGGCCACGTCCCTCTCGCCGAACCCCACCTGCCCGACCGTGCCTCAACCCGGGTTTGGGGGCCCATACGCGCGCCCGCCAACCCCCTTCGGCCCCTCTCAGCCCTCCTCCGGCTCCCCGCCACCGCCCGCACCTCGGCCGCGTCCCTCTCGCCGAAGCCCAGCTTCCCGACCGTGCCGCAACCCACGGCCCGGGCGCCGATGCGCGCGCCCCCACCGACCCCCTTCGGCCCCTCTCAGCCGTCCCCCCGGCTC
>NZ_JBEXGM010000023.1:0-94364 GCF_040607335.1 Streptomyces sp. NPDC005303 | reverse complement strand
ACCCCCGGCCTCGGCCGTGTCCCTCTCGCCGAACCCCACCTGCCCGGCCGTGCCTCAACCCGCGCCCGGGCGCCGACGCGCACGCCCCCACCAACCCCCCTCAGCCCTCCTCCGGCTCCCCGCCACCGCCCGCGCCTCGGCCGCGTCCCTCTCAGCCGTCCCCCCGGCTCCCCCGGCCTCGGCCGTGTCCCTCTCGCCGAACCCCACCTGCCCGGCCGTGCCTCAACCCGCGCCCGGGCGCCGACGCGCACGCCCCCACCAACCTCCCTCGGCCCCCCTCAACCGTCCCCCGGCCACGACCACGTCCCTCTCACCGAACCCCACCTGCCCGACCGTGCCGGGCCGCGACCCGGCCGTCGCGACGCCCGCCCCCGCCGGCCCCCTTGAGCCCTCCTCAGCCGTCCTCCGACTCCCCCGCCACCACCCGCATCACGACCACATCCCTCTCGACGAACCCCACCTGCCCGGGCCTGCCGTGGCCGGCCGCAGCATGGGTGTCGATCCAGCGTGTGTGGGCCTCCCACGCGGCCTGCTTGCTGGTGACCAGCGCGGCCCCGATCCGGGACCAGGAGGCACCGGTCTCGCGGGCCGCGCGCACGGTCAGCTGACGGCCGTAGAACGCCTTGCGGGCCACGACCTCGCTCAGCGCGAGGAGTTCGAGCAGTTCGGCCCGGTCGGGGGCGTCCGTGGCCCCGCCCCCGCAACCGCCCATCGACTCGCGCATGCGCAGCTCGTCGAGCCGGGAGACGGCGGTCAGCGGGGTGTACCGCGGCTCGATGCTCTCCTGTGTCGTCATGCCTTCACGCTCTCGTCAAGTGGGCTTGACGTCACGACGGCCTGGCGGGAGTTCCCTGACGAGGAACACACAGGCGTCGACGCACTCACGGGTCGTGCCGTCGTGGTCCTGGTACGAGTAGCGGTCCAGGTAGTCGGTCACCGGCCGGTAGCCGAGCCGTGCGTACAGGGCGGCCGCGCGCGGGTTGTCCTTGCCGACCCCCATGCCCACGGTCGTCAGACCCCGTGACCGGGCCAGTTCCTCGGCGGCCCGGATCAGCTCGGTGCCGATGCCCCGCGAGCGCAGTTCCTCCGGCCACACGGCGAGACCGCCGATCTCGGGACAGTCCAGGGTGATCTCGGGCGCCGCGCAGCCGACCCAGCGCAGCTCCGTGTGCCCGACGGGCCGTCCGTCCAGCCACGCGACGAGGTAGGTGCACTCCCCCGTCTCCTGCCGCGCGAACCGCCGGGCGTGGAACGACGTGGCTCCGGGCGAGTCCATGTACCGGTCGAGCAGCGCGACATCGCCGCTCCGGCAGACGGTGATCTCCATACGCCGACCGTACGGTCGGGAAACGCGAACGGCCCCCGATTTTCACCGGGGGCCGCGCGGAGCAGGACTCAACTCCAGCTGGCGTGCAGCGGCTTGCCCTCCGCGTAACCGGCCGCGCTCTGGATGCCCACGACCGACTTCTCGGCGAACTCCTCCAGAGAGCCCGCGCCGGCGTAGGTGCACGAGGAGCGGACACCCGCGATGATCGAGTCGATCAGGTCCTCGACACCGGGGCGGGCCGGGTCGAGGAACATCCGGGAGGTCGAGATGCCCTCCTCGAACAGCGCCTTGCGGGCCCGGTCGTACGCCGACTCCTCCGACGTGCGGTTGCGCACCGCCCGCGCGGACGCCATGCCGAAGGACTCCTTGTAGAGCCGTCCGCTCGCGTCCTGCTGGAGGTCGCCCGGCGACTCGTAGGTGCCCGCGAACCACGACCCGATCATCACGTTGGACGCTCCGGCGGCCAGCGCCATGGCGACATCGCGCGGGTGCCGGACGCCGCCGTCGGCCCACACGTGCTTGCCGTACTTCTTCGCCTCGGCCGCGCACTCCAGGACCGCCGAGAACTGCGGCCGGCCGACACCGGTCATCATGCGGGTGGTGCACATGGCGCCGGGACCCACACCGACCTTGATGATGTCCGCGCCGGCCTCGATCAGGTCCCGCACGCCCTCGGCGGCCACGATGTTGCCCGCCACGATCGGGACCTGCGGGTCGAGCGCCCGCACCGTCCTGATCGCGGTGATCATCGACTCCTGGTGGCCGTGCGCGGTGTCGATGACGAGCGTGTCGACGCCCGCGTCGAGCAGTTGCTTGGCCTTCTCCGCGAAGTCGCCGTTGATGCCCACGGCGGCCGCGATGCGCAGCCTGCCCTGCGCGTCGACGGCAGGCGTGTACAGCGTGGCGCGCAGGGCGCCCTTGCGGGTGAGGATGCCGGCGAGACGGCCGTCCCGGTCCACGGCGGGGGCGTAGCGCCGGTTGGCCGCGTCGAGCCGGTTGAAGGCCTCACGGGGGTCGATGTCCGCGTCGAGCAGCAGCAGATCGCGCGACATGACTTCGGCGAGCTGTGTGAAACGGTCGACCCCGGACAGGTCCTGGTCGGTGACGACACCGACGGGCCGGCCCTCCTCGTCGACGACCACCCCGGCGTTGTGCGCGCGCTTGGGCAGCAGGGCCAGCGCGTCGGCGACGGTCTGGTGCGGGGCCAGCACGATCGGGGTGTCCAGGACGTGGTGGCGGCTCTTCACCCAGGAGACGACCTCGGTGACGACCTCGATCGGGATGTCCTGCGGGATGACCACGAGGCCACCGCGCCGCGCCACGGTCTCGGCCATGCGGCGCCCGGCGATCGCGGTCATGTTGGCGACGACCAGCGGGATCGTGGTGCCCGTGCCGTCCGGGGAGCTGAGGTCCACCCCCTGCCGCGAGCCCACGGCGCTGCGGCTCGGGACCATGAAGACGTCGTCGTACGTCAGGTCGTACGGGGGCTGGATGTCGTTGAGGAAACGCACGTGCTGCACATCCCAGTCGATCAGAGGTGGCCCCCGGACAGGTCAGCCAGGGGGAAAGAGCACGTACTTCATTCTCCCACGCCGGGCCGGGCGTCACCCACGGGCGGAACGTCCAGACCGGCCGCGGGGGCCCTAGGACGAAGCTCCAAGGGCGAGCGCCACGGTGAGCGCGGACGCCTCGGAGAACACCTCGCGCGCGGTCGCCCACTCCTGCGGCCGCGCCTCGGCGTACCGGTTCCAGTGCCGTACGACCACCACCGTCTCCTCGCCGACGCCGACGCCGACGCCGTCCCCGGACCACAGGTCCGGGTCGGAGAGGACGTCGGCCAGCGCGTCCCAGTTGCGGCCGAACCAGTCCGGCAGCCGCAGGTCCCGGGCACAGCGGTCCATCAGGCCCGCCTTGTCGGTGACCCCGTCGAGGTCCAGCGTGACCACGCGTGCCGTCATCTCAGTACCGCCCTGAACGAGTCGTAGTGATCATCGGTGTAGTAGATCTCCCCGCCCTGCCCGGTGACGATCCGCCGGGCCCCGCGGTCGCGCGAGCCCGGAGTGGGGACGGTGTACTCGTGGTAGTAGCCACGCTGGTGCGCGGGCAGCAGCCGCTCGAAGTTCCCGAAGACCGAGCCGTCCTTGGCGTACGGGAACGGCCCGCCCCTGTCGATGAGTTCGAGGGTCCGCCGGGCCTCGGCGGGGAGCTGCGACTCCTGGACGGTGGCCGGGCCGCCGCCCCGCGACGGATCGGTGTCGGTGGCCGAACACCCCGTCAGGACCAGCACACACAGAAGCATTCGGGAGACGAACCGCAGCAGCATGCGTTCGATGCTGCCACGGCCGCCCCCTCATGACCCTCCGTCAGGGCCCGTCCGGGTCCGCCCTGTTGAGCGCCGGCTTCGGCGGCGTCCCCGCCGTCATCAGGTAGTCCGCGGCGGAGGTGTCGGTCACCAGGCTGGTGACGAGCCCGGACCGCAGCACCGCGTCGATCGCCGCCGCCTTGCGCTGCCCGCCCGCGATCGCGACGACCTCGGGGATCCGGCGGAGCTGGTCGGCCTTGACGGTGATGCACCGCTCGCCCAGGTCCCGCCCGACCCTGCGGCCCTCCGCGTCGAAGAGGTGCGCGGACATCTCGGCGGCCACGCCGAGCGAGGCGTAGTGGCCGCGCTCCTCGTCGCTGAGCATGTCGTGCACCGTCGAGATGCCCGGCTCCCAGGAACCGATGGAGACACAGGCGACCGTGACCTTGTCGAAGTACTCGAAGGCCCGGGCGATCCCGGTCTGGTGTCGCAGCGCCTGGGCGGTGGCCGCGTCCGGCAGCAGCATCGGCGCGTAGATGGGGTGGGCGTCCCCGCCGGACACCTGGGCGGCCCGCCGCACCGCCTCAACCGATCCGCGCTCGGCGGTCCCGGCGTCGTACACCCCCGTCAACTGCACCACCGTGCACGGTGGGAGCCGGTCGAGGGCGGCCGCCATGTGGATGGTGGAACGACCCCAGGCCAGGCCCAGGATGTCGCCCTCGTCGACCAGTTCGCCGAGCAGGTCGGCGGCCACTTCTCCCAGGTTCTCGGGGTCGGGCGAGTCCTGGGCCTCGGCCGGGGACTCGACCACGACGGCGTGCCTGAGGCCGTAGCGGGCGCGGAGCGCGTCGGAGCGCTCGGCGTCCAGTTCGGCCGGCACGCGGATCTCGATGCGTACGAGGTCCCGTTCGAGGGCGGTCTCCAGGACCCGGGCCACCTTGAAGCGGCTGACGCCGAACTCCTCCGCGATCTGGATCTTGGACTTGCCCTCGAGGTAGAAGCGGCGGGCCATGGCCGCCGCCTGCACCAGCTCAGCGGGTCCCATCCGCATGGCTGACCGGCCAGCCGACATACCCGACACGGCGATCTCCTCACTGCTGTTCACACTCTGGATTCGCCGTTCATCCTTGCAGATCCGGCGCACTTGATCAGCCCTGATGGGCGCCGTTCACGTTCCTGACGCTCAGTGGTCGCACGCCCACGAAGCCTTCGCGGTCGCCCCCTCTGCTTGGTTGCGCAATGCACGTACCGCCTCGGCCGGGTCGGACGCCCCGTACACCGCCGACCCTGCGACGAACACGTCGGCGCCCGCGTCCGCGCAGCGCTCGATGGTGGCGGCCGAGACCCCGCCGTCGACCTGGAGCCACAGCTCAAGCCCGTGCTTGCTGATCAACTCGCGGGTCCGGCGAATCTTGGGGAGCATGATGTCGAGGAACGCCTGTCCCCCGAAACCGGGCTCGACCGTCATGATCAGCAGCATGTCGAGCTCGGGGAGCAGGTCCTCGTACGGCTCGATGGGCGTCGCGGGCTTCAGTGCCATGGAGGCACGGGCGCCCTTGGCCCGGATCTCCCGGGCGAGCCGGACCGGAGCGGCGGCAGCCTCCACATGGAAGGTGACGGAGGAGGCCCCCGCCTCTACGTACTGGGGAGCCCAGCGATCGGGGGCCTCGATCATCAGATGGCAGTCCAGCGGAGTGTCCGTCGCACGGGCCAGGGATTCTACGACCGGCACACCGAGCGTGAGGTTCGGGACGAAATGGTTGTCCATGACGTCGACGTGGAGCCAGTCGGCTCCCTCGACCGCCCTGGCCTCGTCCGCGAGGCGGGCGAAGTCGGCGGACAGGATGCTGGGGTTGATCTGCGCGGCCATGCCCCAAGCGTATGCGCTGCGCCGTCCTCGGGCGGCGGGGACCCCGGGGCTGGCGGCTCACTGCGACTGCGGGTTGTATGTGGCTGGTCGCGCCCACGCGGCGAAGCCGCACATCGACCCACCCCGCGCCCCTCGGGGGCAATGGTGCGGAGGTCCCCATGACAAGCAAGCGCCGAATCGCCCATCTCGTCTGCGGACGCCGTGCCAAGTGGCTGGTGCTGGCGCTGTGGCTGGTGGTGCTGTTCCTGACGGCGCCCCTCGCCTCCAAGCTCACCGACGCCCAGGACAACGACGCGGCCTCCTGGCTGCCCGGCTCCGCGGAGTCGACCCAAGTCCTCCAGCTCTCCGAGGACTTCAGGCCGGAGCAGATCCCCGCGGTCGTCGTCTACGCGCGCGAGAGCGGCCTCACGCCGCAGGAGCGGGCCACGATCGCCAAGGACGCGGCCGAGATCAGGCGGCTCACGGCACACGGCATCCGCGGCGCGGAGACCCGGGGGCCCGTCTACGACCGGCCGAGCGACCCGCGCGCGGCCCAGATCCTCGTCCCGATCACCATGGACGAGAAGGGCTGGCAGGAGATCGCCCCCGCGGTGGACTCCCTGCGTGACGTCGTGGGCAAGGGCGGCGGCGGCCTCGCCGTGCACATCACCGGCCCCGGCGGCACCTCCGCGGACTTCTCCAAGGCCTTCGAGGGCATCGACTCGACGCTGCTGCTGTCCGCGATGGCGGTCGTCGTCGTCATGCTGCTCATCACCTTCCGCAGTCCCACCCTGCTCCTGGTTCCGCTGCTCTCCGTGGTCGCCGCGCTGTTCACCGCGCAGGCCCTCATCTACCTGCTCGCCCAGCACGCCGGCCTGACGGTCAACGGCCAGAGCGCTGGCATTCTGACCGTCCTCGTCTTCGGCGCGGGGACCGACTACGCCCTGCTGCTGGTGGCCCGTTACCGGGAGGAACTTCACCACCACGAGGACCGCCACGAGGCGATGGCCCTCGCCCTGCACCGCGCGGGTCCCGCGGTGCTCGCGTCCGGCGCGACCGTCGTCCTGAGCATGCTCGTGCTGCTGGCCGCCGAGATGAACTCGACCCGCGGTCTCGGCCCGGTCGCCGCGATCGGTGTCGCGGTCGCCCTGCTGGCGATGACGACGCTGTTCCCGGCCCTGCTGGTGATCTTCGGCCGGTGGATCTTCTGGCCCGCGATCCCGCACTTCGGCGCGCCCGACCGCATCGACAGCGGCATCTGGGCCCGCACGGGCCGCCGTATCGCCCGCCGTCCCCGCATGATCTGGGGTGTCACCGCCCTGATCCTCGCGGTCTGCTCGCTCGGCCTGCTCCAGCTGCGCGCCGAGGGCATCGGCAACGCGGACGCGTTCACCGGGAAGCCGGACTCGATCGTCGGCCAGGAGGTGTCCGCGAAGTACTTCCCGGCGGGCAGCGGTGATCCCCTGGTCGTCGTGAGCAACCAGGCCCAGGCACGACAGGTCGGCGAGGCGGTCGCGGGGACCCGGGGAGTCGTACCCACGTCCCTGGGCCTGCCGCCCGGCACGAAACCGTCGTACGAGGGCAAGGTCCTCTTCGAGGCGACGATGACCGCCCCGGCCGACAGCGAGGCCGCGAAACAGACGGTGGAACGGGTCCGCGACGCCGTCCACGCGGTTCCGGACGCCGACGCCCGGGTCGGCGGCGGTACGGCCGCCCTGCTGGACATGGACAGGGCGACCACGCACGACAACATACTGATCATCCCGCTGGTGCTGGCGGTCGTCCTGCTGATCCTGTGCGCCCTGCTGCGCGCCCTGATCGCCCCGTTGCTCCTGATCGGAACGGTGATCCTGTCCTTCACCGCGGCCCTGGGCATCAGCGCCCTGGCCTTCCGCCACCTGTTCGACTACGCGGGCGAGTCGACGGACTTCCCGCTGTTCGTCTTCGTCTTCCTGGTGGCCCTCGGCATCGACTACAACATCTTCCTGACCACCCGCATCCGCGAGGAGGCGGCCCACCGGGGCACCCGCCCGGGCGTGGTCACGGGACTCGCCGCGACCGGCGCGGTCATCACCTCCGCCGGCCTGGTCCTGGCCGGCACCTTCGCCGCCCTCGGCACCCTCCCCATGGTCGCCTTCGCGGAGATCGGCTTCGCGGTGGCGCTGGGGGTCCTCATCGACACGTTCATCGTCCGCTCGGTGCTGGTCACGTCCCTGTTCCTGGACGTGGGTCCAAAGGTCTGGTGGCCGCACAGCCTGGCCACGGAGCAGGTGGCCGACTCAGGGGCACGGGGAACTGCGCGACCAGCCGAGACGGCGCGGCAGACACACGACTAGCTCACCCCGTCCTACGGATGACCGCCAGATACATCGCGTCGGTCCCATGCACATGCGGCCACAACTGAACGTCCGGCCCCTCCCCCAGCTCCGGCACACCGGGAAACAACGGCCGCGCATCGACGAGCTCGGCAGCGGGCCACTGCTTGAGCACGTCCTCCACGACGGCCCGCGTCTCCGCGAGGTGGGGCGAACAAGTGGCGTACCCGACCACCCCGCCCACCCTGACGGAGTCCAACGCGGTGCTCAACAACCCCCGCTGCAACGGCCCGAACCCCTCCAGATCCTCGGGCCGCCGCCGCCACCGGGCCTCCGGTCGCCGCCGCAACGCCCCGAGCCCCGTGCACGGCACATCCATCAGTACCCGGTCGAAGCTCCCCGGCTGCCACGGCGGCCTGGTCCCGTCCGCGGCGATGACCTGGTACGGCCCGGGATTCCCGGCGAGCGCCTTGGCCACCAACCCGGCCCGGTGCGGCTGCTTCTCCGAGGCGAGCAGCATGGCGCCCCGCTCGGCGGCGAGCGCGGCGAGCAGCGCGGCCTTGCCTCCGGGTCCCGCGCACCCGTCGAGCCACTTCTCGTCCCGCCCGTCGAGGGGCGCGTTCGCGAGGGCCAGCGCGACGAGCTGACTGCCCTCGTCCTGCACCCCGGCTCGCCCTTCCCGTACGGCGTCGACGGCCCCGGGCTCACCGCCCTCGGCCAGCCGTACGGCATAGGGCGACCAGCGCCCCGCCACGGCGGAGTCCCCGCGCAGCAGTTCCTCGGTGGTGGCGCGCCCGGGCCGGGCGACGAGGGTCACCTCGGGCCGTTCGTTGTCGGCCTCCAGCAGCCGCTCGATGCCGGCCCGGCCGCCGCCGAGGGAGTCCCACAGCGCGGAGACCACCCAGCGAGGGTGGGAGTGGACGACGGCGAGATGGTCCTCGGGGTCGTCGTCGTAGGGCGGAGCGACCTTCGCGATCCACCCGTCGAGGTCGTCCTGCGCGATCTTCCGCAGCACGGCGTTGACGAACTTGGCCCGTCCGTCCCCGAGCACGACCCGCGCGAGCTCGACAGAGGCGGAGACGGCGGCGTGCGTCGGGATGCGTGTCCCGAGGAGCTGATGCGCCCCGAGGCTCAGCACGTCGAGCACCGGCGGATCGACCTCGCGCAGCGGCCGGTCGACACACTCGGCGATGATCGCGTCGTACGTGCCCTGCCGCCGCAGTGTCCCGTACACGAGCTCGGTTGCCAGCGCCGCGTCCCGCGCCTCGAAACCACCCTTCTCCCGCGCCTTCCGCAACAGCGGCGGCAGGACGAGGTTGGCGTACGCGTCCCGCTCGTCCACGGCCCGCAGCGCCTCGAAGGCGAGGAAGCGGACGGGGTCCTTCTGGGGCCGACGGTAGGGCTTGCCGGGTTTCTGGGGCCGACGGGGCTGGTCGCTCACGAAAAAGGTGCTCCGGGTTCAAGGTCTGATGACGCCCCAAGCGTACTTCCGCCGGGAGCCGGGTGACCCCGGAGCACCCCTGTCACCGGCCGCAGGGCAGCCCCCGGCCGCTCACGCCCAGCGCGTCACCCGCCGACGGTCTCGCCGTCCGAGATCCTGACACCCCGCGCCCAGTCCGCGGCCCTCATCGGCTTCTTCCCCTGGGCCTGCACCCACAGCAGTTCCACGGCGTACGACCCGGTTCCGACGTGGACGCTGTTCTTCCCGACGGAGAGCGCGCCGGGGGCGAGTTCCGTACGGTCGGGAACCGGCTGAACCTGGATCAGCTTGAGCCGCTCGCCGCGGAAGGTCGTCCAGGCGCCGGGTGAGGGGTGGCACCCCCGCACGACCCGGTCCACCCGCAGCGCGGGCGCGGACCAGTCGACCCGCGCGTCCTCGACGGTGATCTTCGGGGCGACGGTGATGCCCTCGGAGGGCTGCGGTACGGCCTTCAGCGTGCCGTCCGCGATGCCGTCCATGGTCGCTGCGAGCAGCCCCGCACCGGCGAAGGCGAGCCGGGTCAGCAGGTCACCGCTGGTGTCGGTGTGCCGGATCTCCTCGGTGACGGTGCCGTAGACCGGCCCGGAGTCCAGCCCCTCCTCGATGAGGAAGGTCGAAGCGCCCGTGAGCTCGTCCCCCGCCATGATGGAGTGCTGCACAGGAGCGGCCCCACGCCAGGCCGGCAGCAGCGAGAAGTGCAGGTTGACCCAGCCGTGCGCGGGGATGTCGAGGGCGACACGGGGCAGGAGGGCGCCGTAGGCGACGACCGGACAGCAGTCCGGGGCGATCTCGCGAAGCCGGTCGAGGAACTCCGGATCCCGCGGCTTGACGGGCTTCAGCACCTCGATCCCCGCCTCCACGGCCCGCTCCGCGACCGGACTCGCGACCAGCCTGCGCCCCCGCCCGGCCGGCGCGTCCGGTCGCGTGACGACGGCGGCGACCTCATGCCGCCCGGAGGCGAGGAGAGCGTCCAGGGCGGGAACGGCGACCTCGGGGGTACCGGCGAAGACGAGCTTCATGGGTGGGCAGGGCCTCTCGGACGGGTGACGACGGGCAACACACAAGTCTATGGCGGGGCACACAGCCGCCGCACGGCCGGAGAGGGCCCACAGCCGAGGCCCGCCCTCCTGGCCAAGGCGCGAACCCCCCGCCCCCGGCGCACGCATATGCCGGTACGCCCCCAGTGCGTGACCAGCGGAGCGTAAACGCGTTGGTCAAGAAAGAGTTGACCACAACGGGCCGCGATCGCGGCCCCATCCTTTTCAACGCCGGTTCGAGAGGCTTGTTCATGGCCGACCACGCAACCCACGACGCCCAGGCTCGGGCCAGCCTGCACTTGCTGGTGCGGGACATCGAGCGGGTCCGCCGGCAGGTGGACGCACTGCGCACCCTGACCGCCCAGTTGGGCAACGTCTACCGCCCGCGCCGCTCCGGTCCCTCCACGGGCTTCGTCGTCTACGGACGCGCTCCCGCTCCCACGGTCCGTCTTGCGCAGGAACTGCGGGACAGCGTCGAGACCCTGGTGACGGCCGCGGTCGACTTCGACCGCTCGCTCGGCTTCTCATGGGACGCGGTGGGTTCCGCCTTGGGCGTCACCAAGCAGGCGGTCCACCGCCGTTACGGCGCCCGCCGCGCCGCGGCCCAGGCGACAGCCGACGCCGAGCGCGCCACGGAGTCGTCGGGAACCCGCACGGTCAGCGTCAACACCGGTATCCCCACGGTGCCGGCGGTCCCCACGGTCCCCGCGGCCCGTTCCATGCCGACCCAGCCCACCGCGGGCAGCCCCGCCCTCAGGGACGAGGCAAGGCCCACGGCCTTCCCCGGCCCCCGCAACGGCTGACCCGACCTCCCTCTCTGCCCTCCCACCCCACGACCGGGAGGGCAGACGCATGTCCGCACACACCTGACCGGCGCCCAGGGCACTTCGCAGCTGTCTGTGCAGTGACGCATGGCCGCACACACCCCGGACCCGCGCCCGCGGCACTTCGCGGCTGTACCTGCAGTGACGCGTGTCCGGCACCCCTCTCACAGCCGTCCCCCCGACCAGACCCGTCACCCAATGTCAGGCGGATCGATCCGCACCCACACCGCCCCCTCACCGCCGCTCCCTCCACCCCGCGCCATCCGCGAAGCCTGCGCGGCCTTGAGCGAAGCCGCCAACGCGGCTCCCCGCCCCGGCGGAACCCGCACCAGCACCCGCTCCCACCGCTCCCCGACCGGGGGCGCCCCCACCCGCCGAGGTCCCGCAGCCCCCGTCACCGGCAACGGCACGGGCCCCAACAGCTCGGCCTCAGCAGGTAGTTCCGCGGCCGCCAAGAACTCGGCGAGCGCCTCCCCGGTCCCCGACACCGCGGCCATGCGCGACACGGGCGGGAACCCCAACTCGGCCCGCTCGCCCAGCTCCCGCACCGCATGTCCCACCGGGTCCCAGCGCACCAGTGCCTGCACAGGTCGCAGCGTGGGCTCGGCGACCACCACCACGGTGCCCCCGGCTTCCTGCGCCCGCACCAGCGCCGACGCCCCGATCCACCGCCGCAGCGCATCCTCCCCGGCCCGCAGATCCGGCCGCCCGAGCATGGCCCACCCGTCCAGCAACAGCGCCGCCGCGTACCCGCCCTCGGCGACCGGCTCCGCCCCCGGCGTGCTCACGACCAGCGCCGGCGCCCCCGGCACGGTGTCCAGCACATGCTCACGCCCGGACGTCCGTACCGGAACCGCCGGAAAGGCCCGTCCCAACTCCTCCGCGGTACGCCGGGCTCCCACCACCTGCGCCCGCAACCGGAACCCTCCGCACTCCGGACAGTGCCAGGACCCCTCCTCGCGCCCGCACCACCCGCAGCGCAGCGCCGCCCCGGACTCCTGCCCCTCCAGAGGACCGGCACAGTGCCGACACCGCGCGGGTGCCCGGCAGTTGGCGCAGGCCATTCGCGGCACGTACCCCCGCCGGGGCACCTGCACGAGCACCGGTCCGTGCCGCAAGCCCTCTCTGACGGCCTGCCAGGCGAGCGTGGGCAACCGGGCCGCCCGCGCCGCCTCGTCCCGCGCGAGATCCTGGTCCCCGACGGTCCGCACCAGCGGAGCGACCGACCGCACCTGCTCCCGCGAGGCCACGAGCGGCCGGGCCCACCCGCTCTCCACGAGCTGCGCGGCCTCCACCGTGCAGCTCCAACCACCCAGCAGGAAACCGCACTTGTCCAGTGCGGCCCGCAACAGCAACACCTCGCGCGCATGTGGCTGCGGGGCATGCGGCTCACTGTGGCTGTCGTCGCCGTCGTCCCAGAGTGCGACGAGTCCCAGGTCCCGCACGGGGGCGAACATGGCGGCCCGCGTCCCGACCACGGCTCGTACGGCTCCCCGTCGCACGGCCAGCCACTCCCGATACCGCTTCTCCGGACCGGCGTCGGCGGTCAGGACCGCGTGCCGCCCCTCCCCCAGCACCGAGGTCAGCGCGGTGTCGACGCGCGCGACCGCTCGCCCGTCCGGCACGACGACGAGAGCCCCTCGCCCCGAGGCCAGGGTGGCGGCGACGGCCCGCGCCAGCTCGTCACTCCACTCCGGCCCGGGCAGGGCGTTCCACACCGCGCGCGGTGCGCCCCCCGAGGCCAGCGACTCCAGAAACGCGCTCCCCCGCTCGTAACGCCCCCAGGTTCCCGGCTCCGGCGCGGCGGGCGGCGGCAGCGGTTCCGGCGAAGGCCGCTGCTCGGCACGAGCGCTACGGGGCGGCACGGCGAGCTGGAGCACATCGGCGAGACTGCCCGCGTACCGGTCGGCGACGGCCCGCGCGAGCCCCAGAAGCTCCTCGCCGAGCACCGGCTCGGGCGAGACGACCTGGGCGAGCGCCGCCAGCGGTCCGGAGTAGTCCGACTCCGCGAGCCGCTCGACAAGAAAGCCGTCGATCAGCCCCCCGCCCTCGCGCCGCCCGTCCCGGACCCGGCCGCGCCCGGCCCCGAACCGCACCCGCACTCGCACCCCCGGCTGTGCGTCCGCGTCGAGTTCCTCGGGCACGGCATAGTCGAAGTACCGGTCGAGATGCAGGACCCCCTTGTCGACCAGCACGCGCGCGACCGGCAACTCCTTGGCCAGCGCGGCCCCCCGCCAGGTCCGCGGCTTGGCCCTTGGCACCTTGGCCTTCCGCACACTCTCCCGAATGAGCGCAAGCTGCTCGGGCTGCGCTCCCTCGGCGCCACCGTCCACCGACCCGTTCTCGCTGCTCACAGCATCATTGGTACCAGACCCCACTGACAGACGGTCGTGCTGTCCTCGATGACGGTGGGCCGGGTGCCGGACAAGCCTGAGGCCCGGCCCCCAGGAGGGGGCCGGGCCTCGACGGGTCGGGGCGGACCTACAGGCCCGCGGCCTTGCGCAGGGCGTCCACGCGGTCCGTCTTCTCCCACGTGAACTCCGGGAGCTCGCGGCCGAAGTGGCCGTACGCCGCCGTGAGGGAGTAGATCGGGCGCAGCAGGTCGAGGTCGCGGATGATGGCGGCCGGGCGGAGGTCGAAGACCTCGTCGATCGCCTTCTCGATCTTGTCTGTGTCGATCTTCGCGGTGCCGAAGGTCTCGACGAACAGGCCCACCGGCTCGGCCTTGCCGATCGCGTACGCCACCTGGACCTCACACCGGGACGCCAGACCCGCGGCGACCACGTTCTTGGCGACCCAGCGCATCGCGTACGCCGCCGAACGGTCCACCTTGGACGGGTCCTTGCCGGAGAAGGCACCGCCGCCGTGGCGGGCCATGCCGCCGTAGGTGTCGATGATGATCTTGCGGCCGGTCAGGCCCGCGTCACCCATCGGACCGCCGATCTCGAAGCGGCCGGTCGGGTTGACCAGGAGGCGGTAGTTCTCCGTTTCCAGCTTGATGCCCTCGTCCAGGAGCGCCTTCAGCTCCGGCTCCACGACGAACTCGCGGATGTCGGGGGCCAGCAGGGACTCCAGGTCGATGTCGGAGGCGTGCTGCGAGGAGACCACGACCGTGTCGAGGCGGACGGCCTTGTCGCCGTCGTACTCGATGGTGACCTGCGTCTTGCCGTCCGGACGCAGGTAGGGGATGGTGCCGTTCTTGCGGACCTCGGACAGGCGCTTGGCCAGCCGGTGCGCCAGGAAGATCGGCAGCGGCATCAGGGTGGGGGTCTCGTCCGTCGCGTAACCGAACATCAGACCCTGGTCGCCCGCGCCCTGGCGGTCCAGCTCGTCCTCGTCGCCCTCGACCCGGTTCTCGTACGCCGTGTCGACGCCCTGCGCGATGTCCGGGGACTGCGCGCCGATCGACACCGAGACACCGCAGGAGGCGCCGTCGAAGCCCTTCTTCGAGGAGTCGTAACCGATCTCCAGGATCTTGTCGCGCACCAGCTGGGCGATCGGCGCGTAGGTCTTGGTCGTGACCTCACCGGCCACATGCACCAGACCGGTCGTGATCAGGGTCTCGACGGCGACCCGGGAGGCCGGGTCCTCCTTGAGGAGCGCGTCGAGGATGGTGTCACTGATCTGGTCAGCGATCTTGTCGGGGTGGCCCTCGGTGACGGACTCCGAGGTGAACAGACGACGGGACACAACGCTCCCTGGGGTTGCAGCGGCTGCTGGCTGATCATTGGCGGACGGGCTCGGGGGCTGCGCCCGGCATCATCCGAGAACAGTTTATCGGTCGTGCTCTGCCACTGGCCCCTCTGTCTCGCCTCTCGGGAGCGCTGTGACCTGCGGCACGGGCATTGTGCCCAATTCGGAGTGGACTTGGCCAGGGGCGCCACACCTTGGCGGCAGAGGTTCCTGGGGACCGGGACGCGAATGAAACATTCAACGCAGACGCTGTGCCACCAGGTCCCAGACGGTTTCGGCCAGGAACTCCTTCGGGCCGTGCGGCACCGGAGTCTCGCTGCCGTCGGCGCCCAGCACCACCGCCTCGTTCTCCTCCGACCCGAAGGTCTTGCGTTCGCCCACCTCATTGACGACGAGGAGGTCGCAGCCCTTGCGCTGCAGCTTCGTACGGCCGTTGGCCAGCACGTCGTCGGTCTCGGCGGCGAATCCGACGATCACCTGGCCGGGGCGAGCGCGCTCGGCCGAGATCTCGGCGAGAATGTCCGGATTCCGCACCAGGACGATGGGCTCGGGGTCCTGGCCGTCCTTCTTCTTGATCTTTCCGGCCGCGTACGTCTGGGGCCTGAAGTCCGCGACCGCCGCCGCCATGACGACCGCGTCGGCGTCGGCCGCCGCCTTCAGGACCGCCTCGCGCAGCTGCACGGCCGTCCCGACGGGCACGACGTCCACGCCGGCCGGGTCCGGCATTCCGGTGTTCGCCGCGACCAGCGTGACCCGGGCGCCGCGCGCGGCCGCGGTGCGGGCGAGGGCGTAGCCCTGCTTGCCGGAGGAGCGGTTGCCGAGGAAGCGGACCGGGTCGAGGGGCTCGCGGGTACCGCCGGCGCTGACGACGACATGCCGGCCCTTGAGGTCGGGCTCGGTGACACCGCGGGCCAGCACACGGCGGCAGACCTCGAAGATCTCGGCGGGTTCCGGCAGCCGGCCCTTGCCGGTGTCGACGCCGGTCAGACGGCCGACGGCCGGTTCGATCACGAGGGCGCCGCGGCGGCGCAGGGTCGCCACGTTCTCCTGGGTGGCCGGGTGCTCCCACATCTCGGTGTGCATGGCGGGGGCGAAGACGACCGGGCAGCGGGCCGTCAGGAGGGTGTTGGTGAGCAGGTCGTCCGCCAGGCCGTGCGCCGCCTTGGCGAGCATGTCGGCGGTGGCCGGGGCCACGACCACGAGGTCGGCGTGCTGCCCGATGCGGACGTGCGGGACCTCCTGAACGTCGTCCCAGACCTCGGTCGAGACCGGATGGCCGGACAGGGCGGACCAGGTGGCGGCGCCCACGAAGTGCAGCGCGGACGCGGTGGGGACGACACGGACGTCGTGGCCGGACTCCGTGAGCCTTCTCAGCAGCTCGCAGGCCTTGTACGCGGCGATGCCGCCGCTGACCCCCAGCACGACCTTCGGCTTGTCCACCGTCTCTCCCCGGCTCGGCAACGTACGAGTGCGACGTACGGGTCCATCACACACCACAGGCCCGACAGTCGCGCTGCCGGGCCTGTGGATAAGTCAGCGAAAAGCTGAAAGTACTACTGCAACCCCTACTACTGCGCCGGGCCCTCGACGGCCTCGGACGTCAGCAGACCCGCGTTGATCTCGCGGAGGGCGATCGAGAGCGGCTTCTCGTGGACGTGGGTGTCCACCAGCGGACCGACGTACTCAAGCAGACCCTCGCCGAGCTGCGAGTAGTACGCGTTGATCTGGCGGGCCCGCTTGGCCGCGTAGATCACGAGGCTGTACTTCGAGTCAGTGGCCTCGAGGAGCTCGTCGATCGGCGGGTTGATGATGCCCTCGGGCGCGGAGATGGAAGAGGACACGCTCTACCTTCCGATGGATGGGAAAGAATCAGTGCGAATGATCAAGCCTCGATGAACAGGCACGATCACACAACATCCATCAAGGCTAGCAGCTCGCGAGCCACGTCCTCGACGGAGGTGTTGACCAAGGTCACATCGAACTCGGGTTCTGCCGCCAGTTCGATCTTCGCCGCCTCCAGGCGGCGTTCGATCACCTCGGGCGGCTCGGTGCCACGTCCGGTGAGTCTGCGCACCAGCTCCTCCCAGGAGGGAGGGGCCAGGAACACCAGCTGGGCGTCCGCCATGGACTCACGGACCTGCCGGGCACCCTGGAGGTCGATCTCCAGGAGGACGGGCTCGCCCGCCTCCAGCCGCTCCAGCACGGCCGCACGCGGCGTGCCGTAGCGGTTGCCGGCGAACTCCGCCCACTCCAGCAGCTCGCCGTTGGCGATCAGCTTGTCCATCTCCTCGTCGGTGACGAAGAAGTAGTGGACGCCGGGCTTCTCGCCGGGGCGGGGCCTACGGGTCGTCGCCGACACCGAGAGCCAGACCTCGGGGTGTTCCTTGCGCATATGGGCGACGACCGTGCTCTTGCCGACCCCTGAGGGGCCGGAGAGCACGGTCAGCCGCGGACGTACGTCCGGGGGCTCGGGGGTCGTCCCCCGGAATGTTGCAGCCATGCAGCGATTATTCCAGTAATCCCGGAGTGCCCGGGACTCCCTGTCCGGAGTGACCCGGTTCAGGAACCGGTGCTGCCGAACTCACGCTCCAGCGAAGCGATCTGGTTGGAGCCGAGGCCGCGCACACGACGGCTCTCGGAGATACCGAGTCGCTCCATGATCTGCTTGGCGCGGACCTTGCCCACGCCCGGCAGGGACTCGAGCAGGGCGGAGACCTTCATCTTGCCGATGACGTCGTTCTCCTGGCCCTGCTTGATGACCTCATGCAGGGAGGCGCCGGAGTGCTTGAGTCGATTCTTGACCTCGGCCCGCTCCCGGCGAGCCGCGGCGGCCTTTTCGAGCGCGGCTGCGCGCTGTTCAGGGGTAAGGGGCGGAAGAGCCACGCCTACGTCACCTCGGATGTCGAACTGTCGGATACGGACCGGTGAGGAACCTAGTCGCCCCACACCTGGTGAGCCACGAGCAACACGCTTGCCCGTTGACTCTGCGTCGGAGACTAGCGGCCAAGTCCGCCAGAGTCAGCGAGAACAGCGGAAAAGTCCTGGTCAGCCTCCGTCAGGCCGGACATTCCTGACATAATGCCCCGGATTTGAGGATGTATTCAGACTCAAGCGGGCCACGAACCCCTCGTCGGAGGACTCGAACGAGGGGCTCGAACACCGTCATGCGCTCGGCGCCGACCGGATCTCGTCCGCGAACCGCTCGACGACGTCGCGCAGCGCGGCGGCGTCGGGGCCGTGCCGCAGCACCCCCCGGCTGACGTTGGGGACGACATTGCGGAGCGCCGCCCCGAAGACGCGGGGAAGATCGGCCGGGGTGGCCCCCTGCGCGCCGACGCCGGGCGCGAGGAGCGGGCCGTTGATGTCGAGGTCGTACGTCGACAGATCGCCCAGCGTGGCCCCTATGACGGCACCGAAGGACCCCAGGGGCTCCTCCCCCCTGTTCTCGGCGGCCAGATGGGCCAGCATGGTCGCGCCGACGTTCCGGCCGTCCGCGCGGACGGCGTGCTGGACCTCGCCGCCCTCCGGGTTGGAGGTCAGCGCCAGCACGAACAGACCCGCGCCGCTCTCGCGCGCCAGCGCGATCGCCGGCGAGAGCGAGCCGTAGCCGAGGTAGGGCGACACGGTCAGCGCGTCCGAGAACAGCGGGGAGTCCTTGCGCAGGAAGGCCTCGGCGTACGCGGCCATGGTCGAGCCGATGTCACCGCGCTTGGCGTCCATGAGGACCAGCGCACCGGCCGCGCGGGCCTCCTGGACGGTCTTCTCCAGTACGGCGACCCCGCGCGAGCCGAAGCGCTCGAAGAACGCGCTCTGGGGCTTCAGCACGGCGACCCGGTCGGACAGCGCCTCGACGACCGTGCGGCTGAACCGCTCCAGACCGGCCACGTCGTCGTTCAGGCCCCACTCGGTGAGCAGTGAGGCGTGCGGGTCGATCCCGACGCACAGCGGGCCGCGCTCGTCCATGGCATGGCGCAGTCGGGCGCCGAAGGGCTCGGTCATACCGTGATGTTCCTCACGTCGGCGCCGACCGCGTCGGCGAGGGTGGCGTAGGGGCTCGTGCGCAGGCGCGCGGCGAGGCCCTTGTGGACGGCGCGGGCCCAGAAGGGCCCCTCGTAGACGAAGGCGCTGTAGCCCTGGACCAGCGTGGCACCGGCCAGGATGCGCTGCCAGGCGTCCTCGGCGTTCTCGACGCCCCCGACGCCCACGAGGGTGATCCGGTCGCCCACGCGCGCGTACAGGCGCCTGAGGACCTCCAGGGAGCGCTTTTTGAGGGGCGCTCCGGAGAGCCCGCCCGTCTCCTTCACCAGGGAGGGTCCGGATTTCAGACCGAGTCCCTCGCGGGCGATGGTGGTGTTGGTGGCGATGATGCCGTCCAGGCCGAGTTCGACGGCCAGGTCGGCGACCGCGTCCACGTCCTCGTCGGCGAGGTCGGGCGCGATCTTGACGAGGAGCGGGACCCGGCGGTTCGCGACGATCCGGTCGGCGGCCTCGCGGACGGCGGTCAGCAGCGGGCGCAGCGCCTCGGTGGCCTGCAGGTTGCGCAGGCCGGGTGTGTTGGGCGACGACACGTTCACGACGAGGTAGTCGGCGAAGGGCGCGAGCCGCTCCGCGGACTTCACGTAGTCGCCGATGGCCTCCGTCTCGGGGACGACCTTGGTCTTGCCGATGTTGACGCCCACGACGGTCTTGAAGACCGGCTCGCGGGACGCCAGACGGGCCGCGACGGCCAGCGAGCCCTCGTTGTTGAAGCCCATGCGGTTGATGAGCGCGCGGTCCTGCACGAGGCGGAACAGCCGCTTCTTGGGGTTGCCCGGCTGGGCCTCCCCGGTCACCGTGCCGATCTCGATGTGGTCGAAGCCGAGCATCGCCATGCCGTCGATCGCGACCGCGTTCTTGTCGAAGCCCGCGGCGAGCCCGAAGGGCCCGTGCATGCGCAGTCCGAAGGCCTCGGTGCGCAGCTCCTTGTAGCGGGGCGCGAGGGCGGCCGCGACGAAGGTGCGCAGCACGGGGACGCGGACGGCGATCCGGATCCAGCGGAAAGCGAGGTGGTGGGCCTTCTCGGGGTCCATGCGCGTGAAGACGAGATTGAAGAAGATCTTGTACATGGTGTCCTCATGAAGAGGGGGACACCGTTTCCGGTGTCCCCCTCAGGGCTGCTAGTCGCGGGCCGCGGTCAGGTGTTCGGCGTGTTCCTGGAGCGAACGCACGCCCACGTCACCGTGGTTGAGGGCGTCGATGCCCTGGACGGCGGCGGCGAGCGCCTGGACCGTCGTCAGACATGGGACCGACCGCGCCACGGCCGCCGTACGGATCTCGTAGCCGTCGAGGCGGCCGCCGGTGCCGTACGGGGTGTTGACGATCAGGTCGACCTCGCCGTCGTGGATGTACTGGACGATGGTCTTCTCGCCGTTGGGACCGGGGCCCTCGGACTGCTTGCGCACCACCGTGGCGTTGATGCCGTTGCGCTTGAGGACCTCGGCGGTGCCGGAGGTGGCGAGCAGTTCGAAGCCGTGGGCGACGAGCTCGCGGGCCGGGAAGATCATCGAGCGCTTGTCGCGGTTGGCGACCGAGATGAAGGCGCGCCCCTTGGTCGGCAGCGGGCCGTAGGCACCCGCCTGCGACTTGGCGTACGCCGTGCCGAAGACGGAGTCGATGCCCATGACCTCGCCGGTGGAGCGCATCTCCGGGCCGAGGACGGTGTCGACGCCACGGCCGTGGATGTCGCGGAAGCGCGACCACGGCATGACGGCCTCCTTGACGGAGATCGGTGCGTCCAGCGGGAGTTCACCGCCGTCGCCGTTGGCCGGGAGGAGGCCCTCGGCGCGCAGTTCGGCGACGGTCGCGCCCAGCGAGATCCGGGCGGCGGCCTTGGCGAGCGGTACCGCGGTCGCCTTCGAGGTGAAGGGGACGGTGCGGGACGCGCGCGGGTTGGCCTCGAGGACGTAGAGGATGTCGCCGGCCATCGCGAACTGGATGTTGATCAGTCCGCGCACCCCGACGCCCTTCGCGATGGCCTCCGTGGAGGCCCGCAGGCGCTTGATGTCGAAGCCGCCCAGGGTGATCGGCGGCAGCGCGCACGCCGAGTCGCCGGAGTGGATACCGGCCTCCTCGATGTGCTCCATCACACCGCCGAGGTAGAGCTCCTGGCCGTCGTAGAGGGCGTCGACGTCGATCTCGATGGCGTCGTCCAGGAAGCGGTCGACCAGGACCGGCCGCGAGGGGCTGATCTCGGTGGACTCGGCGATGTAGGACTCCAGACGGGTCTCGTCGTAGACGATCTCCATGCCCCGGCCGCCGAGGACGTAGGAGGGCCGTACGAGGACCGGGTAGCCGATCTCGTCCGCGATGGCCTTGGCGCCGGCGAAGGTGGTGGCGGTGCCGTGCTTGGGGGCCGGGAGGCCCGCCTCGGCGAGGACCCGGCCGAAGGCGCCGCGGTCCTCGGCGGCGTGGATCGCCTCGGGCGGGGTGCCCACGATCGGCACGCCGTTGTCCTTGAGCGCCTGCGCCAGGCCCAGCGGGGTCTGGCCGCCGAGCTGCACGACGACGCCCGCGATCGGGCCGGCCTGCCGCTCCGCGTGGACGATCTCCAGGACGTCCTCCAACGTGAGCGGCTCGAAGTACAGCCGGTCGGAGGTGTCGTAGTCGGTGGAGACGGTCTCCGGGTTGCAGTTGACCATCACCGTCTCGTACCCGGCGTCCGACAGCGCGAAGGACGCGTGCACGCAGGAGTAGTCGAACTCGATGCCCTGGCCGATGCGGTTCGGACCCGAACCCAGGATGATCACCGCGGGCTTGGTCCGGGGCGCGACCTCGCTCTCCTCGTCGTAGGAGGAGTAGAAGTACGGCGTCTTCGCGGCGAACTCGGCCGCGCAGGTGTCGACGGTCTTGTAGACCGGGCGTACGCCGAGTGCGTGCCGCACCTCGCGCACCACGTCCTCGCGCAGGCCGCGGATCTCGCCGATCTGCTGGTCGGAGAAGCCGTGCCGCTTGGCCTCGGCGAGCAGCTCGCGGGTCAGCTCGGGTGCCTCGGCCAGCTCGTCCGCGACCTCCTTGATCAGGAACAGCTGGTCGACGAACCAGGGGTCGATCTTGGTGTACGCGAAGACCTCCTCGGGCGTGGCGCCCGCGCGGATGGCCTGCATGACGGTGTTGATACGGCCGTCGGTGGGACGTACGGACTCCTCCAGGAGGGCCGTCTTGTCGCCGGGCTCGCCCACGAAGGTGAACTGGCTGCCCTTCTTCTCAAGCGAGCGCAGCGCCTTCTGGAAGGCCTCGGTGAAGTTGCGGCCGATCGCCATGGCCTCGCCGACCGACTTCATGGTGGTCGTCAGCGTGGAGTCGGCGGAGGGGAACTTCTCGAAGGCGAACCGCGGGGCCTTGACCACCACGTAGTCCAGCGTCGGCTCGAAGGAGGCCGGGGTCTGCTCGGTGATGTCGTTCGGGATCTCGTCGAGCGTGTAGCCGACGGCGAGCTTCGCGGCGATCTTGGCGATCGGGAAGCCGGTCGCCTTGGAGGCCAGCGCCGAGGAGCGCGACACGCGCGGGTTCATCTCGATGACGATCACGCGGCCGTCCTCGGGGTCCACCGCGAACTGGATGTTGCAGCCGCCGGTGTCGACGCCGACCTCGCGGATGATCGCGATGCCGACGTCGCGCAGGACCTGGTACTCGCGGTCGGTGAGCGTCATGGCGGGCGCGACGGTGATCGAGTCGCCGGTGTGCACGCCCATCGGGTCGAAGTTCTCGATGGAGCAGACGACCACGACGTTGTCGTTCTTGTCGCGCATCAGCTCCAGTTCGTACTCCTTCCAGCCGAGGATGGACTCCTCCAGGAGCACCTCGGTGGTCGGCGAGAGGGTCAGGCCCTGGCCGGCGATGCGGCGCAGCTCCTCCTCGTCGTGCGCGAAGCCGGAGCCGGCGCCGCCCATGGTGAAGGAGGGGCGGACGACGACCGGGTAGCCGCCGAGCGTCTCGACGCCCTTGAGGACGTCGTCCATGGAGTGGCAGATGACCGAGCGGGCGGACTCGCCGTGCCCGATCTTCTTGCGGACCTCCTCCACGACGCCCTTGAACAGGTCGCGGTCCTCGCCCTTGTTGATGGCCTCGACATTGGCGCCGATCAGCTCGACGCCGTACTTGTCGAGGGTGCCGGCCTCGTGCAGCGAGATCGCCGTGTTGAGGGCCGTCTGACCGCCCAGGGTGGGCAGCAGGGCGTCGGGGCGCTCCTTGGCGATGATCTTCTCGACGAACTCCGGGGTGATCGGCTCGACGTAGGTGGCGTCGGCGATCTCCGGGTCGGTCATGATCGTCGCCGGGTTGGAGTTGACGAGGATGACGCGCAGGCCCTCGGCCTTGAGCACGCGGCACGCCTGGGTGCCGGAGTAGTCGAACTCGGCGGCCTGGCCGATGACGATCGGGCCGGAGCCGATGACCAGGACGGACTGGATATCGGTGCGCTTAGGCACGCTGGCCCTCCATCAGAGATACGAAGCGGTCGAACAGGTAGGCGGCGTCGTGCGGGCCGGCTGCCGCTTCGGGGTGGTACTGCACGGAGAAGGCCGGCTGGTCGAGCAGCTGGAGCCCCTCCACGACGTCGTCGTTCAGGCAGACGTGGGAGACCTCGGCGCGGCCGAACTTCGTCTCGCTGACCTTGTCGAGCGGCGCGTCCACGGCGAATCCGTGGTTGTGCGCGGTGACCTCCACCTTGCCGGTCGTACGGTCCTGCACGGGCTGGTTGATGCCCCGGTGGCCGTACTTCAGCTTGTAGGTGCCGAAGCCGAGCGCCCGGCCGAGGATCTGGTTGCCGAAGCAGATGCCGAACAGCGGCGTCCTGCGCTCCAGCACGGCGGTCATGAGCGCGACGGGGCCGTCGGCGGTGGCCGGGTCGCCGGGGCCGTTGGAGAAGAACACACCGTCCGGCTCGACGGCGTAGACCTCGTCGACGCTCGCCGTGGCCGGCAGCACGTGCACCTCGATGCCCCGCTGGGCCATGCGGTGCGGGGTCATGCCCTTGATGCCGAGGTCGATCGCGGCGACGGTGAACTTCGCGGTGCCGATCGGAACGGCTTCGCCGTCGGGGCCGACCGCGGGGACGACGTACGTCTCCTTGGTGGCGACCTCCTCGTACAGCGAGGCGCCCTTCATGTGCGGCTGGGCCTGCACACGCGCGACCAGCTCGGACTCGGCGGCGATCGCCTCGCCGGAGAAGATCCCGGCACGCATGGAGCCGCGCTCGCGCAGGTGGCGGGTGAGGGCGCGGGTGTCGATGCCGGAGATCCCGACGATGTCCTGCGCAACCAGCTCGTCGTCCAGGGAGCGCTTGGCCCGCCAGTTGGACGGCACGCGCGCGGGGTCGCGCACGACGTAGCCGGAGACCCAGATGCGGCGCGACTCGTCGTCCTCGTCGTTCCAGCCGGTGTTGCCGATCTGCGGGGCGGTCGCGACGACGATCTGGCGGTCGTACGAGGGGTCGGTCAGGGTCTCCTGGTAGCCGGTCATGCCGGTGGAGAACACGGCCTCGCCGAAGGTCTCCCCCACGGCCCCGTAGGCACGGCCGCGGAAGATCCGGCCGTCCTCCAGGACGAGTACCGCGGGAGTTTTCGAGGCTCCCCTTGTGGAGGTCGTCATCGTGCGCCTTCCGTTTCCGTCTTGTTGATCATGGAGTTAATGGCGTCGACCCACTCGGTGTGCTCGGCCGCGTGGTCCGAGCGGAACCCCGAGTCGATCAGCCGCTCGCCGTGCGCCCAGGTCACCAGGAGCAGCCCGCCCTCGGTCAGGACCTTGCCGGCGATGCCCTTGCCGAGCACGGCCTCCCGCAGGGCCTCGCGCGGGATGAAGAAGTCGGTCGCTCCGGGGCGGACGACGTCCAGTCCCGCGTCCGTCAGCGTGAGCTCGACCCGGCTGCGGGTGCCGAGGCCGTGCGCCACGATCCGGTCGAGCCACTGCCCCGCGGTGGTGGAGCCGTGGTAGCGGCCGCTCATGGCCAGTCTCACCGGGCCGGGGTCGTCCGGCGCGTCGGGCAGCTCGGGCAGGTCGCCCTGGAGCGTGCCGCGCCACTTCCAGCCCTCGCGCATCAGCCAGTAGACGAGCGCGACGAAGAGGGCGAGGCCGACGAGCCAGCCGACGCGGGCGGCCCAGTCGGTGACCTCGGCCGACTTCTTCTCGGCTGCGAGACCGGCGGCCAGCAGGATTTCAGATGTCACGTGAGCTTCCCGTCGACGAGCGTGGCCTTGCCCCGGAGCCACGTGTGCGTGACGCGGCCCGGCAGCTCACGCCCCTCGTACGGAGTGTTGCGGCTGCGCGAGGCGAAGCCCGCGGGGTCCACCGACCCACGGTATTCCGTGTCGACCAGCGTGAGGTTGGCGGGCTCACCAGCCGAGACGGGACGTCCGTGTCCGGCGGCCTGCCCGATGCGGGCGGGGGTGACGGACATGCGCTCGGCGACCCCGGCCCAGTCGAGGAGCCCGGTGTCCACCATGGTCTCCTGCACCACTGACAACGCGGTCTCCAGACCCACCATGCCCATGGCGGCGGCGGCCCACTCACAGTCCTTGTCCTCGTGCGGGTGCGGGGCGTGGTCGGTGGCGACGATGTCGATCGTGCCGTCGGCGAGCGCCTCGCGCAGGGCGAGCACATCGCGCTCGGTGCGCAGCGGCGGGTTCACCTTGTAGACCGGGTTGTAGGTGCGCACCAGCTCGTCGGTGAGGAGCAGGTGGTGCGGGGTGACCTCGGCGGTGACGTCGATGCCGCGGGACTTGGCCCAGCGCACGATCTCGACGGACCCGGCGGTCGACAGGTGGCAGATGTGCACGCGGGAGCCGACGTGCTCGGCGAGCAGGACGTCCCGGGCGATGATCGATTCCTCGGCCACCGCGGGCCAGCCGCCCAGTCCCAGCTCGGCGGAGACGATGCCCTCGTTCATCTGGGCGCCCTCGGTCAGCCGCGGCTCCTGCGCGTGCTGGGCGACGACCCCGCCGAAGGCCTTAACGTACTCCAGCGCGCGCCGCATGATCACGGCGTCGTCGACGCACTTGCCGTCGTCGGAGAAGACGGTCACTCCGGCGGCCGACTCGTGCATGGCGCCCAGTTCGGCGAGCTTGCGCCCTTCCAGGCCGACGGTGACGGCTCCGATGGGCTGTACGTCGCAGTAGCCGTGCTCCTTGCCCAGCCGCCAGACCTGCTCGACCACACCGGCGGTGTCCGCGACCGGGAAGGTGTTGGCCATGGCGAACACGGCGGTGTAGCCGCCGGAGGCGGCCGCGCGCGTACCGGTCAGCACGGTCTCGGAGTCCTCGCGGCCCGGCTCGCGCAGATGGGTGTGCAGGTCGACCAGGCCCGGCAGGAGCACCTTGCCGGCCGCCTCGACGACCTCGGCGCCCTCGGCGGACAGCCCGGAGCCGACCGCCTCGATCACGTCGCCGTCGATCAGCACGTCCTGCGGCTCGCCGCCGAGGACCTTCGCACCACGGATCAGGATCTTGCTCATGTGACTTACTTCTCCTCGATACGGGTGTGGCTGACGGCAGGCTCGTTTCCACCGAGCAGCAGATACAGAACGGCCATCCGGATGGACACTCCGTTTGCGACCTGCTCGACGACGGTGCAGCGGTCGGAGTCGGCGACCTCGGCGGTGATCTCCATGCCGCGGACCATCGGCCCGGGGTGCATCACGATGGCGTGCTCCGGCATCCGCGCCATGCGGTCACCGTCGAGGCCGTAGCGCCGCGAGTACTCGCGCTCGGTGGGGAAGAACGCGGCGTTCATGCGCTCGCGCTGGACGCGCAGCATCATCACCGCGTCGGACTTGGCGAGCGTGCTGTCGAGGTCGTAGGCGACCTCGCAGGGCCAGGTCTCGACTCCGACCGGCACCAGGGTGGGCGGGGCGACGAGGGTGACCTGGGCGCCGAGGGTGTGCAGCAGGTCGACGTTGGAGCGGGCGACCCGGCTGTGCAGGATGTCCCCGACGATCGTGATGCGCTTGCCGGCGAGGTCCTGGCCGATCCCGGCGTCCCGCCCGACGAGCCGGCGGCGCATGGTGAACGCGTCCAGCAGGGCCTGGGTGGGGTGCTGGTGGGTGCCGTCCCCGGCGTTGATGACGGCCGCGTCGATCCAGCCGGAGTTGGCGAGGCGGTACGGCGCTCCGGAGGCGCCGTGGCGGATGACGACGGCGTCGACGCCCATGGCCTCCAGGGTCTGGGCGGTGTCCTTGAGGGACTCGCCCTTGGACACGCTGGAGCCCTTGGCGGTGAAGTTGATGACGTCCGCCGAGAGGCGCTTCTCGGCGGCCTCGAAGGAGATACGCGTACGCGTGGAGTCCTCGAAGAAGAGGTTGACGATCGTGCGGCCGCGCAGGGTCGGCAGCTTCTTGATCGGCCGGTCGGCCACCCGGGCCATCTCCTCGGCGGTGTCGAGGAGGAGGACGGCGTCGTCGCGGGTGAGGTCGGCGGCCGAGATGAGATGACGCTGCATCTGTCAGGCTCCGTAAGGCAGTTCAGGGGAGATTCGGGGCAAGCGAGGGCGCGCCGAGGACAGGCGTGCCCGCGGGGCTCGCTAGTGGGCCGGCTTCACACCGAGCAGCACGGTGTCGCGACCGTCCTCCTCGACGAGCTGGACCTTGACCGTCTCCCGCAACGACGTGGGGAGGTTCTTGCCGACGTAGTCGGCGCGGATGGGCAGTTCGCGGTGGCCTCTGTCGACGAGGACCGCGAGCTGCACCGCGCGGGGGCGCCCGATGTCGTTCAGGGCGTCCAGAGCGGCCCGGATGGTGCGCCCGGAGAAGAGCACGTCGTCGACGAGGACCACCAGGCGGCCGTCGATGCCGTCACCGGGGATCTCGGTGCGGGCCAGCGCTCGCGGCGGGTGCATGCGCAGATCGTCGCGGTACATGGTGATGTCGAGCGAACCGACCGGGATCGTGCGGCCGGTGATCTCCTCCAGCTTCGCGGCGAGCCGCTGGGCGAGGAAGACGCCTCGGGTGGGGATGCCGAGGAGCACCACGTCGTCGGCGCCCTTGGCGCGTTCGACGATCTCGTGGGCGATACGGGTCAGCACGCGCGCGATGTCGGGGCCTTCGAGAACGGGCCGGGCATCGGACGCTTGCATGTTGGAAGTGTCCTGCTTGTCCATACGAAACGGACCTCCTTCTCCGCCTCACGGGACGGACCTTAAAGGACGTCGGATTTGCGCCATCCACGGTAGCAGGCCGGAACGAGGCCCCCGATCACCCCCTTGGCCCAATCGGCCACCACTCTCACGGAAGAGTCGGTGTGGACCATTCGGCTTGACGCAGAAGAGTCACGCTGCGTAACCTCACAGTGAGTTACCAGACGCGCGGCTCGAAACCACTGCGGCCGCGTCGATCCAGTGTCCGGGGAGCTATATGTCCAGCGAATACGCCAAACAGCTCGGGGCCAAGCTCCGGGCCATCCGCACCCAGCAGGGCCTTTCCCTCCACGGTGTCGAGGAGAAGTCCCAGGGACGCTGGAAGGCGGTCGTGGTCGGTTCGTACGAGCGCGGCGACCGCGCGGTGACCGTGCAGCGTCTTGCCGAGTTGGCGGATTTCTACGGCGTTCCGGTGCAGGAGCTGCTGCCCGGCACCACTCCGGGCGGGGCCGCCGAGCCCCCGCCGAAGCTGGTCCTCGACCTGGAGCGGCTGGCCCACGTCCCGGCCGAGAAGGCGGGCCCCCTCCAGCGCTACGCCGCCACGATCCAGTCCCAGCGCGGTGACTACAACGGCAAGGTGCTCTCGATCCGCCAGGACGACCTGCGCACACTCGCCGTCATCTACGACCAGTCGCCCTCGGTCCTCACCGAGCAGCTGATCAGCTGGGGCGTGCTGGACGCGGACGCGCGTCGCGCGGTGGCCCACGAGGAGAGCTGAGCCGCTCCCAGCCTCAGCAGAAACGTGCCGCCGGGGTGGCCGGAACTTCACGGTTCCGGCCACCCCGGCGGCTTTCTGCGGGCCTTGCGGGGCTCACACGTACGAACGCGTACGAACCACGTACGAACACGCCTGAGGGCCCCCAGCGGTCACGCTGCGGGCCCTCAGGCGGCGCCTCGACTCACGCGTCGACTCATGCCTCGTCTCGGCGCAGCGACGGCTTCAGGTCCTTGAGCCGGCCCAGCAGCCCGTTCACGAACGAGGGCGACTCGTCCGTGGAGAAGTCCTTGGCCAGCTGCACCATCTCGTCGAGCACCACGGCGTCCGGCGTCTCGTCGGCCCAGATCAGCTCGTAGGCGCCCAGACGCAGGATGTTGCGGTCGACGACCGGCATCCGGTCCAGCGTCCAGCCGACCGAGTACTGCGCGATCAGCTCGTCGATGCGCCGCGCGTGCTCCGCGTAGCCCTCGACCAGCTGCATCGTGTACTCGCTCACCGGCGGCTGCCGGGTGTCGTTCCGGGAGTGCCGGATCCAGTCCGCGAGGACCGTCAGGACGTCGGCGCCACGCTGGTCGCCCTCGAAGAGGATCTGGAAGGCGCGCTTGCGGGCCGTGTTGCGGGCAGCCACGGTTAGCTGTTCACCCGGCCGAGGTAGTCGCTCGTGCGGGTGTCGACCTTGATCTTCTCACCGGTGGTGATGAAGAGCGGGACCTGGATCTGGTGACCGGTCTCGAGGGTCGCGGGCTTGGTGCCACCGGTGGAGCGGTCGCCCTGGAGGCCCGGCTCGGTCTCCTGCACGACGAGCTCGACGGCGGCCGGCAGCTCGACGAAGAGCACCTCGCCCTCGTGCTGCGCCACGGTGGCGGTGAAGCCCTCGATCAGGAAGTTGGCGGCGTCGCCGACCGCCTTGCGGTCGATCATGAGCTGGTCGTAGGTCTCCATGTCCATGAAGACGAAGTACTCGCCGTCCATGTACGAGAACTGCATGTCGCGCTTGTCGACAGTGGCCGTCTCGACCTTGACGCCGGCGTTGAACGTCTTGTCGACGACCTTGCCGGACAGCACGTTCTTGAGCTTGGTGCGCACGAATGCGGGGCCCTTGCCGGGCTTGACGTGCTGGAACTCGACGACGGACCAGAGCTGGCCGCCTTCGAGCTTGAGCACCAGGCCGTTCTTGAGGTCGTTCGTGGAAGCCACGGTTGCGGAATCTCCTGGACTGACGTGGACGACCCCGGCGCACGCACTTTGCCTAGAGTGCGAGCAGCTCCTTGGTCGTGATGGTGAGTAGCTCGGGTCCGCCGTCCGCCTCGGGGCGTACGACGAGCGTGTCATCGATCCGGACGCCGCCCCGTCCCGGGAGGTGGACCCCCGGTTCGACGGTGACCGGCACGCAAGCGTCCAGTTTACCCATGGCCGCGGGGGCCAACTGCGGGTCCTCGTCGATTTCCAGTCCCACCCCGTGTCCGGTGAGGGTCGGAAGCCCCTCGTGATGCCCCGCGGACTGCAGTACCTGGCGTGCCGCACGGTCCACGTCACGGTAGGCGGCGCCGGGTGCCAACGACTCCCGGCCGGCCCGCTGAGCGGCGAAGACGAGGTCGTAGAGCTCGATCTGCCAGTCGGCCGGGGACGTACCGATGACGAAGGTTCGGCCGATCTCGCAGCGGTAACCGCGGTAGTTCGCGCCCAGACAGACGGAGAGGAAGTCGCCCTCCTCGACGCGGCGGTCGGTGGGGCGGTGGGCGGGGCGGCCGGAGTTCGGGCCGGTGCCGACGGAGGTGGCGAAGGCCGGGCCGTCGGCACCGTGGTCGACGAGGCGGCGCTCCAGTTCGAGGGCGAGGTGCCGCTCGGTGCGGCCGACGAGGATGGACTCCAGGAGCTCACCGAGTGCCTGGTCGGCGATCTCGGCGCCGATGCGCAGGCAGGAGATCTCCTCCTCGTCCTTGATGACGCGGAGCTGCTCGACCGCGCTGCCGAGGTCGGCGAGGCGCAGGCGTGGGACGACCGAGCGAATGGCCCTGTGGCGGGCCACGGTGAGGTGGTGTTCCTCGACGGCGAGGGACCCCCAGCCCTGCGCTTCCGCGAGGTCGGCCGCCGCCACGGCGGGGTCGCCGCCGGCGCAGGCAAGGGTGTGGAGCCGCAGGGCCTCGTCGGGACGGCCGTCCGTGCGGTCGTTGCGGTCGTCCAGGGGGCCCGGGCAGAGCAGCACGTCCTCACCGGTGCCGAGCAGGAGGACGGCGCCGCGGGGGGCGGTGCCCGTGAGATAGCGGACGTTGGCGGGACGGGAGATCAGCGCGGACTGGCTGCCGCCGGCCTGGCAGCGGTCGCGTAGGCGGGCTCTCCGGGTGACGTACACCTCTGACATGACTTGAGCCTAGGAGTTTTACCGATATGCCGCTTTTCGGGAGAGTCCGAGTGGGGTGGGTCGCTGGTCGCCTACGGGTCCGTGACCGCTGGTCGTGCCCAGGCGGCGGAGCCGCATATCGGCACGGCCCCGCGCCCCTTCAGGGGCACTACCAGTTCGGTGGGCTTGCGACGGAGCGTGCCAGTACGTCGTCCAGGACCCTCGCCGTCTGGGGTACGTCCATCTGGGAGTTGTCGATGATCGGCAGGCCCGAGCCGTACCAGCCGGCCATCCGGCCGTGGATCCGCGCGACCTCTTCGTCGGTCAGGCGGCGGTTGCCGGAGCGTTCGGCGTTGCGCTCCAGGACGATCTCCAGGCCCGGCAGCAGAACCACCGGGAGCAGGCCGGGGCCCACATGCCGCTTCCAGCCGCCGAGGCCGACCACCGGCCGGTCCGGGAAGACCGCGTCGTCGAGGATGCAGGAGATGCCGTTGGCGAGGAAGTTGCGGGCGGCGAAGCCGCAGGTGCGTCGGGCGAGGCGGTACTGGGCCTCGGAGTGGTCGTTCCAGCCGGACTGCGGGTCGGCGAAGCCCGAGCGGACCCACTCGCGTACGTCGTCGAGGCTGATGTGGGCGGTGGGGACCCGGCGGTGGTCGGCCCAGTACTTGGCGACGCTCGTCTTTCCGGCACCCGCCGGACCGATGAGCAGCACCGCGAGGGTGGTGCCCGCGGGGTCGGGCGCAGCGACGGGCGGGGTGCCGGGGGCGTTCACGGGAGCACCGGGCGGCAGTGGCACATGGCCGGTGGTGTCCGGTACCGGCCCCGGTGAGTGCTGCGGGGCGGGCGGGAGCGGTGCGTGCTGCGGCGCCGGCGGGACCTGGGAACCTGGTGGCGTCGGCGGTACCGGAGCCGGGGAGAAGCCCGGTGCCGACGGCGGTGGGGGCACCGGGGCGGAGCCCTGGTGCGCACCCGGGTGATGCGGTCCCGGGTGGTGTGCGGCCGGTGACCAGCCGGCGGCCGGTCCGTGCCCCGGCTGATGGGGCGGCGGCAGCGGAGAACCCACTGCGTGCTGCATCCGGTGCCACTCCGTCTCGTCTTTTTCGGCTCGCTCGCCTCCGGGACGCTCACGTCGGTGCCGAAAGTCCGGCCGGGCGCGGCCCGAAGGCCTCCGCCCGCTCGTCCCCTCGTCTCCGACACGCCCCTCCGACTCACTCGCGTCAGGCTGATCGGCGCTGGTTACGGGGTGGTGCATACCCCGCTCGCCATCGAACGGTACCGCCCCCGGCCCACGTTTGGTGAAACGTCCGGGGGCTCCCCGAAGTGCCCCTGGCACAAGGCGAATCCGGCGGAACGCCCGTCGCGGGACCTACTGGCCGACCTCGCCGTACGCGGCGAGCAGAACGGCCGGGTCCGGGCCCTCCAGAACCGTGGGCTTGCCCAGCCCGTCCAGGACGATGAACCGCAGCAGGTTGCCGCGGGACTTCTTGTCGACCTTCATGGTCTCCAGGAGCTTGGGCCACTGGTCGTAGCGGTAGTGCAGCGGCAGACCGACCGACTCCAGGACCGTGCGGTGGCGGTCGGCCGTCGCGTCGTCCAACCGGCCTGCCAGACGGCCCAGTTCGGCCGCGAAGTGCATGCCTACGGCGACCGCGGCGCCGTGCCGCCACTTGTACCGCTCGTTCTTCTCGATGGCATGGGCGAGTGTGTGGCCGTAGTTGAGGATCTCCCTGAGGCCCGACTCCTTGAGGTCGGAGGAGACCACCTCGGCCTTGACCCGGATCGAGCGCTCGATGAGCTCGGCGGTGTGCGGTCCAGCCGGGGTGCGCGCGGACTCGGGGTCGGACTCGATGAGCTCCAGGATCACCGGGTCGGCGATGAAACCGGCCTTGATGATCTCGGCGAGCCCGGAGACGTAGTCGTTGACCGGCAGGGAGTCCAGCGCGGCCAGGTCGCACAGGACGCCGGCGGGCGGGTGGAAGGCACCGACGAGGTTCTTGCCCTCGGCGGTGTTGATGCCGGTCTTTCCGCCGACCGCTGCGTCGACCATCGCGAGCACGGTCGTCGGGACGGCGATCCAGCGCACCCCGCGCAGCCAGGTCGCGGCCACGAACCCGGCGAGGTCGGTGGTCGCGCCGCCGCCGACGCCGACCACGACGTCGGAGCGGGTGAAGCCGGACTGCCCGAGCGCCTTCCAGCAGTAGGCGGCGACCTCGGCGGTCTTGGCCTCCTCCGCGTTCGGGACCTGGATGGCGACGGCCTCGAAGCCCTGCTCGGCGAGGTCGGCGCGCAGTGCGTCACCGGTGTCCGCGAGCGCCTCGGGGTGGATGACCGCGACCCGCTGGGCCTTCTCCCCGACCAACGCGCCGAGTTCGCCCAGGAGTTGACGTCCCACCAGGACCTCGTACGGCTCGCTGCCCGCGGTGCCGCCGACCTGGATGCGCGTCACTGCCTCGCTCATGCTTCCTTCAACTCCAGTGCGTCCAGCGCGATGTCGGTGACTTCTTCGGGGGTTCGGCCGTCGGTGGCCACGACCGCCGTGGCGATCGACTCGTACAGGTGGCGGCGTGCCTCCATCAGCTCGCGCCACTGCTTGCGCGGGTTGACCGCGAGCAACGGGCGCGCGGCGTTCAGGCCGGTGCGCTTGACCGCCTCCTCGACGTCCATCGACAGGTACAGCACCCGCTGTCCGGCCAGCAGGGACCGGGTGTCCTCGTCGAGGACGGAGCCGCCGCCGAGCGCGAGGACGCCGTCGTGCTCGGCGAGCGCCCGCCGCACGGCGGCCTTCTCGATCGCTCGGAAGGCCGACTCACCCTCGTCGACGAAGATCTCCGCGATCGCGCGGCCCTGCTCGGCGACGATGTCGTCGTCGGTGTCCCGGTAGCCGACCCCGAGCCGCTCGCCCAGCAACTGCCCGACGGTGGACTTGCCCACGCCCATCGGACCGACGAGGACGACCACAGGGCTCATCGGATGGCCAGGTTCTCGAGGTACGACCGCACGTTGCGGCGGGTCTCCGGCACGCTGTCGCCGCCGAACTTCTCCGCCACCGCGTCGGCCAGGACGAGCGCCACCATCGCCTCGGCGACGATGCCGGCGGCCGGGACCGCGGACACGTCGGAGCGCTGGTGGTGGGCCTGCGCGGCCTCGCCGGTGGTCACGTCCACGGTCTGCAGGGCCCGCGGCACGGTCGCGATCGGCTTCATCGCGGCCCGCACCCGCAGCAGCTCACCCGTGCTCAGTCCGCCCTCGGTGCCGCCGGAGCGGCCGGAGACGCGCCGGATGCCCTCCGGCGTGTTCACGATCTCGTCGTGCGCCTTCGACCCCGGCACCCGCGCCAGCTCGAAACCGTCACCGAGCTCGACGCCCTTGATCGCCTGGATGCCCATCAGCGCACCCGCGAGGCGGGCGTCCAGCTTGCGGTCCCAGTGCACGTGGGAGCCGAGGCCCACGGGCACGCCGTACGCCAGGATCTCCACCACACCGCCAAGGGTGTCGCCGTCCTTGTGGGCCTGGTCGACCTCGGCCACCATCGCCTTCGAGGTGTCCGCGTCCAGGCAGCGCAGCGGGTCGGCGTCCAGCTTCTCGACATCGGCCGGGGTCGGGTAGACGCCCTGCGGGGCCTTCACGGAACACAGCTCGACGACGTGGCTGACGATCTCGATGCCGGCCGTCTCCTTCAGGTACGACCGGGCCACCGCGCCCAGCGCCACCCGGGCCGCCGTCTCCCGCGCGGAGGCGCGCTCCAGGATCGGCCTGGCCTCGTCGAAGCCGTACTTCTGCATGCCCGCGAGGTCGGCGTGGCCGGGTCGCGGGCGGGTCAGCGGGGCGTTGCGCGCGAGGCCCGCGAGGATCTCCGGGTCGATGGGGTCGGCCGACATGACCTGCTCCCACTTCGGCCACTCGGTGTTGCCCACCATGATCGCGACCGGGGAACCGAGGGACAGACCGTGCCGGACACCGCCGAGGAAGGTGACCTGGTCCTGCTCGAACTTCATCCGGGCACCGCGGCCGTAACCCAGCCGACGCCTCGCCAGGTGGTCCGCCACCAACTCCGTGGTGATGGGCACACCGGCGGGAAGACCCTCCAGCGTCGCCACGAGTGCGGGACCGTGGGACTCCCCCGCGGTCAGCCAGCGCAACCTGCTCAACGGTGCTCCTCAGTGCTCGCGCCCTGGTACTGCCCTGCGTACGCGCGTCCTCGCGTACGGCAACGGCGCGACCAGGTGCGCGGCCCCGGCCCGCCACCTCCGATCCTCCCACGTCCGGCGGCGACAACCGGTCACAGGTCCAGCAGACGGACGTGGACGCCCGTACCGGGAGTCCCCGGCCCACCCGCTCCGCCGCGCTCCGGATCGCCGGAACACCTGGCCAAGGAGCTCAGCGGGCCGCCAGCGCGTGCTCGCCCGCCTTGCGCATGGCCTCCACGGGCGCGGGCCCGCGCCCCGTCATCTGCTCGACCTGGAGCACCGCCTGGTGCACGAGCAGGTCGAGGCCGCTGACCACGGCCCCGCCGATCATCGACCAGCGGGCCGCCAACTCGGTCGGCCACGGGTCGTACAACACGTCGAAGAGGGCCGCGGGACGCTCCGGCACGGCGTGGGCGAGCGCGTCCGTCGCCCCGGCGGGGGTGGTGGCGATCACCAGCGGGGCATCCAGGGCCTCGGCCGCGTCCGCCCAGTCCACGGTGCGGACCTCGACGTCGAGACGCTCCCCCCACTGCCGCATCTCCGCGGCGCGGGCCTCGCTGCGCACGTAGGCGACCACCTCGCCGGTGCAGATCCGGGCCAGCGCGGCGAGCGCGGAAGAGGCGGTGGCGCCGGCCCCCAGGATCGCCGCCGAGTCGACCTGCTCGATGCCCCGCTCCCTGAGGGCGGCGACCATGCCCGGGATGTCGGTGTTGTCGCCGAGGCGGCGGCCGTCCTCGGTGAACACGACCGTGTTGACCGCCTCCACCGAGGCGGCCGTGTCGCTGATCCCGTCGAGCAGCGGGATGACGGCCCGCTTGAGCGGCATGGTCACCGACAGCCCGGCCCACTCCGGCCCGAGCTGCTCGACGAACCCGGGCAGCGCGGCCTCGTCGAGCTCGAACCGGTCGTACGACCAGCCGGTGAGCCGCAGCTCCTCGTAGGCGGCCCGATGCAGGACCGGGGAGAGGGAGTGAGCGATGGGCTTGCCGAGGACCGCGGCCCGGCGGGCGTCAACTGCCCGTGCTTGCATCGAACTTGTCCTTGAGCCTCAGGAATTCAGCGTGCGTCTTGGCGAATTCGGTGGTCTTCACGCCGTCGGTGGCGACGAAGTAGTACCAGCCCTGGTCGGTCGGATTCAGCGCCGCCTTCAGCGCGAGATCGCCCGGATTGTCGATCGGTCCGGGCGGCAGACCCTTGTTCGTGTACGTGTTGTACGGGTCCTTGTTGCTCTTGATCTCCGACTCACCGATGTGGATGTTGCTCTCGTTCTTCAGGTAATTGAAGGTCGAGTCGAACTGGAGCAGACCATAGGTCTCGGGGTTCGCGAGGTTGAGCCGGTTGTAGACCACTTCCGCCATCTTGCGGTAGTCGTCCTCGGTCTTCCCCTCCGCCTGGACAAGGCTCGCGACCGTGATGACCTGCAGCGGGCTGTCCAGCTTGAGCGCCTTGGCCTTGGCCTCCAGGTCGTACTTGGCGTACACCTCGGCGGCCTGGGTGACCATCGCCTTCAGTACCGTCTCGGGCTTCATGCCCTTCGCCGCGGGATAGGTACCGGGGGAGAGGAAGCCCTCCAGCGGGTCCTTGATGTCCTCGTTGTCGTTCGCCCAACTCGGCAGACCGAGGCTCTTGTATTTCTTCTCGGCGATCTTCTTGGTGGTGCCGGAGCCAAGATCGAGTTTCTCGTCGATCGCCTTGTAGACGTTGAGGTTCCGCACTCCCGGAACGACCAGCACGTTGTTCTGGCTCTTCGGGTCGAGCATCATCGCGACGGCACTGTCGGCGGACATCTGCTTCTTCAGCAGATAGGCGCCGGCCTGGATCGACTTCCCCTTGGAGTTCTGCTCCTGAGCGGACACGAACGCGTCGACACTCTTGACGACGCCCGCGTCCTTGAGCAGCCGGCCGATCTCGTAGCCACCCGCACCCTTGGGGATCTGGACGTTCACCGCCTCGCCGGTGCCGTCCCCGGCATAGTCCGGGGCAGCGCCGAAACGATTTTGGTAGAACTGGTAGCCGAAGTACCCGACGCCACCGATACCGCCGCCGAACACCAGCAGGACCACCAGACAGGCGCAGCCGTTCTTGCGCTTCTTGGCCCCTTTGCCGCCCCGGCCCCGCCGGTCGCCGCGACCGCCCTGCGGGTCGTCCGTATCGTCCTGGTCGTCGTCATCACCCGCGAAGAAGGCGTGTTCACCCTGGTCGGGGCCCGGGTCCCAGTCGGTCTGCTGCGGCTCCGCTTCGGTACGCCGACGGCTCGGCGGCTCCGGCGGCGGGTAGGCGTCCGGGCTGCCGTAGTAGTCCTGCTGCTCGGCGCCGTACGCGGCGGTCTGCTGACCGTAGGGATCCGACGGGTCGGCGGGGTACGGGATCTGCGCCTGGGTGTTGGTCGCCCAGCCATTGTTGTCGTACGACTGCTGCTGCTGGTCCTGATAAGCCTGCTGGCCGTACTGCTGCGGTTGACCGTACTGCTGCTGGTCGTACTGCTGGTGCTGGTCGTACTGACCGTTGTGCTGCGGGTACTGCTGCTGCGCCTGACCATAGGCGGCCTGCTGGCCATCGCCCCAGCCACCGTTGTCGTACTGCTGCTGCGGCTGCTGCGGGTAGTGCTGCGGCTGGCCGCCGTAGGGGGACTGCTGACCCGCGTGGGCCTGCTGTCCCTCCCATCCACCGTCCCCGTACAACGGGTCCTCGGGATTCCACGGTTCGGAGCCTTCGCCCCGGCCATACTCAGTCATCGATCCCCTAGAGCCGCGAGGCGGCGGTCTCCTGCTTCCACGATCCAGCTACCGTTCCGCCTCTTTCTGTGCGGTGACTGTTCGAATGTCGCCGCATCGCGCGGAACGTTACCGTATCGCGATCAGATGACCACTTCGACGCCCTCGCCGGGTGCTTTACCTGACACCCGTTCGGATTCCAGGGCCTGCTGAAGAATGATCACGGCTGCTGCCTGGTCGATGACCGATCTGCCCTTTTTGGATTTCACTCCGGATGCGCGAAGTCCCTGACTGGCCGTCACGGTGGTCATGCGCTCGTCGACGAGCCTGACCGGAACGGGCGCGATCCCCCGGGCGAGCTCCTGGACGAAGCCGCGGACCTTGACGGCGGCCGGGCCCTCGCCCCCCTTGAGGGAGCGAGGGAGGCCGACGACGACCTCGATCGGTTCGTACTCCTCGACCAGCTGCTTCAGCCGGCGGTGGGCCGCGGGGACGTCCCGGCCCGGGACCGTCTCCACCGGGGTGGCGAGGATCCCGTCGGGGTCGCACGAGGCGACCCCGATGCGGGCGTCCCCGACGTCGATCGCGAGCCTGCGGCCTCGGCGCATTACTTGGCCGTCTCCCCGACCGTGCGCTCCACCGCGTCGACGGCCTCGCCGATCGCGGCCGGGTTCTGGCCGCCGCCCTGGGCGACGTCCGGCTTGCCGCCACCGCCGCCGCCGAGGGTCTTGGCGGCCGTGCGGACCAGGTCACCGGCCTTGAGACCGCGCTCGCGGGCGGGCTCGTTGGTGGCGATGACCGTCAGCGGCTTGCCGTTGTTGACCGTGAAGAGGGCGACGACCGCGGCCCGGCCGCCCTGGATGCGGCCACGCACGTCGAGGACCAGCTTGCGCAGGTCGTCCGGGGTGGTGCCGTCCGGGACCTGACCCGTGACGACGGCGATCCCGCGGACGTCCTTGGCGGACTCGGCGAGACCGGCGGCGGCCTGGAGCACCTTCTCCGCGCGGAACTTCTCGATCTCCTTCTCGGCGTCCTTCAGCTTGCCGAGCATGGCGGAGACCTTCTCCGGAAGCTCCTCCGGGCGGCCCTTGACCAGCTCCTGGAGCTGGGCGACCACGGTGTGCTCACGGGCGAGGAAGTTGTACGCGTCCACACCGACGAGCGCCTCGATACGACGGACCCCGGAGCCGATGGACGACTCACCGAGCAGCTTGACCAGGCCGAGCTGCGAGGTGTTGTGCACATGGGTGCCGCCGCACAGCTCCTTGGAGAAGTCACCGATGGTCACGACCCGGACCCGCTCGCCGTACTTCTCGCCGAACTCGGCGATGGCGCCCTGCTTCTTGGCCTCGTCGATGCCCATGACGTCGGCGCGGACGTCGAGGTCGCGGGCGAGCACCTCGTTGATCTTCTGCTCGACGTCGGTCATCACAGCCGTGGGAACGGCGGACGGCGAACCGAAGTCGAAGCGGAAGCGGCCGGGCTGGTTCTCGGAACCGGCCTGGGCGGCCGTCGGGCCAAGAGCGTCGCGCAGGGCCTGGTGGGTGAGGTGGGTGGCCGAGTGGGCGCGGGCGATGGCCGTACGCCTGCGGTTGTCGATGGAGGCGTGGGCCTTGGCCCCGACGGTCACCTCGCCGAACTGGACGACACCCTTGTGGACGTAGACGCCCGGGACCGGCTTCTGGCAGTCCCGGATCTCGATGACGGCACCGGAGTCGACCTTGATCCTGCCGGTGTCACCGATCTGACCGCCGCCCTCGGCGTAGAAGGGGGTGCGGTCCAGGACGATCTCGACCTCGTCGCCCTCGGTGGCGGCCGGGGAGGAGGTGCCGTCGACGAGGATGCCGACGATCGTGGACTCGCTCTCGGTGTCCGAGTAGCCGAGGAACTCGGTCTCGCCCGCCTGGTCGGCGATCGCACGGTAGGCGCCCGCCCCGGCATGGCCGGTCTTCTTGCCCTGGGCGTCGGCCTTGGCGCGCTCCCGCTGCTCCTTCATCAGGCGCCGGAAGCCGTCCTCGTCCACGGACAGGCCCTGCTCGGCGGCCATCTCCAGGGTGAGGTCGATCGGGAAGCCCCAGGTGTCGTGGAGCAGGAACGCCTTGTCGCCGGCGAGGACCTTGCCGCCGGCGGCCTTGGTCTCGGTGACGGCGGTGTCGAGGATGTTGGTGCCGGCCTTCAGCGTCTTGAGGAAGGCGTTCTCCTCGGCGACGGCGACCTTCTCGATGCGCTCGCGGTCGGTGACCAGCTCCGGGTACTGCTGGCCCATCATGGCGATGACGGTGTCGACCAGGTCCAGCACGACCGGGCCGGTGGCACCGAGCAGGCGCATGTTGCGGATGGCGCGGCGCATGATGCGGCGCAGGACATAGCCGCGGCCCTCGTTGCCGGGGGTGACGCCGTCGCCGATGAGCATGACGGACGTGCGCATGTGGTCGGTGACCACGCGCAGGGAGACGTCCGAGTCGTGGGCGTCGCCGTAGGCCACGCCGGTCAGCTCGGTGGCCTTGTTGATGACGGCCATGGAGGTGTCGATCTCGTACATGTTCTGCACGCCCTGCAGGATCATCGCCAGGCGCTCGAGTCCGAGACCGGTGTCGATGTTCTTGCTGGGGAGCTCGCCGAGGATCTCGAAGTTGTCCTTGCCGATGCCCTCGCCGCGCTCGTACTGCATGAAGACGAGGTTCCAGATCTCCACGTACCGCTCGTCGTTGACGGCGGGACCGCCCTCGACGCCGAACTCGGGGCCGCGGTCGTAGTTGATCTCGGAACAGGGGCCGCAGGGTCCGGGGACGCCCATGGACCAGTAGTTGTCCTTCATGCCGAGGCGCTGGATGCGCTCCTTCGGCACGCCGACGACCTCGTGCCAGATGCGCTCGGCCTCGTCGTCGTCCTTGTAGACGGTGATCCAGAGCCTGTCCGGCTCCAGGCCGTAACCACCCTTGTCCTGGGGGCTGGTGAGCAGCTCCCAGGCGTACTTGATGGCGCCTTCCTTGAAGTAGTCGCCGAAGGAGAAGTTGCCGCACATCTGGAAGAACGTGCCGTGCCGGGTGGTCTTGCCGACCTCTTCGATGTCGGGCGTACGCACACACTTCTGCACACTGGTGGCGCGCGCGAAGGGCGGCTTGACCTCACCCAGGAAGTAGGGCTTGAAGGGCACCATGCCGGCCGGGACGAGGAGCAGAGTCGGGTCGTCCGCGATGAGCGACGCCGAAGGGACGACGGTGTGCCCGCGCTCCTCGAAGAAGCTCAGCCAGCGGCGGCGAATCTCGGCCGACTCCATCAGTGGTCCTCATTCCGGTTGTGCGAGTTCGTGGTGTACGTCGTGTTCTCGATGGCGGCGATGCGCCTGGGTGCGGGCAGTTCGGGACTCTCGCGAATGCCGAGCGCGTCCGTCAACTCGGCCTCCCGCTGGGCCATGTTGTCGCGGACGTCGAGCGCGAAGCCGACCGCGCGGTCCTTGAGGCGGGCGCCCGTCTCGATCGCCTTGTTGGCCGCCGTGACGGCGAGGTTCTCGGGGGTCAGCTGCTTCAGCTTGCGATTGACCTTGGTGGTGGCCCAGACCCCGGCGGCCACGCCCGTGCTGAACCAGAAAGTGCGGCGGAACATCTTGAGCCTCAGTCCCTCTTCCCACGGCCCCGGGAAACCGCCCGACCCACGATCACGGTACGCCGGGAGGCCTTCACGGGCACATCATCCTTGCGGCCACCGAGGGCCCGGCGCACGCCGTAGCCGAAGGCAGCGACCTTGACCAGGGGGCCGCCGAAGGTGGAGGCGACGGTGGTGGACAGCGCGGAGGCGTTCGACGTGACCTCCTGGACGTCCGAGGCGATCGCGTCGACCCGCTCGATCTGGGTCTGTGCGGAGCGCACCGCGGTGGAGGCCTCGGCCAGCAGCGGGACAGCCTGGTCGGTCACGTCCGCCACGAGCTTGGTGGTCGCCTTGAGCGTCTGGGCCAGCCTCGCCAGCGCGACGGCGAGGAAGGAGACCAGGATCGCCCAGAAGACGGCCACCAGGATCCCGGCAACCTCTCCACCGGACACTGTGCACCCGCTCCCTGAATACGTGCTGTCTATGGAAAAAGTCTTCGCCGAGCCTATCGCGCCTCGGACGGCGGTCCGCACCGGATCAACCCGCGCGCGCACGCGAGTTGTCCATGACGATTCTACGGAGCGCATACGCTTCAGCACGCTCCGTTTTCCCCGCGCGGTCATCGGTCCGACGGCACCGGCGTGAACGGCGATCTCCCGCTGGAGCTCGACGACTTCGTGGACCGGCGCGCGAACTCTCCGGGCCGCCGACACGGGCACTCGACGCCTCGCGGCCGGTGACGGTGACGAGCCCCGGCGGCATCAGCGATGCCGGCCGCCGTACCCGGCACGCGCGCGTGAGCTGCTCACCGACTGTTCCAGGGCCCGGCAGCCTCGCCGTGGCTGCCGGGCCCAAGGAACGGGTGGCGACGCGCGGTACCAGGAGTGCGTACGACAGGGCCGGGCGCTCAGCCGGAAGGCCCGCGGTGTCCCGGACACTGGGCCGCCCCCTTCCGGCTCGACGGGGGGCGGACAGGGCCCGGACGCCCAGCCAGGAAGCCGCGATGGCCCAGCCAGGAAGCCACGATGCCCCGGACACTGAGCCGTCACCCTCCCGCTCAACGGGCGACAGACAGGGCCCGGACGCCCAGCCGGGAAGCCGCGGCGTCCCGGGTGTCGGGGGCCGCGTCCGTCCACTCGACGGGCGACCGGCGCCGCGGAGCTCCGTGCGGCACAGCGACGCGACCCCCGACATGCGGCAACCCGCCGCCTCGCCCACCTGGAAGGGCGGGGAGACGGCGGGCTGAAGTGGTGCGGGTCCTACGGCCTGCCGATGATCAGCGGGCGTAGTACTCGACGACGAGCTGCTCGTCGCAGATCACCGGGATCTCCTTGCGGTTCGGCTCGCGGTCCAGGCGGAAGGCCAGGGCGCGGAGGTTCACCTGGAGGTAGCGCGGGGTCTCGCCGTCGGGGGCGAAACCGCCCTCACGGGCGATCGAGAAGAGGGTCTTCTCGCGGCTGCGCTCGCGGACCATCACGACGTCGTCGGGACGGACGCGGAAGGACGGCTTGTCGACCTTCTGACCGTTGACCTCGATGTGGCCGTGGACGACCATCTGGCGGGCCTGGTAGATCGTGCGGGCGATGCCCGAACGCAGGACCAGCGCGTCGAGACGACGCTCGAGCTCGATGATCAGGGCCTCACCGGTCTTGCCCTGAACCTTGGAGGCACGCTCGTAGGCGCGGACGAGCTGGCGCTCGGACACGTCGTACTGCGCACGCAGACGCTGCTTCTCGAGCAGACGGACCTTGTAGTCCGAGTTCTGCTTGCGGCCACGGCCGTGCTCACCCGGGGGGTAGGGACGGGCCTCGAAGTACTTGACGGCCTTCGGGGTCAGCGCGATGCCGAGGGCACGCGACTTCTTGACCTTGGGGCGGGGCTGGTTCGCCACAATCTCTCATTTCTCAGTGTTCGGCTCGTCAGAGTTATGGGAGGTCGCATCCGCAGCCGGGGAAACCCGCCGGGTCCGCGAAGGACCTGGTGGGCAGCCGCTCCCCTGGTCTGGGCACATACGTGCAGCACGCGAGTGGCCCACCGACCTTTCCCGTCGTACGACGAGTGGTGGTGGGCTGCCCGCGACACCATTCGAACGGTGCGCGACGCTCCTGGAACCCACTGGGGGTTCCGGCTGACCGTCCCGTTCTGACTGCACGGGACACAGCACTTCGAGGGATTCTACAGGGTGCTCAGGACCGCTTGCGACCGAGGTGCTTGCGGGTCCACTCCACGGCGTCCGCGTACCGGGCCTCGGCGCCGTGCCGGGTGGGCTCGTAGTACTCGCGGTCCTTGATGGCGTCCGGCGCGTACTGCTGCTCGGCGATTCCCTCGGGCAGGTCGTGCGGGTAGACGTACCCCTGCGCGTGCCCGAGCTTGGCGGCACCCTTGTAGTGCCCGTCGCGCAGATGCGGTGGCACCGGCCCGGCCAGCCCTTTGCGCACGTCCTCCATGGCGGCGCCGATCGCCATGGTCGCGGCGTTGGACTTCGGGGCCAGGGCGAGCGCGATGGTGGCGTGGCTCAGGGTCAGCGCGGCCTCCGGGAAGCCGATCATGGCGACGGCCTGGGCGGCGGCGACGGCTATGGGCAGGGCGCCCGGGTCGGCGAGGCCGATGTCCTCGCTGGCGGAGATCATCAGCCGGCGGGCGATGAAGCGCGGGTCCTCGCCGGCCTCGATCATGCGGGCCAGGTAGTGCAGGGCCGCGTCGACGTCGGAGCCCCTGATGGACTTGATGAGGGCGCTGGCCACGTCGTAGTGCTGGTCGCCGTCGCGGTCGTACTTCACGGCCGCGCGGTCGACCGTCTCCTCCAGCGTGGTGAGGGTGATCTCCGGCTCGCCCTTGTCGAGGGCGGCCCCGGCGGCGGCCTCCAGGGCGGTCAGGGCACGGCGGGCGTCGCCGCCGGCGATCCGCAGGAGGTGGTCCTCGGTGTCCTCGGGGAGGGCGACGGCGTCCTTCAGACCGCGCTCGTCGCTCAGCGCCCGCTTCAGCAGTCCTCTGACGTCGTCGTCGGTGAGGGGTTCGAGGGTCAGCAGCAGGGACCGGGACAGCAGCGGGGAGATGATCGAGAAGTACGGGTTCTCGGTGGTGGCCGCGATCAGGGTCACCCAGCGGTTCTCGACCGCGGGGAGCAGGGAGTCCTGCTGGGCCTTGCTGAAGCGGTGGATCTCGTCGAGGAAGAGGACGGTCTCCTTGCCGAAGCCGCCGGTGGCGCGGCGGGCGCCGTCGATGACCGCGCGGACCTCCTTGACGCCGGCGGTGATCGCGGAGAGCTCCACGAAACGCTTGTTGGTGGCCTTCGAGACGACGTACGCCAGGGTCGTCTTGCCGGTGCCGGGCGGGCCCCAGAGGATCACCGAGGAGGGTCCGGCAGGGCCGCCGCTGCCCTCGCCGACCAGCCGGCGCAGCGGCGATCCGGGCTTGAGCAGGTGCTGCTGGCCCACTACCTCGTCGAGGGTGCGCGGGCGCATCCGGACCGCCAGGGGACTGCCGGCCGGGTCCTTCTCCTGGCGCTCTTCCGCCGCGGCGGTGAACAGATCGGGCTCCACGTTCAAAACCCTATGTCACGCCACTGACAACGCCGTCGCCCGTCGGTCAGGCCCAGAGCTTGTCGCCCCAGCGGGTCAGGATCAGCATGGCGATGACGCCGCAGTGGGTGACCGGCAGGACCCAGGTGAACTCGGAGAGGAAGCGCTTGAGCCAGCCCGGGGACGGCAGCAGGTCGTTGCGGATGTTGAACGAGGTCACGTACCAGAACATCGTGATCGTCGCGACCCAGGCCAGCGAGCACCACAGGCACAGCGCGTTGATGCGGTACAGCGACTGGAACTGCAGCCAGGTGCAGAAGGCCACGCCGAAGAGCGTGCCGAAGTTGAAGGTGAGCCAGTACCAGCGCGGGAAGGTGGCGCGGGCCAGCAGGCTCATGCCGACGCAGATGACGATGCCGTAGCAGACGAGGCCGAGCATCGGGTTGGGGAACCCGAAGGCGGCGGCCTGCTTGCTCTCCATCACGCTGCCGCAGGAGACGATCGGGTTGAGGGAGCAGCTCGGCGTGAACGTCTTGCCGCTGACCTTCCCCTCGAGGATCTTGAACTTGTCGATCGTGATGACCCACGCGGCGAGCAGTCCGGCAGCACCGGTGATCACCAGCAGCAGTGCGAAGGCACGGCTGCCGCCCACCGTCCTGGGCGCTGCGTCGGCGCTCGCCGACGAGGGCTCGGGCTCCGTGGAGACGTCTTTCACTGTGGTCTTGCTCATCACGCCGATCCGTCTGCTTGAGAGTTGGACCTTCTTCTGGCAGGAGCCATTCTGCCGCACGCGGGGGCTTGTCCACCGTTCGGTGGACATAAGGAAGTACGCACGGTCGTCCCTGAGCGTTCGGTTCCGGCCCAGGCTCGTGGGCATGACCACACAGGCGAACGAACGCGCGGTGCACGTTCGAGGGCTGCGCAAGCGGTACGGCGACGTGAGCGCGGTCGACGGGATCGACCTCGGCATCCGCAGGGGCGAGGTCTTCGGCCTGCTCGGGCCCAATGGCGCGGGCAAGAGCACCACGGTGGAGATCCTCCAGGGCAACCGGGACCGGGACGCGGGTGAGGTGTCCGTGCTCGGCGCGGACCCGGCGCACGCCACACGCGCGTGGCGAAGTCGTGTGGGAATCGTCTGGCAGGACGAATCGGCGCCCGCCGAGTTGACGGTCGCGGAGACCGTCCGTCATTTCGCGCACTACTACCCACGGCCACGGGACCCCGAGGAGGTCATCGGGCTGGTGGGTCTGGAGGCGAAGGCGGGCAGCCGGATCAAGGCCCTGTCGGGCGGCCAGCGCAGGCGCCTGGACGTGGCGCTCGGGGTGATCGGAGGCCCCGAACTGCTGCTCCTGGACGAGCCCACGACCGGTTTCGACCCGGCGGCCCGGCGCCAGTTCTGGGACCTGATCCGCAAGCTGTCCGGCGAGGGCACGACGATCCTGCTCACCACGCACTATCTGGAGGAGGCCGAGGCGCTCGCCGACCGGCTGGCCGTGGTCTCCCGGGGCAAGGTCGTCGCCGAGGGCGAGCCGGCCGCGCTGCGGGAACGGTACGGCTCCGGCGCCACCGTCGAGTGGACCGAGCCGGACGGCACCCCGCGCGCGGAGCACACCGACACCCCGACCAGGACGGTCGCCGAGCTGATGCGCCGCTTCGACGGCGAGATCCCGGGCCTTCAGGTCAGCCGCCCCACGCTGGAGGACGTCTACCTCCGGCTCACCGGACAGGAGGACGCGCGATGACCACGACCACCGTACGGTCCCGGATTGATGCCGGCTCGGAGCGGCTGCCCGGTGTCTGGGGGCTCGGGCTGCGGCGGGGCGCCCTGGAGATCAGGCAGTTCTTCCGTCAGCGCGACCAGGTGGTGTTCACCTTCGCCTTCCCGGTGGTCTTCCTGTTCCTGTTCGCGTCGATCTTCAGCGACGACGTGGAGGGTGCGGGCATCAAGGCCTCGCAGCTGTACGTCCCGGCGATGATGGCCGCCGGCATCATGTCGACGAGCTTCCAGTCCCTCGGCGTCTCGATCGCCGTCGAGCGGGACGAGAAGGTGCTGCGCCGGCTGCGCGGGACCCCGATGCCGCCGGCGGCGTACTTCCTCGGCAAGATCTGGCTGGTTCTCGTCACCGGAGTCCTGGAGACGGCGATCCTGCTGCTCGTCGGCACCACGCTCTACGACGTCGCACTGCCGTCGGACGCCGGCAGGTGGTTCGCCTTCGCCTGGATCTTCGTGCTCGGCCTCACGGCGTGCGCCCTGCTCGGCATCGCCGTCAGTTCGGTGCCCAAGTCCAGCAAGAGCGCGAGTTCCGTGGTCGTCCTGCCCTTCCTGGTCCTCCAGTTCATCTCCGGGGTGTACATCGCGATCGACACGATCCCCGACTGGATGCTGAACATCGGCGCGCTGTTCCCGCTGAAGTGGATGTGCCAGGGGCTGCGCGGGGTGTTCCTGCCGGACTCGGCACAGGTCCTGGAGCAGGCCGGCGGCTGGGAGTTCGGGCGCACCGCCCTGGTGCTGGGGGCGTGGTGCGTCGGAGGATTGCTGCTGTGTCTGCTGACCTTCCGGTGGAAGAACCGGCGCGACGGGTGAACGGTCCGGCGGACGTGGGCGCGTACTCGTGGGACCGCTCCTTCCGGCTCTGGGACACCTACTTCGCGCTGATCTGGCTGGCCACCCTGGTGTTCGTGCTGGGCACGGCACACCCCGGGTGGCCGGTCCGCGTCACCGCGGCGGCCCTGCTGGTGCCGCTGGTCCCGCTCTTCGTACGGGTCGGGCGTCCGCTGCTCCGGCAGGATCCGCCCGACGCACGCACGACGCTCACCTACCTCGCCGCGATGATGGCGCTGTTCCTGCCCTCGGCGATCCTGGTCGGCGAGACCCGGCTGATGACCTTCGCTCTCGTGCCCCAGTGCTTCATGACGCTGCGGATGCGGTGGGCGCTGACCGCCGTGGCCGTGATCAGCCTGGCGCCCGTGGTGGGCTGGGCGCTGCTGTGGTGGCCGAGTGACCAGGACGTCTTCTTCAACGGTCTGTTCGCCGTCGTCACCCTGGTCTTCTCGGTGGCTCTCGGCAGCTATGTCATCCGGATCATCGAGCAGAGCCAGGAACGGGCGGCCCTCATCGCCGAGTTGGACTCCAGTCGGCACGAGGTCTCGCGGCTGTCGGCGGCGCACGGGGCGCTGGCCGAACGGGAGCGGATGGCCCGGGAGATCCATGACACCCTCGCGCAGGGCTTCACCAGCCTGCTCATGCTGGTCCAGGCCGTCGACGCCGAGCTCGACCGCGACGTACCGCAGGCCCGACGCCATCTGGCCCTGATGGACGAGACGGCCCGGCTGAACCTCGCCGAGGCCCGGGCCCTGGTCGCCGACGGCACTCCGGCCGACCTGGACGGCGCGACACTGCCGGACGCCCTGTTCCGGCTGGCGACCCGGCACTCCGCCGCGCTCGACGTGACCGGCCCGGTCCGTCCGCTGCCCGCCGGCCCCGAGGTCGTCGCCCTGCGTTCGTGCCAGGAGGCACTCACCAACTGCCGTAAACACGCGGGAGGTTCGGCGACGGTGGGCATCGACCTCGCCTACGCCGACGACAGCCTCACCCTCGTCGTACGGGACGACGGTCACGGCTTCGACCCGGGGACCGTCCGCGACGGCTACGGTCTTGCGGGGCTCCGCGCCCGCGCCGCCGAGGCCGGCGGGACGGTCCGGGTGCGCAGCGCGCCCGGCGGCGGCACCACGGTCACCGTCCGCCTGCCCGTACCGCCCCCGAGGAGCTGTTCATGATCCGGATCATCCTGGCCGACGACCACCCCGTCGTACGGGAGGGCCTGCGCGCCATGCTGACGGCGGAGCCGGACCTGGAGGTGATCGCGGACGCGTCCAGCGGGCCGCAGGCGGAGGCGCTGGCCGCGGCACTCCGGCCCGACATCGTGCTGATGGACCTGCGGATGCCGGGCGGCTCGGGCGTGGAGTCGATCGTGCGGATGACCGAGGCGGGGCTGCCCTGCCGGGTGATCGTCCTGACGACGTACGAGACGGACCGGGACATCCTGCGGGCCGTGGAGGCGGGCGCGGCGGGCTATCTCCTCAAGGACCTGCCTCGCGCCGAACTGGCCGAGTCCGTACGGGCCGCCGCGCGCGGCGAGACGGTCCTGGCACCCACGGTCGCCGCCCGCCTGGTCGACCAGCTGCGCACCAGGCCGGAACGGCCGCGGCTCTCGGAGCGCGAGACGGCGGTACTGCGACTGGTCGCGGAGGGCTGCACGAACGCGGAGATCGGACGCCGGCTGTTCATCGGCGAGTCCACGGTGAAGACCCATCTCCTGCGGGTGTTCGGCAAGTTGGGCGTCACCGACCGGACCGCCGCGGTGACCTGCGCGATGCGGTACGGGCTGCTCGACCAGTGAGGCATCCCGGCGGGTGGCGCCGTGGGCGGCGCGGACCGGGAACGGGTCCCGGTACCGCGGTCAGGCCCAGGAGAGCGCCGGCCAGGGCCAGTTCGGCGGCGTGGGGCCGCCGCTCGGCGGCCCGGACGGTGCGGGCAGCCGGCGTCATGCGCTGCCGCTGCGGGTGTTCGGCGCCGAAGACCCTGCGAGCCGGCGGACGACAAGGGCGCCGGCCTCACGACCGACGCCCTCCCCCGCGCCCCCGTCAGCCGTGCCTGGACTCCAGCTCCGCCACGATCTCGTTGACTCCGATCGCCGACTGCTCCCCGGACTCCATGTCCTTCAGCTGTACGACGCCCTCGGCGAGGTCGCGTTCACCGGCGACGATCGTGTAGCGGGCGCCGCTGCGGTTGGCGTTCTTCATGGCGCCCTTGAGGCCCTTGGCGCCGTAGGAGAAGTCCGCCGCGATGCCCACCTTGCGCAGTTCGGTGACCTTGGCGAACAGGACCCGGCGGGCCTCCTCGCCCAGCGGGACGGCGAACACGCTGGTCGTGGTGGGGAGTTCGAGCTCCACGCCCTCCGCCTCCAGGGCGAGGACCGTGCGGTCGACGCCGAGGGCCCAGCCGACGGACGGGAGCGCGGGGCCGCCGATCATCTCCGACAGTCCGTCGTAGCGGCCGCCGCCGCCCACCGCGGACTGGGAGCCCAGACCGTCGTGGACGAACTCGAAGGTCGTACGGGTGTAGTAGTCGAGTCCGCGCACCAGTTTCGGGTCGTCCTCGAAGGCCACGCCCGCCGCGGTGATCAGCTCACGGACCTCCTCGTGGTACGCCTTGCAGGCGTCGCAGAGGTAGTCGCGCAGCAGGGGTGCGTCCGTGAGCTGCTTCTGGACGTCAGGGCGCTTGTCGTCGAGGACACGGAGCGGGTTGATGTCCGCGCGACGCAGGGTCTCCTCGTCGAGGTCGAGACCCCTCAGGAAGGTCTGCAGCGCCTCCCGGTACACCGGCCGGCACTCCCTGTCGCCCAGGCTGTTCAGCAGAATGCGGAAGTTCCTGAGGCCCAGCGAGCGGTACGCCTGGTCGGCCAGGATGATCAGCTCGGCGTCCAGCGCCGGGTCCTCCGCACCGATCGCCTCGGCGCCGACCTGCGAGAAGTGCCTGTAGCGGCCCTTCTGCGGACGCTCGTAGCGGTAGTAGGAGCCGGAGTACCAGAGCTTGACCGGCAGGTTGCCGAGCTTGTGCAGGTTCGCCTCCAGCGCCGCGCGCAGCACGGAAGCCGTGCCCTCGGGGCGCAGGGCCAGCTTGGTACCGCCCTTGGTCTCGAAGGCGTACATCTCCTTGGTGACGATGTCGGTGGACTCACCGACCCCGCGCGCGAACAGCTCGACGCTCTCGAAGCCGGGGGTCTCGATGTAGCCGTAGCCGGAGGTGCGCAGGGGTGCGGCGATCGCCTCACGGACGGCCAGGAACTTGGCGCTGTCCGGCGGGATCAGGTCGTACGTGCCCTTGGGGGCCTGAAAGGTGCTCACGAAGTCTCTCGTCACATTCCTCGTCGGGGAGCCTCTGAGGCTCCCTGGCCGGCGGCCACGTCCCGCAGATACGGGTTGGTGGCGCGCTCCCGGCCGATGGTCGTCTGGGGGCCGTGGCCGGACAGCACCACGGTCGAGTCGTCGAGCGGCAGGCACACGCGGGCCAGCGAGTCGAGCATCTCGGCCATGTCACCGCCGGGCAGGTCGGTGCGTCCGATGGAGCCGGCGAAGAGCAGATCCCCGGAGAAGAACACGGAAGGGATCTCCGCGGTCTCGGGCATCCGGAAGGTCACCGACCCCTTGGTATGGCCGGGCGCGTGCGCGACGGACAGTTCCAGGCCCGCCAGCTCCAGCTGCACGCCGTCGGTCAGCTCCTTGACGTCGTCCGGCTCTCCCACGGTGATCTCGCCCATGAGCGGCATCCCGATGGAACGGCCGAGACCCATCGACGGGTCCTTCATCATGTAGCGGTCCTCGGGGTGGATCCACGCCGGTACTCCGTGCGCTCCGCACACCGGGACGACCGAGGCCACGTGGTCGATGTGGCCGTGGGTGAGGACGACGGCGACGGGCTTGAGCCGATGCTTCTTCAGCGCTTCCTCGACGCCTTCGGTGGCCTCGTGGCCGGGGTCGATGATCACGCACTCCTCACCGGCGGCGGGGGCGACGAGATAACAGTTCGTCCCCCAGGCCCCGGCGGGGAACCCGGCAATGAGCACGATCGTCCTCGTTTTGTGTCGGTACGGGCGGTCTTCCGGGCGGCTGCCCCAGTGGTCAGAGCCTACCGGCGCTGCCGATTCCTCAGCGAACCCATATACGGTACGGGGCACACGCAGGCGGTCGGTTCATAGGACGCGTGCGTACCGGTCGGCGTACGAGACGCATGAGGAGAGAACCCCGTGGTCACCCAGGAACAGCGGAAGCGGCAGCTCGCGCGGGAGAAGTTCTTGCGGCAGCAGCAGCGGCGCACGGCCGCGCGCCGCAAGGCCCGTGTACGCAACTCTGTGATCGCGTCGGTGCTCGGCGTGATCCTGGTGGGCAGCCTCGCGCTCTACACCTCCGGGGTCATGAAGGACGACGACAAGGCCAGTGCGAGCGCGGACACGACCCCGAGCGCGGCGCCGACCAGCAAGGCGCCGGACCCGTGCGAGAAGCCCGCCGCCGGCAAGGTCGAGACGCAGAGCTGGAAGAAGGAGCCGGCGATGTCCATCGACAAGTCGGCGAAGTACACCTTTGACCTCGCGACGACCTGCGGCAAGATCGACATAGCGCTGAAGGCGTCGGCGGCCCCGCACACCGTGAACTCGTTCGACTTCCTCGCGAACAAGGGCTTCTTCGACCACACCAAGTGCCACCGGCTCACCACCAACGGCATCTACGTCCTGCAGTGCGGCGACCCGACGGGCTCCGGCAGCGGCGGACCGGGCTACACCATCCCGGACGAGAACCTGAAGGACAAGAGCCTCAAGTCCAACGTCTACCCGGCGGGCACCGTCGCGATGGCGAACACCGGGCAGGCGCACACCGGCGGCAGCCAGTTCTTCCTCGTCTACCAGGACAGCCAGCTGCCCCCGAGCTACACCCCGTTCGGGACCATCTCGGAATCCGGTATGAAGGTGCTGAAGAAGATCGCCGCGGCCGGTGAGAGCACCGGCGCGGGCGACGGCGCGCCGAACGCGACCGTCGTGATCAACAAGGCGACTGTCACCAAATCCTGACCGTCAAGTGCGAAATTTCGGTCGCGCGGGATGCGGACAGGCAACCCGCTGGTCGCCTATGTTGGCCGTGACGAAACTGTGGACGATGCCCGGGGGCGCGGAAGCCTCCCGCGGGCATCATGTGGAGGAGGCGCTGTGAGCAGCGACCCGTGGGGCCGCGTCGACGAGACGGGGACCGTGTACGTGCGTACGGCCGACGGCGAGCAGGTCGTCGGTTCCTGGCAGGCCGGCTCCCCCGACGAAGCCCTGGCCTACTTCGAGCGCAAGTACGAGGGCCTGGTTGTCGAGATCGGCCTCCTCGAGAAGCGGGTGAAGACCACCGACCTGTCGGCGAAGGACGCTTCTGCGGCCATCGACCACATCCGCGAGCAGGTCGACGCGCATCACGCGGTCGGCGACCTGGACGCGCTCAAGGTGCGGCTCGACAAGCTCGTGGAGACCGTCGACAAGCGCCGCGAGGAGCGCAAGCAGCAGCGCGCGAAGCAGTCCGACGAGGCCCGGCACGCCAAGGAGGCGCTGGTCGTCGAGGCGGAGGAACTGGCCCAGTCCGACCAGTGGCGGGCCGCCGGTGAGCGGCTGCGCGCCCTGGTGGACACCTGGAAGGGTCTGCCGCGCCTGGACCGCAAGTCGGACGACGAGCTGTGGCACCGCTTCTCGCACGCCCGCTCGGCGTTCTCCAAGCGCCGCAAGGCCCACTTCGCCTCGCTCGACGCGCAGCGCGAGGACGCCCGCCGGACCAAGGAACGGCTGGTCGGCGAGGCCGAGGCACTGTCCGGGTCGACGGACTGGGGCCCCACGGCCGCGCGCTACCGCGAGCTGATGGCCGAGTGGAAGGCCGCGGGCCGTGCTCAGCGCGAGCACGAGGACGACCTGTGGAACCGCTTCCGCGGCGCCCAGGACGTGTTCTTCGCCGCCCGCAGCTCGGTATTCGCCGAGCGGGACGCCGAGCAGACCGAGAACCTGAAGCTCAAGGAGGAGCTGGCCGAGGAGGCCGAGAAGCTCCTGCCGATCGGCGACCTGAAGTCCGCCCGCGCCGCGTTCCGCACGCTCAACGAGCGCTGGGAGGCCATCGGCCACGTCCCGCGGGACGCCCGGCCGAAGGTCGAGGGCCGGATGCACGCCGTGGAGCGCGCTCTCCAGGAGGCCGAGGAGACCGAGTGGCGCCGGACGAACCCGGAGGCACGCGCGCGTGCCGCGGGCCTCACCGGTCAGCTCCAGGCCGCCGTGGACAAGCTCAGGGGCCAGATCGACCAGGCGCGCGCCCAGGGCAACAACGCCAGGGCCGACAAGCTGGAGCGTGAGCTGGAGGGCCGCCAGGCGCTCCTGGACCAGGCACTCAAGGGTCTCCAGGAGTTCGGCGGCTGAGACGACGCCGTACACACGAGAGGGCCCCGGTTCCCCGGGGCCCTCTCGTGTGTCTTCTACGACTGCTTCCTACGACTTCCTACGACTGTCTTCTACGACCGGCTCCGCGCCGACGTCACGCGGTACACGTCGTACACGCCCTCCACGCCCCTGACCGCCTTCAGGACGTGACCGAGGTGCTTCGGGTCGCCCATCTCGAAGGTGAAGCGGGAGGTGGCGACGCGGTCGCGGGAGGTCTGGACGGCCGCGGAGAGGATGTTGACGTGCTGGTCGGACAGGACGCGGGTGACGTCGGAGAGGAGCCGGGAGCGGTCCAGGGCCTCGACCTGGATGGCGACCAGGAAGACCGAGGACTGCGTGGGTGCCCACTCGACCTCGAGGATGCGCTCGGGCTCCCGGGACAGTGAGTCCACGTTGACGCAGTCGCTGCGGTGAACCGATACGCCACTGCCCCGGGTGACGAAGCCGATGATCGGGTCGCCCGGGACGGGGGTGCAGCAGCGGGCCAGCTTGACCCACACGTCGTCGACGCCCTTGACCACGACACCGGGGTCCTGGTTGCTCCGCCGCTTGCGACCGCGGGTGCGGGACGGCGGGACCGCCTCGTCCATCTCCTCGGTGGCCGCCTCCTCGCCACCGAGCGCCTGGACCAGCTTCTGCACGATGTTCTGCGCGGAGACATGGCCCTCGCCGATCGCCGCGTACAGCGCGGAGATGTCGGAGTACCGCATCTCGTGTGCGAGCGTGACCAGGGAGTCGCCGGTGAGGATGCGCTGGATCGGCAGGTTCTGCTTGCGCATCGCGCGGACGATGGCGTCCTTGCCCTGCTCGATGGCCTCGTCGCGGCGCTCCTTGGAGAACCAGGCGCGGATCTTGTTGCGGGCCCGCGGCGACTTCACGAAGTTCAGCCAGTCCCGGGACGGTCCGGCCCCGGGCGCCTTGGACGTGAAGACCTCGACGAGGTCGCCGTTGTCCAGGGTCGACTCCAGCGGTACGAGACGGCCGTTGACGCGGGCTCCTATGGTGCGGTGGCCCACCTCGGTGTGCACCGCGTACGAGAAGTCCACCGGTGTGGCACCGGCCGGCAGCGCTATGACGTCGCCCTTGGGGGTGAAGACGAAGACCTCGTTGCGGGAGAGGTCGAAGCGCAGGGACTCCAGGAACTCGCCGGGGTCCTCGGTCTCCTTCTGCCAGTCGAGGAGCTGGCGCAGCCACGCCATGTCGTTGAGGTGGTCGTCCTTGCCGGTGGTCCTCGGCTGGTCCGAGCGGACCTTGGAGGTGCCGGCGACGGCCTCCTGCTTGTACTTCCAGTGCGCGGCGATGCCGTACTCGGCGCGGCGATGCATGTCGAACGTGCGGATCTGGAGTTCGACCGGCTTGCCGTTCGGCCCGATGACCGTGGTGTGCAGCGACTGGTACATGTTGAACTTGGGCATCGCGATGTAGTCCTTGAACCGGCCGGGGACCGGGTTCCATCGCGCGTGCACGGTGCCGAGGGCGGCGTAGCAGTCGCGGACGGTGTCGACGAGGACTCGGATGCCGACCAGGTCGTAGATCTCCGCGAAGTCGCGGCCGCGGACGATCATCTTCTGGTAGACGCTGTAGTAGTGCTTGGGGCGGCCGGTGACAGTGGCCTTGATCCGGGCCGCGCGCAGGTCGGACTGCACCTCGTCGGTCACTATGGCCAGATACTCGTCACGCTTGGGCGCCCGCTCGGCCACCAGCCGTACGATCTCGTCGTACATCTTGGGATAGAGGATCGCGAACGCGAGGTCCTCCAGCTCCCACTTGATGGTGTTCATGCCGAGGCGGTGGGCGAGCGGCGCGTAGATCTCCAGCGTCTCGCGCGCCTTCTTCTCCTGCTTCTCGCGCTTGAGGTAGCGCATGGTGCGCATGTTGTGCAGGCGGTCGGCGAGCTTGATGACCAGGACGCGCGGGTCCTTGGCCATCGCCACGACCATCTTGCGCACGGTCTCGGCCTGCGCGGCCTCGCCGAACTTGACCTTGTCCAGCTTGGTGACGCCGTCGACGAGCAGGGCGACCGAGTCGCCGAAGTCGCGGCGGAGCTGGTCGAGGCCGTACTCGGTGTCCTCGACGGTGTCGTGCAGCAGACCGGCCATCAACGTCGCCGGATCCATGCCGAGCTCGGCGAGGATCGTGGTCACCGCGAGGGGGTGGGTGATGTACGGGTCACCGCTCTTGCGCTTCTGGCCGCGGTGCCAACGCTCGGCGACCTGATAGGCGCGCTCGATCTGGCGCAGGGTCGCGGTCTCGATCTTCGGGTCGTTGCTGCGCACTATGCGCAGCAGGGGCTCGAGGACCGGGTTGTACGGGTTGGAGCGCTGCACGCCGAGGCGGGCGAGGCGGGCGCGGACGCGGTTGGAGGAGCCGGTGCGGGCGGGCTGGCCCGTGTTCGGCCGGACCGTGGGGGCCGACTGCGCGGGGGGCTCGGCCGGGGCCGGCTTGGGCCGGGCCGACTCGGCCGGCTTGTCGACGGGCCCGGACTGGGCGTGCTCGACCGGCCCGCGGGCGTCGTTCGTCGCGCTCTTCGCGTCCGGCGCGGGCTTCGCCGCGGGCGCCGAGGCGGGCTCGGGCTTGGCGGCGGTGAGTGGCTGGGCCTCGTCTGGCAAGAGGGCTCCTCGTGCGCGATCCGAATCCCCGGTCAGGCTCCGGAGAACCCATGGTAGCGATCCAACGCCCCAGGATCGCCTTCAGGCCGATGTGAGGGACGTCTACCTCCCAAACACGAGGGGTCGCCGTCGGCATTCCGCACGGCCGCGCGCACCCTCCCGCGGGAAACGGCCGCCCCCGGAGATCCAGGGACGGCCGTCACGCGATGCACGGTTGCGGTCGGTCAGACCACCAGCAGCGCTTCCAGCGGGGCTCCGGCCAGGGCCGGCTCCAAGCGGGCCCGCCCGCCCAGGAAGCCCAGTTCCATCAACACCGCGAGGCCCGCCACCTCGGCGCCCGCGCGGCGGATCAGCTCGATCGATGCCTCCGCGGTGCCGCCCGTCGCCAGGACGTCGTCGACGATCAGGATGCGGTCGTCGGCGGACAGGTCCTCCGCGTGCACCTCGATCTCCGCCGAGCCGTACTCCAGGTCGTACGCCTGGCTGAGGGTCGCCCCGGGGAGCTTGCCCGCCTTGCGCACGGGGATGAAGCCGAGGCCCGCGCGGACGGCGACCGGGGCGCCCAGGATGAATCCCCGGGCCTCCAGACCGACGATCTTCGTGGCACCGGTGTTCGCGGCGACCGCGGCCAGCGCGTCGGTGAGCGCCGTGAAAGCCGCCGGGTCCGCCAGGAGCGGGGTGATGTCCTTGAACATCACGCCCGGCTCCGGGTAGTCGGCCACATCACGGATACGGCTGAGCAGCAGCTCCTCGATGCCCGTCATCGGCGCTTCCCCGAGGGACGGCCACGGCCCCGGCCCCGGGACGCGGGCTGGGTGCGCGGGCCGACGACCGCGTGGGCGGTGTCGTCGTCCGGCTCGTCGGAGACGGGACGCGAGTCGGCGGTCTCCTCCTCGCCGGACCCCTGGGCGCGCTTGGCCAGGACCCGCTTCTTGAGGGCCTTCATGGCCGGCTCGCGCTCCTTGAGGTCGGCGACGAGCGGCGTGGCGATGAAGATCGAGGAGTACGCACCGGCGGCGAGACCGACGAACAGCGACAGCGAGATGTCGTTGAGCGTGCCCGCGCCGAGGAAGCCGCCACCGATGAACAGCAGGCCCGCCACCGGAAGCAGCGCGACCACCGTGGTGTTGATCGAGCGGACCAGGGTGCCGTTGATCGAGCGGTTGGCGATGTCGCTGTAGGTCCAGCGGTTCTGCTTGGTGATGTCCTTCGTCTGCTCCTTGAGGGAGTCGAAGACGACCACCGTGTCGTAGAGCGAGTAACCGAGGATGGTCAGCAGACCGATCACCGTGCCCGGCGTGACCTCGAAGCCGACGAGGGCGTAGATGCCGACGGTGATGGTGATGTCGTGGATCAGGGCGACGAGCGCCGCGATGGCCATGCGCCACTCGAAGGCGATCGCCAGGTAGATCACGACGAGGACCATGAAGATCGCCAGGCCCTGCCAGGCCTTGTTGGCGATCTGGTCGCCCCAGCTGGGTCCGACCAGGTCGGCGGCGATGCTCTCCGGGTCGACCTTGAAGTCCTTGGCCAGGTCCGTCTTGATCTGGTCGGACTGCTGGGTGTCCATGCCGGCGATCTGGATGCGCAGCGTGCCGTTGCCTAGCTTCTGGACGACGGCGTCGTGGCCGGAGGCCTCCTTCGCGAAGTCCTCGGCCTGGGAGACCGAGACGCTGGTCTTCTCCGTGGTGAAGACCGCGCCGCCCTGGAAGTCGATGCCCATGTTGAGGCCGCGTACCGCGAGGCCCAGGATCGCCGTGATGGTGATCAGGATCGAGATGCCGTACCAGAGCTTGCGGTGACCGATGAAGTCGTAGCTGATCTCGCCACGGTGCAGTCGGGCGCCGAGGTTGCCGAGCTTCGACATGCTCACGCCTCCTTCGTGTGGGCGGGGGCGGCGGGACGGCGGGTGCGGCGCAGCGGCGGCTTGGCACCCAGGCTCTTCGGGTCGAGCCCGGACCACTTGCTGCCGCTGGCGAAGAACGTCCGGCGGGCCAGCAGTGTCATCAGCGGCTTGGTGAAGAAGAAGACCACGACCACGTCGAGCACGGTGGTCAGACCGAGCGTGAACGCGAAGCCCTGGACCTTGCCGACCGTGACGATGAACAGCACCGCGGCGGCGAGGAACGACACGAAGTCGGAGACCAGGATGGTGCGCCGGGCACGCGGCCAGGCCCGCTCGACGGCGGGGCGCAGCGAGCGGCCCTCGCGGATCTCGTCCCTTATGCGTTCGAAGTACACGATGAACGAGTCCGCGGTGATACCGATCGCGACGATGGCACCGCACACGGCCGGCAGGTTCAGCGCGAACCCGATGGCCGGGCCGAGCAGCGCCATGAGCACGTAGGTGAGGATGCCGGAGACGAGCAGCGAGGCCATCGCGACCAGCGAGAGACCCCGGTAGTACGCCACCAGGTAGAAGACCACCAGGAGGAGGCCGATGGCACCGGCGAGGAGACCGGCGTGCAGCTGGTCACCGCCGAGCGCCGCGGTCACCGTGGTCACGCTCTGCTCCTTGAAGGAGAGCGGGAGGGCGCCGTACGACAGCATGTTCGCGAGGTTCTGCGCCTCGTCCTGCGTGAAGCTGCCGGAGATCTGGGCGTTGCCGCCGGTGATCGCGGAGTTGACGTAGGGGCTGGAGACGACCTCGCCGTCGAGGACGATGCCGAACTCGTTCTGCGGCTGGGTGTTCTTCGAGAGCTGGCCCGTGACGTCCGCGAACTTCTTGGCGCCCTTGCTGTTGAAGGTCATGGTGACCTGCCAGCCGGAGGCGTTCTGCGTGTCGAAGACCGCCTGGGCCTTCTTGACCTCGGTGCCGTCGACGGCGGCCGGGCCGAGCAGGTACTTGTACCAGACGCCGGAGCTCTGACCGCAGCCCAGGGTGGTGTCGCCCGGCTTGGCGCCCTCGCCCGCGGTGGTGCGCTGCGCCTTCTTCGAGCAGTCCAGGGCGGTGTACTGGGCCTGGAGCTTGGCCTGGGCGTCGGACGGGGCGGTGCTCGCGGGGGCCGAGGCCGACGGGGACGCGGAGCTCGACGCGCTCGCGGACGCCGACGGCGTGGAGTCGGCCTTCAGCGCGTCGGTGACGGCGCGGCCCTGCGAGGTGGCGGAGGCCGACGGGGAGGACGACGAGGTCGCCTTCTCGCCCGTGGAACCGGACTTGCTCGCGGAGGGGCTCGGTGAGGCCTTCGAGGAGCCGCTGGCGGAGGGGCTCGGCGAGGTGGCCGCGGCGGGGCCGGTGGCCTCCTGCGCCAGGACCGGGCGGAAGTACAGCTTGGCGGTGGTGCCGACCTGGTCGCGGGCCTCCTTGGAGTTGGTGCCCTTCGGGATGTTCACGATGATGTTGCGATCACCCTGGGTCTGCACCTCCGCCTCGGAGACGCCCAGGCCGTTGACACGGCGGTTCATGATGTCGACCGCGGTGTCCATGTTGGCCTTGTTGATCGCGGACCCCTGCTCGGCCTTGGCCTCCAGCGTGATGCTGGTGCCTCCGGCAAGGTCGATGCCGAGACGCGGGGTGGTGTGTCCGGAGAGGAACATTCCACCGGTGAGCGCCACGATGGCGATCAGGATCAGGGCCAGCGTGCGCCCTGGCTTGCTCTGGGCACTCGCGCTCCGGCCCCTTTTGGGTGCTGCCACCTTCTCGTACTCCCTCTCGGGCCGCTCTCGCGCCGGATCGGCGGGCGGGCGGCCATGACTGGTGTCGGGATCCCGTGCGAGACGCGCAGGTCCGGGGCGCGTCGAGCTGGTGCGCGCGCCCCGGAGTGCGACTACTTCGCGTCGGAGTCGCCGTCGGTCTTCTTCGGCTCCTCGTCCGACTTCGCCTCGGCGGCCTCGGCGGGCGCGTCGTCGGCGGGCTCCTCGGCCGTGTCCTTCTTACCGAGGTCGACGGACTTCTCGTCGGAGGCGGCGGCAGCTTCGTCGGCGGACTCGTCGGTCTCGGTGAGGGAGGAGGCGTCGTCCGGGACGACGTCGGAGTCGGACTTCAGGTCGTGCTCGATGCCGTGGACGATGCGGTTGTACTCGTCGTCGGTCAGGACGGCACCGATGGCGTTCTTCGCGAAGAGAAGATCGATGCCGGGACCGGCGTCGAGGAGGACCGTGTCCTCGTTGACCTCCTTGACCGTGGCGTACATGCCCCCGATGGTGCGGACGCCGCTGCCGGGCTGCATGTCGTTCCGCATGCTCGCGGCCTGCTGCTGCTTCTTCTTGGCCGAGCGGGTCATCAGGAACATGGCCCCGATGAGCACGATGAACGGGAGGAGGGTCACGAGACTCACGGGTCGGTACTTCCTTCACGCGACCGCGATGTGAGCGGCCTGATGGTTGGGGGTATGTCTGCCGCCGACAAAGGCGGCATCGGCGGAGTCTAAGCGAGTCCGCGCGCAGGGAACAACGCTCAGCATCGCACCTGGGTTCCGGACCCGGCCAATGCATCGCCGTCACAAAGACATCACGTCCCGAACAGGTCCTGTTGTCCGTTTCCTGTGGACGCCGACCGGGGCGGGGTGAGGCCGAGATGTGCCCATGCCGCGGGAGTGGCGACCCGTCCGCGCGGGGTGCGGGCGAGCAGACCCTCCCGTACGAGGAAGGGCTCGGCCACTTCTTCGACGGTCTCGCGCTCCTCTCCCACCGCGACCGCGAGCGTGGACAGGCCGACGGGGCCGCCGCCGAAGAGCTTGAGCAGGGCCTCCAGGACTCCGCGGTCGAGGCGGTCGAGGCCGCGGGCGTCGACCTCGTAGACCTTCAGGGCGGCCGCGGCGATGTCGCGGGTGATGATCCCGTCGGCCTTGACCTGGGCGTAGTCGCGGACCCGGCGCAGCAGACGGTTGGCGATCCGGGGCGTGCCGCGCGAGCGGCCGGCGATCTCGGCGGCGCCGTCGGGGTTGATCTCGACGTCGAGCAGGTTGGCCGAGCGGTGGATGACGCGCTCCAGCTCGGCGGGTTCGTAGAACTCCATGTGCGCGGTGAAGCCGAAGCGGTCGCGCAGCGGAGGCGGCAGCAGACCCGCGCGCGTGGTGGCGCCGACCAGGGTGAACGGGGGCAGCTCCAGCGGGATGGCGGTGGCGCCGGGGCCCTTGCCGACGATGACGTCGACGCGGAAGTCCTCCATCGCCATGTACAGCATCTCCTCGGCGGGCCGCGACATGCGGTGGATCTCGTCGAGGAAGAGGACCTCGCCCTCCTGGAGGGAGGAGAGGATCGCCGCGAGGTCGCCGGCGTGCTGGATGGCGGGGCCGCTTGTGATCCGGATCGGGGCGTTCATCTCGGCCGCGATGATCATCGACAGGGTGGTCTTGCCGAGGCCGGGGGCGCCGGAGAGCAGCACGTGGTCGGCGGTGGCGCCCCGCGCGCGTGCGGCCCGCAGGACCAGGTCGAGCTGTTCGCGGACCTTCTCCTGGCCGATGAACTCGTCCAGGTCCTTGGGGCGCAGGGCGGCCTCGACGGCCTGGTCCTCGCGGTCGGCGGACGCACCGACGAGCCGCTCGGCGGCGGTGTCGTCGGTGGTGTCGTCCCAGTTCACTGACGTTCTCCTAGCGGGCGCGGTTCAGGGTTTGCAGGGCGGCCTTGAGCAGTTGGCCGACCTGAGGCGTGCCCTCGGACGCCTCTGCCTGCGGGGTCACGGCGGTGACGGCCTCGTCGGCCTCGCGCGTGGCGTATCCGAGGCCGATCAGGGCGGCGTGCAGCTGGTCGCGCCAGCCCTGGGTGACCGGAGCGCCGATCGTGGGGGCGCCGATCGGCTCACCGAGCCGGTCCTTGAGTTCCAGGAGCAGCTTCTGGGCGCCCTTCTTGCCGATGCCGGGCACGGCGATGAGCGCCTTCTCGTCACCGGTGGCCACCGCTCGGCGCAGCGCGTCGGGCGAGTGCACCGCCAGCATGGACTGGGCCAGCCGCGGGCCGACGCCGCTGGCGGTCTGCAGCAGTTCGAAGACCTGGCGCTCGTCGTCGTCGACGAAGCCGTAGAGGGTGAGGGAGTCCTCGCGCACGACGAGGGAGGTGGCGAGCTTGGCGGGTTTGCCGAGACGGAGCGTCGACAGCGTGTTCGGCGTGCATTGCACCGCCATGCCGACACCGCCGACCTCGACCACCGCGGTGTCGGGAGCGAGTGCGGCGATCGTGCCGCTCACGAAGGCGATCATGCCGTACGGCCTTTCCGTGCTGTGGCTGCGTGCAGGGCGACGGCCTGCTGGAGTCGGTTCTGGGCGGGCGCGCGCCAGATGTGGCAGATGGCGAGGGCGAGGGCGTCGGCGGCGTCGGCCGGCTTGGGCGGCGCGTCGAGTCGCAGCAGGCGGGTGACCATGGCGCCGACCTGGGCCTTGTCGGCACGCCCGCTGCCGGTGACGGCGGCCTTTACCTCGCTCGGGGTGTGCAGGGCGACGGGGATGCCGCGGCGGGCGGCGCACAGCATGGCGACGGCGCTGGCCTGGGCCGTGCCCATCACCGTACGGACGTTGTGCTGGCTGAACACCCGCTCCACGGCCACGAATTCGGGCCGGTGCTCGTCCAGCCACTCCTCGATGCCCTGCTCGACGGCGACGAGTCGCTGTCCCAACTCGGCGTCCGCGGGCGTGCGTACGACCCCGACGCCGATCATCGTGAGCGGCCGGCCCGCGACCCCCTCGACGACGCCCACGCCGCATCGCGTGAGACCGGGGTCCACCCCGAGTACGCGCACGCTCCCCCTCCTTCGATATCCCCAGTTCGTGCAGGCTATCGGGTGCCACCGACAACGACCGCCTGCAACGCCCGGCAAAGCGACGGGCCGACGGGTGTGTCCCGTCGGCCCGTTCGCAGCAGAGCGTCGGCTCAGGCGTCTACCTTCTCCATGACCTCGTCGCTCACGTCGAAGTTGGCGAAGACGTTCTGGACGTCGTCGCTGTCCTCGAGAGCGTCGATCAGCCTGAAGATCTTCCTGGCGCCCTCCTCGTCCAGCTCGACCTGCATGGTCGGGACGAAGTTGGCGTCGGCGGAGTCGTAGTCGATCCCGGCGTCCTGGAGGGCGGTACGGACGGCGACCAGGTCGGTGGCCTCGCTGAGGATCTCGAAGGACTCACCCAGGTCGTTGACCTCCTCGGCACCCGCGTCCAGGACGGCACCGAGCACGTCGTCCTCGGTGAGCTCGCCCTTGGGGACGATGACGACGCCCTTGCGGTTGAAGAGGTACGACACCGAACCGGGGTCGGCCATGTTGCCGCCGTTGCGGGTCATGGCGACGCGCACGTCGGAGGCGGCGCGGTTGCGGTTGTCGGTGAGGCACTCGATGAGCACCGCGACGCCGTTGGGGCCGTAGCCCTCGTACATGATCGTCTCGTAGTCGGCGCCGCCGGCCTCGAGACCGCCGCCGCGCTTGATGGCGGAGTCGATGTTCTTGTTGGGAACAGACGACTTCTTCGCCTTCTGCACGGCGTCGTAAAGCGTCGGATTGCCGTCCAGGTCCACGCCGCCCATGCGCGCCGCGACCTCGATGTTCTTGATCAGCTTCGCGAAGAGCTTGCCGCGCTTGGCGTCGATCACGGCCTTCTTGTGCTTCGTCGTGGCCCATTTAGAGTGGCCGGACATCTGCCTGTCTCCTTCGCGTAACCCATCTCTGCAACCAACGCCTGAGATCCTACAAGGACTCCCGCGTCCGGTACGCGCGCACCATGTCGACAAAGAGAGAGTGCACGCGGTGGTCGCCGGTCAGTTCCGGGTGGAACGACGTGGCGAGCGCGTTGCCCTGGCGGACCGCGACGATGTGGCCGTCGTGCTCGGCGAGCACCTCGGCCTCGGCACCGACGGACTCCACCCAGGGGGCGCGGATGAAGACGCCCTCCACCGGGGCGCCCGGAACTCCCTCGACGTCGACCGCGGCCTCGAAGGACTCGTTCTGACGTCCGAAGGCGTTGCGGCGCACGATCATGTCGATGCCGCCGATGGTCTCCTGGCCCGAGCGCGGGTCGAGGATCTTGTCGGCCAGCATGATCAGCCCCGCGCAGGTGCCGTAGACGGGCATGCCGTCCCGCACGCGCGCGCGGAGCGGCTCCATCACGCCGAACAGGACCGCCAGCTTGGAGATGGTGGTGGACTCGCCGCCGGGGATGACGAGGCCGTCCAGCTCGGCGAGTTCCTCGGGGCGCCGCACCGGCCTGGCCACGGCATCGGCCGCGGCCAGGGCCACGAGGTGCTCCCGGACGTCGCCCTGGAGGGCCAGGACGCCTATGACAGGAGTGCTCATGAGTGGTTACCAGCCGCGGTTGGCGTAGCGCTCGGTCTCGGGGAGGGTGTCGCAGTTGATGCCGACCATGGCCTCGCCGAGGTTGCGGGACGCGTCCGCGATGATCTTCGGGTCGTCGTAGAAGGTGGTGGCCTTCACGATGGCGGCGGCGCGCTTGGCCGGGTCGCCGGACTTGAAGATGCCGGAGCCGACGAAGACGCCCTCGGCGCCGAGCTGGCGCATCAGCGCGGCGTCGGCGGGAGTGGCCACGCCACCGGCGGAGAACAGCACGACCGGGAGCTTGCCGAGCTCGGCGACCTCCTTGACCAGCTCGTACGGGGCGCGCAGCTCCTTGGCGGCGGCGTACAGCTCGTGGTTGTCGTAGCCGCGCAGGCGGGCGATCTCGTTCTTGATCTGGCGCAGGTGGCGGACGGCCTCGACGACGTTGCCGGTGCCGGCCTCGCCCTTGGAGCGGATCATGGCCGCGCCCTCGGCGATGCGGCGCAGGGCCTCGCCCAGGTTGGTGGCACCGCAGACGAAGGGGGTCGTGAAGGCGAACTTGTCGCTGTGGTTGACCTCGTCGGCCGGGGTGAGGACCTCGGACTCGTCGATGTAGTCGACGCCGAGCGACTGCAGGACCTGGGCCTCGACGAAGTGGCCGATGCGGGACTTGGCCATGACCGGGATCGAGACGGCCTCGATGATGCCCTCGATCATGTCCGGGTCGGACATCCGGGCCACGCCGCCATCCTTGCGGATGTCGGCCGGGACCCGCTCCAGCGCCATGACGGCGACGGCGCCCGCGTCCTCCGCGATCTTCGCCTGCTCCGGAGTGACGACGTCCATGATCACGCCGCCCTTGAGCTGCTCCGCCATACCGCGCTTCACGCGCGCGGTGCCGGTCTCGGGAGCCTGGTTCTCGGTGCTGGACACGGGTTGACCTCGCTGAAGTGAAAGGGATTACTGCAGCACCGAGGAAACGGCACGGGAGCAGGCCACAGCAAGGGCCAATGGGGAGTCGGTGGATCGTTTTGCCTCCCGGGGGATCGTGTCGGCCGGAGTTCTCCCAGGTCAGCACGCACGCCGGGGCCGTCGGGTGTGAGGACCGACACCCGTGCCTGGTCGGAGCCAGGGGCGCGGGACATAGGTCGTCACGGTTGGCGAGCCGTGGGCGTGCAGCGCGACGGCGCCCCAGGTCCGGCCGCAGTAGCCGTACCCCTTCGGCTCGCCGACGAAGATCTCCCGAGCTCCTCGTCGAGGGCCCGTACCGGCACGGGCAGCGGACAGCCCTCCCGCTCGTAGGGGGCCCAGCCCTGACCGGCGGCCGGCCCCGCACCTCATGAACCGACGTCCTACGTGGCCCGGTCCACCAGGGCCGCGGGCGGTTCGTCGTCCATCTCGAAGGCCATCGGGAAGGGGGCGTGGCCGGCCAGCCGGAACCAGCGGACCTTGCGGTGCTGGCGGAGCCGGCGGGCGGCGCCGACCGCGTCGTTGTGGAAGCGGCGGGCCATCGGGACCCGCCGTACGGCCTCCGTGAGTTCATGGGCCGCCGCCTCTCCCCCGGGCACCTCGCGAACCGCCTCCACCTGGGCCGACTCCCCGAACACGGCCCTCAGCGCCTGGCTCAGTTCGCTCTCGGCGACCTCCCGCTGCTCCTCCTCGGCCTGCCGGGCCGCGTGCGCGGCCTCGTACAGGACGATCGACGCGGCCGGGTCGAGCACACCTGAGGTGGCCAACTCCTGGGCCACGGAGGCCCGACGGAGCAACTGCGCGTCCAAGCCCGCGCGCGTGGCGTCGATCCTGGCGTGCAGCCGGTCGAGACGGCCCGCGGTCCAGCTCAGATAAAGGCCGATCGCGACGAGCGCGACGAGAATCCAGATGAGGGTGGGAGTCACGGGCAGCAAGGCTATCGGGGCGGGTTGAGGCGGGGTGGGTCAGGCACAGGGGTGGACACGAGAGCGTGCCCGAGGAACGCCTGACCGGTACGAGGCTGTCGTCGCGAGGTCTCTCGCCCTTCGGCAGTGCCGACGTCGGCACGGGCCTGGGCAGCCGGTTCGGTGTCGGGCGGGCCGGGCCCGTGATCGGCTCACGGCATCCGGCCCCAGCTCCGACAGCCCCGCCACGGTCAGTCCCGGGCGAGTCCCAGCCTCGCCCGCAAACCCGGCCCCCGGGCGTCGTCCGCCGCTGCCACCGCCGCCGCGCCCGACGTCACCGTCTCGTACACCGACAGGATGTCCGCGCCGACCGTCGACCAGTCGAACCGGCGTACGTGCGCGCTGCCGCGTGCCCGCAGTTCGGCCAGCCTCGCCGGGTCACCGAGCAGTCGTACCGCCGCCTCGGCGAGCGCGTCCGCATCCTCGTTGGCGAACAGCTCACCCGCCGCGCCGTGGTCGAGGACCTGGGCGAAGGCGTCCAGATCCGACGCCAGTACCGGGGCCCCCGCCGACATGGCCTCGACCAGGATGATCCCGAAGCTCTCGCCGCCGGTGTTGGGGGCGACGTACAGGTCGACGCTGCGCAGGAAGCGGGCCTTGTCCTGGTCGCTGACCATGCCGAGGAATTCCACACGCGCGCGCAGCTCCTCGGGGAGCGACTCCACCGCCTCCTCCTCGTCGCCGCGCCCGGCGACCAGCAGCCGGGTCCGCGGGCGCTCGGCGAGAATCTTGGGCAGGGCCTTCATCAGCACCGGCAGGCCCTTGCGGGGCTCGTCGATGCGCCCCATGAAGCCGATCGTGTCGCCCTGCCACTCGGGCTTCGGCTCGGCCTTGGCGAAGAAGTCGACGTCGACGCCGTTGGGGATCACCACCGCGTCGCCGCCGAGGTGCTCGACGAGCGTGCGGCGGGCGTACTCGCTGACGGCGATCCGGGCGCTGATCTTCTCCAGGGCGGCCTGGAGGATCGAGTACGCGGCGACCATGACCCGGGAGCGCGGGTTCGAGGTGTGGAAGGTGGCGACGATCGGGCCCTGCGCGGCCCAGCAGGTCAGCAGGCCGAGCGACGGCGAGGACGGCTCATGGATGTGGACCACGTCGAACTCGCCATCGTGCAACCAGCGGCGCACCCGTGCCGCCGACAGGAAGCCGAAGCTCAGCCGGGCCACCGAGCCGTTGTACGGCACCGGGACCGCGCGGCCGGCCGAGACGACGTACGGGGGCAGCGGGGTGTCGTCGTCGGCCGGGGCGAGGACGGACACCTCGTGGCCGAGACGGATGAAGTACTCGGCGAGGTCGCGGATGTGGAACTGCACGCCACCCGGCACATCCCAGGAGTACGGGCAGACGATGCCGATTCTCACGGGCGGGCCCCGTCCGACGGTCGGGGTTCGAGGTCCTTCAGCCACAAACGCTGCAGCATGTGCCAGTCCTCCGGATGGTCGGCGATCCCGGTGGCGAAGGCATCGGCCAGCGCCTGTGCCATGACAGACGTCTTTTCGGCCCGCGTACCTGTCTCGGGCACCTCGACCGGGGGGTGCACCCTTCCCTGCATGACGGGCGAGTCGTCGTACCAGAGTGTCACCGGCAGCAGCAGCGCGCCCGTCTGCTGGGCCAGCAGGGCCGGGCCTGCGGGAATACGGGTCGCCTCGCCGAAGAACCGCACCTCGACCCCGGACGACGACAGGTCCCGCTCGGCGACCAGGCAGACCAGGCCGCCGTCACGCAGCCGCCGGGCCAGCGTGCCGAACGCGGTGCCGCCGCTGTGCGGGAGCACCTCCATGCCGAGGCCCTCGCGGTAGGCGACGAAACGGTCGTAGAGCGTCTCCGGCTTGAGCCGTTCGGCGACCGTGGTGAACGGCGTCTCCAGCTTGGTGGTGACCCAGGCGCCGGCGAGGTCCCAGTTGGCCATGTGCGGCAGCGCGAGGATGACGCCCTTGCCGGCCGCGAGCCCGTCGGTGAGGTGGTGCAGGCCCTTGGGATCGAAGCCTGCCTTTATGCGGTCCTTGCTCCAGGCGGGCAGCCGGAAGGACTCCATCCAGTAGCGCAGATACGACCGCATGCCCGCGCGCGAGAGCTCGGCGAGGCGCTCCGGGCTCGCGTCGGGCACCACGCGCGCGTAGTTGCTCTCCAGTCGGAGTACGCCCTTGCCGCGCTGTTTCCAGGCCAGGTCGGCGATGCTCCGGCCGAGGCGCACGGCGACCGGCTCGGGGAGCTTCTTGACCGCGCCCCAGCCGAGGCCGTACAGGGAGTCCGTCAGCCGCTCCTGGGCGCTCACTTCGCGGCCTCGCTCCCCTGCTCCTGGGCGCTCTTGTTCTCCTGGGGCTTCTCGTGGGGCTTCTCCTGGGACGCCGTCTCGACAGCGGCAGACTCCCCCGCACCCGACTCCGCCGCGGCCTCCTCGGCCTCCGCCGACTCACGACGCACCGTGACGACCCGCTGGACGAGCGTGACCAGGCTGCCCACGGCGACGATCCACAGGGCGACCGGCAGCAGGTACTGGATGCCGGGCACGCCGAACTTGTGCAGGCCCGCGAAGCCGGCCGCGACCAGGGAGATCACCAGACGCTCGGCGCGCTCCACGAGGCCGTTGACGGCGACCGGCAGCCCGATCGACTCGCCCCGGGCCTTCGTGTACGACACCACCTGGCCGCTGGCCAGGCAGAAGATGGAGACCGCGCACAGGGCGATGTCGTCGCCCCCGCCCGCGTACCAGAGGGCGAAGCCGCCGAAGATGGCGCCGTCGGCGACCCGGTCGAGCGTGGAGTCCAGGAAGGCGCCCCAGCGGCTGGAACGGCCGAGCTGACGGGCCATGTTGCCGTCGACGAGGTCGGAGAACACGAACAGCGTGATCACGACCGTGCCCCAGAAGAACTCCCCCATGGGGTAGAAGACCAGCGCGCCCGCGACCACTCCGGCGGTGCCGAGGAGCGTGACCGTGTCGGGGCTCACGCCCCTTCTGATCAGAAACGAGGCGAACGGAGTGAGAACACGCGTGAAGAATGCACGCGCGTACTTGTTCAGCATGGCCTTCCCGACGGTCGGTGTGGCCGGCTCGGCCCCTGCTGGCCACCGGCTGGCCCATCGTAGCCACGCGCGCGCGTGGTCGACGGACGGGCACCCGGAGCCCGTGTCACGGGCTCGCGGCATCGAGGTAACGGGGCGATCGCGTCCGTCGTATGGACGCGCCGTGACGGGAGTGGAAAGCTCGAAGGACCGCGGGCGTCACCGGAGCCGCACCGCACGCGGGTCCGCATGTCCGCGCCCACAGAGACCTCACCGTGCACGGGAGGCAAGGCCATGGGCGACAAGGCGAACGCACACCCCGGAGCCGCCGGCAGGGCAACAGCGGCCGACCACCCCGCGTCCGTACGGAATGTGGTGCTGGTCGGCCACTCCGGATCCGGCAAGACGACATTGGTGGAAGCTCTCGCGCTCACCGCGGGAGCAGTGAACCGGGCGGGCCGCGTGGAGGACGGCGGCACCGTCTCGGACTACGACGAGATCGAGCACCGGCAGCAGCGCTCGGTTCAGCTCTCCCTGGTGCCCGTCGAATGGGACGGGTACAAGATCAATCTTCTGGACACCCCCGGATACGCCGACTTCGTCGGGGAACTCAGGGCCGGTCTGCGAGCCGCGGACGCGGCCCTTTTCGTCGTCTCGGCCTCGGACGGGGTGGACGGCTCGACGCGCATGGTGTGGGAGGAGTGCGCGGCCGTCGGGATGCCCCGCGCGATCGTCGTCACGCATCTGGAGGCCGCGCGGGCTGACTTCGAGGAGATGACGCGGATCTGCGCGGAGGCCTTCGGCGGCGACGACCCCGATGCCGTGCTCCCGCTCTACCTCCCGCTGCGCGCCCCTCAGGGGCCCGACGGGCACGCGCCGGTGACCGGGCTGACCGGGCTGCTGTCGCAGAAGCTGTTCGACTACTCGTCCGGGGAGCGCAAGGAGTCCGAGCCGGGCGAGGACCTGCTGCCGGGGATCGAGGAGGCCCGCAACCGGCTGATCGAGGGGATCATCTCGGAGAGCGAGGACGAGACCCTCATGGACCGCTATCTGGGCGGCGAGGAGATCGACTTCAAGACGCTCGTGCAGGACCTGGAGCGGGCTGTCGCGCGCGGGGTGTTCCATCCCGTACTGGCCGCCGCCCCCGCGGCCGACGGCGCCAGGCAGGGGCTCGGCACGGTCGAGCTGCTGGAGCTGATCACGGGCGGCTTCCCGACACCGTTCGAACATCCCACACCGGGCGTCACGACCATCGACGGCAAGCCGCGCGAGATCAAGGCGTGCGACACCGAGGGACCGCTGGTCGCCGAGGTCGTGAAGACCGCGTCCGACCCGTATGTCGGCAGGGTCTCGCTGGTGCGGGTCTTCTCCGGCACCCTGCGCCCCGACGAGACGGTCCATGTCTCCGGGCACGGGCTCGCCGACCGCGGGCACGAGGACCACGACGTCGACGAGCGCATCGGCGCCCTCTCCGCCCCCTTCGGCAAGCAGCAGCGCCAGCTCTCGCACTGCATCGCGGGCGACCTCGCGTGCGTGGCCAAGCTCAGCCGCGCGGAGACCGGCGACACCCTCTCGGCCAAGGACGACCCGCTGCTCATGGAGCCGTGGGAGATGCCCGACCCACTGCTGCCGCTCGCCATCCAGGCGCACAGCAAGGCGGACGAGGACAAGCTCTCGCAGGGCCTCGCCCGGCTGGTCGCCGAGGACCCGACCATGCGGCTCGAACAGAACCAGGACACCCACCAGGTCGTCCTGTGGTGCCTGGGCGAGGCACACGCCGACGTGGCCCTGGAGCGGCTGCGCAGCCGCTACGGCGTCCAGGTGGACCTCGTACCGCACCGGGTGTCGCTGCGGGAGACGTTCGCCGACAGGTCGGCGGGGCGCGGGCGGCATGTGAAGCAGTCCGGCGGGCACGGGCAGTTCGCCATCTGCGAGATCGAGGTGGAACCGCTGCCCGGCGGCGCGGGCATCGAGTTCGTGGACAAGGTCGTCGGCGGCGCGGTCCCGCGGCAGTTCATCCCGTCCGTCGAGAAGGGCGTACGGGCACAGGCTGCCAAGGGGGTCGCCACCGGCCATCAGCTCATCGACGTCCGGGTCACGCTGCGGGACGGCAAGGCGCACTCCGTGGACTCCTCGGACGCCGCGTTCCAGACGGCCGGGGCGCTGGCCCTCAGGGAGGCGGCGGCGGAGGCGAAGATCCATCTGCTGGAGCCGGTCGCCGAGGTGTCCGTGCTGGTCGGCGACGACTATGTGGGAGCCGTGATGAGCGACCTGTCCGGGCGGCGCGGCCGGGTGCTCGGCACCGAGCAGACCAACGGCGGGCGCACGCTCATCAAGGCCGAGGTGCCCGAGATCGAGATCGGGCGGTACGCGGTCGACCTCAGGTCCCTGTCGCACGGCACCGCGCGGTTCAGCCGCTCCTACGCGCGGCACGAACCCATGCCGCCGCAGATCGCCGAAAGGATCCGTGAAGAGGCACGTGCCGCCTCGTAGTTGGGTCAGGGCGCCGCACAAGTGGCGTTCAAGGCCTCGCGGGTGACGTTTATGGAACGCTCCCCTCCGAATCGGCGGGCGGCTTCGGCCGTCCGCCGACCAATGTCAGTGTGTACGGATACGCTGATGACCTGATCAACAGGTGTGCGAAGCACGGAAGTCGGGAAGGCCGCAGTGGGTGAGTCCGGCGGCGATCGGGGGCGGGAATGACCGTTGACAGCGGCTACGCGGACTTCTTCGGTCCGCAAGTGCCGCGCACGGGCGACGAGGCGCAGACGGCGACGTTCGCCCTGGCCTCGGCGGCCTATCGGGACAATCCGGTGGAGGAGATCCTCAAGGCCAACAACGAGTGGCACGAATCGGCCGTCAAGGGCGGCCGCAAATGGGCGAAGATCTTCCGCCCCAACCTGGGTGAGGCGTTCTCCACGGCCGTGATCACCCGCATGCTCGGCGCGGGCCGCAAGCCCCTCATCCAGTCCTTCGGCGCCGAGCCGCAGGTCGTGGTCGAGCACTGCCTCGCGGCGAACAACATCCGGCGGGACCGGGACAACTGGCTGACCGCCGTGATGGTGCTGTGCGGTGTGCTGTTCCTGCCCGGACTCCTGGTCTGGCTGCTGGTCTTCACGCTGCGCACCAACGTCGCCAGGCGCGAGGACAAGCAGGCCGGAGCGATCTCCACGGTGCTCCTCGTCGCGATGGCCGGACTCGCCGTGCTCTTCCTCCTGAAGATGCCGTTCAGCGGGTTCTGGGGCCTGTACGCACGCGCGTGCGTAGTCCTCCCCGTGGTCGGCTGGTTCTGGGCCAAGCAGATCTGCGAGCGCACCGCGAGCGATCTGCGGGAGCGCTGGGCCAGTCTGCTGGCGGGCAGCAGCGTGGGCGCCAAGGTGCCCGAGGCGGTGCCGAGCAACCCCGGCGAGACCGCGGCCGAGCAGTTGCGCCAGTCCCTGGCCACGCTCAGCGCCGAGCAGCAGTCCAACTCGGTCTTCTACGCCGGTCCCAAGGGCATACTCGGCATGGGCACCCGGTGGGGCAGCTGGCAGCTGGCCGAGGACCTGGTGTCCGCCGACCCCACCCGCGAGATCCATCCCTTCCGCAGCTGGGACGTCATCCGCTCCATCCACGACCAGCTGCGCATGCTGGAACGCAACACGATCAACACAGGGGGCTTCCCGAAGCCGTCCATACGCCACTGGGTGGTCACGCCGATCGCGGAGGGCGCGAAGGAAGTGTCCCGGCCCGGGGGCACGGACGTGGACGCGTACCAGGTCAAGACGCACGCCATACAGGACATCTGCAACAAGCAGCAGTTCGGTGGCGGGGACCGGCACTACCTGGGCGTGCAGTGGACCCTGTGGGAGGGGCAGCTCGTCATCACCATGCTGATCACGGTGACCGTGCTGCACGAGACGCTGCGCATCGAGGTCACCGGGCATGCCCTGGGGCCGGTGCACGGGCTGTTCACCTCCAAGCCGGCGGCCAAGGAGAAGGAGGTCGCCAAGCAGCTCAGGTTCTGGGAGACCAAGAAGATCAAGCTCCCGCTGGTCGACGCGGACGAGGTGGTCCGCCTCACCGCCCGGGCGCCCCTGACCTGGTATCCGCCGCTGCTCAACTGGCTCGGCGGCTCGCTCGCCCTGCCCGAGCCGTTCGGTCTGCGGCACGCCTGGGCGGACAAGCCGTGGCGGCACCGCTTCATGGCCGACGACGCGCTGCGCGCCGCGACCCCCGTATTGCGGGTCGTGCACTCCGCGGCGATCCGGGTCCTGTCGGAGAACGGCGTGGACACCGAGAAGTTCGGCACGAGGGCGGGCTTCCTGAGCACGCAGGTGCAGGACGTGTCGCCGCGGAAGGCGGACGTGTACGACGCGTAGGCCTCCGGCGGTTGGGCCGCGTCGACGTGCGGGTGGGTCTGGGTGCCGGCCCTGGGGGCTGCGCCCCCAGACCCCCCTTCGGCCTGGCCGGCCTCGTCCTCGAACGCGGGAGGGCTGGTTGGTGGCGACCGGATCAGACGGTCGGCCAGGCCTCCGCCAGCATCTTGCGGGTGTCGCCCAGGAGCTGCGGGAGCACCTTCGTGTGGCCGACGACCGGCATGAAGTTCGTGTCGCCGCCCCAGCGCGGGACGATGTGCTGGTGGAGGTGGGCGGCGATACCGGCGCCGGCGACCGTTCCCTGGTTCATGCCGATGTTGAAGCCGTGCGCCCCGGAGGCCGACCGCAGCGCCGTCATCGCCTGCTTGGTCAGCGCGCCGAGTTCAGCGGTCTCCGGCTCGGTGAGGTCGGTGTAGTCGGCCACATGACGGTAGGGCACGACCATCAGATGGCCACCGGTGTAGGGGTAGAGGTTGAGGACCGCGTACACCAGCCGGCCGCGCCGGACGATCAGACCGTCCTCGTCCGACTTGGCAGGAATCGAGCAGAAGGGGCAGCCGTCGTCGGCACCCGGGCCGGTCGGCTTGTTCTCGCCCTGGATGTAGGCCATCCGGTGGGGTGTCCACAGACGCTGGAACGCGTCCTGCGTCCCCACTCCCAACTGCTGCTCCGGCTCACTCGTCATGCAAAGCAGCATATGGCTTCGCCCGTTCGCGCCGTGTCGGCGGGGTTGCGGGAAAAGCGGCCCGGGCCAAGCTGGGCGGGTGGACGACGACAGCGGCACCCGCCCTGGCAGCGACGAGCCCGAGCCGGACGACACCGACCCTCGCGGGAGCTACGGCAACGACGCTCGCGAGGGCCAGGGCAACGGCGAGCGCGAAGGCCACGGCACGCCCGGTCGCGAGGGCCACAGCGACGGCGAGCCGGAGAGCAACGGCACGGGCGAGGCCGAGAACCACGGCACGCCAGGCCGCAAGGACCACAGCCACAGCGAGCCCGAAAGCCACAGCACGGACAACCCCCGCGACCACGGCACGCCAGACCGAGCAGGTCGCGAGGGCCACAGCACCGGCGGCCCTGGGACGCACGGCACAGCAGGTCGCGAGGGCCACCACACGGGCGGGTCCGAAGACGACGGCACAGCAGGTCCCGAGGCACAGCGCACCGGGGAACCCGAGACCGAGGCCCACCACACCGACGTACCCGAGCCCCACCGCGCCGCACCTCACCAGACCCACAGCACGCCCGCCCGCCCGCCCCACCACGCCGTCCACCACCGGGCCCACCGCACCGACGCCCCCAGGCCCCACCGCGCCGCCCACTCCCGAGCCGGCAACCCCGAACCCGCCGACATCGCCCACCGCCAGGCCCGCTGGGAGCAGCACACCGAGATCCCCCTCGCCGCCGCCTCCCTGGCCTTCCTCGCCTCGTACGCGCTCCGGGTCCTGGCCCCCGGTCTCCCGCAGGCCGCGCTCGACCTCTGTCTGGCGGTGACGCTGGCCGCCTGGGCGCTCTTCGCCGTCGACTACGCGGTGCGCTGGCGCCTCAGCGGGCAACGTCACCGCTTCGTACGGAAGCATGTGCTGGACACCGTGGTGCTGCTCCTGCCGCTGCTGCGGCCGCTCAGGGTGGTGAAGGTGTACGAGGCCGTGCTGCGCCGCCGCGGCGAACCCCGACTCGCCCTGCACGCGCGCGTGATCGCGTACTCCGGTCTGTCGACCCTTCTGCTGGGCTTCGCCGGTGCCCTCGCCGTGTACCAGCAGGAACGCGACGCCCCCGGTACCACCATGCCCACCTTCGGCGACGCCGTCTGGTGGGCCTGCGCCACCCTGACCACCGTCGGCTACGGCGACGTCACCCCGGTCACCCCGCTGGGACGCCTGATCGCGGTCGGCGTGATGATGATCGGGCTGGCCCTGCTCGCCGCCGTGACCGGCACCTTCGCCTCCTGGCTGCTCCAGGTGTTCTCCCGGGAGGACGACGAGAGGCCCCCGGGAAGCTGAACTCCCCGAGGGCCCCGCCGTACGGAGATCAGACCTGCGCCCGCTCCTCCACGACCTTCACGATCTTCGCGATGGCCTCGTCGAAGGGGATGCCGTTCTCCTGCGAGCCGTCGCGATAGCGGAAGGAGACCGAGCCTCCCGCCATGTCCTCGTCGCCCGCGATGACCATGAAGGGCACCTTCTGCTTCTGGGCGTTGCGGATCTTCTTCTGCATGCGGTCGGACGAGGAGTCGACCTCGACGCGCAGGCCCTGCTTCTTGGCCGCGGCCGCGAACTTCTCCAGGTACTCGACGTGCGCGTCACCGATCGGGATGCCGACCGCCTGGACCGGGGCCAGCCACGCCGGGAAGGCGCCCGCGTAGTGCTCCAGGAGCACCGCGAAGAACCGCTCGATGGAACCGAACAACGCGCGGTGGATCATGACCGGGCGCTGCTTGGAGCCGTCCGGCGAGGTGTACTCCAACTCGAAGCGCTCCGGCAGGTTGAAGTCCAGCTGGATCGTGGACATCTGCCAGGTACGGCCGATCGCGTCCTTGGTCTGGACGGAGATCTTCGGGCCGTAGAAGGCGGCGCCACCCGGGTCGGGAACCAGCGGAAGGCCCTGCTTCTCGGCGACCTGACGCAGGGTCTCGGTCGCCTCCTCCCAGACCTCGTCCGAGCCGACGAACTTCTCCGGGTCCTTGGTGGACAGCTCCAGGTAGAAGTCGGTCAGACCGTAGTCGCGCAGCAGGCCGAGGACGAAGGTGAGCGTCTTGTCGAGCTCCTCCGACATCTGCTCACGGGTGCAGTAGATGTGCGCGTCGTCCTGCGTGAAGCCACGCGCACGCGTGAGGCCGTGCACGACGCCCGACTTCTCGTACCGGTACACCGTTCCGAACTCGAAGAGGCGCAGCGGCAGTTCGCGGTAGGAGCGTCCGCGCGCGTCGAAGATCAGGTTGTGCATCGGGCAGTTCATGGGCTTGAGGTAGTAGTCCACGCCCTCGTCGAGCTGCATGGGCGGGTACATGCCGTCGGCGTACCAGTCCAGGTGCCCGGACTGCTCGAAGAGCTTCCCCTTCGTCGCGTGCGGGGTGTAGACGAACTCGTAGCCCTCCTCCTCGTGCCTGCGGCGCGAGTAGTCCTCCATGACCCGGCGGATGATCCCGCCCTTGGGGTGGAAGACGGCGAGGCCGGAGCCGATCTGCTCCGGGATGGAGAACAGGTCGAGCTCGGAGCCCAGCTTGCGGTGGTCGCGCTTCTCGGCCTCGGCGAGGAAGTCGAGGTGCGCCTTCAGCTCGTCCTTGGTCGGCCACGCGGTGCCGTAGATGCGCTGGAGCATCGGGTTCTTCTCGCTGCCGCGCCAGTAGGCGGCCGCGTTGCGCATCAGCTTGAACGCGGGGATCGCGCGGGTCGACGGCAGGTGGGGACCGCGGCAGAGGTCCTTCCAGCACAGGTCGCCGGTCTTGGCGTCGAGGTTGTCGTAGATCGTCAGCTCACCGGAGCCGACCTCGACGTCCGCGCCGTCGTCCGAGGAGGCGGAGCCCTTGATGCCGATGAGCTCCAGCTTGTACGGCTCGGACGCCAGCTCCTCGCGAGCCGCCTCGTCGGTCACGACACGGCGGGAGAACTTCTGCCCCCGCTTCTGGATCTCCTGCATCTTCTTCTCGATGGCCTTGAGATCCTCGGGCGTGAACGGCTTCTCGACGTCGAAGTCGTAGTAGAAGCCGTCCTTGACCGGCGGGCCGATGCCCAGCTTGGCCTCGGGGAACAGCTCCTGGACGGCCTGCGCCATCACATGCGCGGTGGAGTGGCGCAGGATGTTGAGACCGTCCTCGGAGGAGATCTCGACGCCCTCGACGGCGTCGCCCTCGGACAGGATGTACGCGAGGTCCTTGAGCTCGCCTCCCACGCGCGCGGCGATGATCGAGCGCTCGCCGGCGAAGAGCTCGGCGGCCGTAGTGCCCGTCGTCACCACGCGCTCTTCCCGCTCGGAATCGCGTTGGATGATCACACGGACGTCTGACACCGGTCTCTCCTGACTGAAGGTGGGTGCGGCGCCATACCGGGAGCGCGCGCAATAGGGGATCGTACCGACCCGGCACCCACCTCCGCGAAATCAGTCCCCCTCGGCGGACTCCTCGCACGACTCTTCGTAGGGCTCCTCGCACGACTCCTCGCGGGATTCCTCGTACGACCCTTCGCAGGCCTCCTCGAAGAAGTCGAGATTCTCCTGGAGGGACTTCATCAGCCGGTCCCGCTCGGCCTCGTCCACCTGCACGGGCACCACGCCCGTGGCCCCGGTGAGCCTGCGGAAGCCGCCGCGGCTCTCCAGCCTGCCGTGCACCCGGACCGGGAGCCCGACGAGGTGGGCGTGCCCGGCGATGCGGTACGCCTCCTCGTCCAGGGTCAGCCGGACGTGCGGTATCTCGGCGCCGGCGATCACCCGCAGCCGTACCGACCCGTCCCCGCGCGGCCCCGACCTGCGCATCCGCTCCACGGTGCCGGTGAGCCGCACCGCGACGGAGGGCTCCTCGCGCAGGAAGCGGGCCCCTGCCTCGCGCAGCACGGGCAGGTCGCCGGGCGAGAACTCGACGGCCTCCGAGGACGCCGCACATCCTTCGGGGACCCCGGCCGCGGGCGCCCACTCGACGGCGATACGGGCGCCCTCCGTACCGCGGACGAGGGCGATCAGCGCCTCGGTGAGCTCGCGGCTGACGCCGGCCTCCACGGCGCCGTCGAAGGCGTCCATGCCACCGGTGGCCCGCCGGTAGTCGATGGCCTCGCGGGTGGCGTAGAGAGCCTGGTGGAGGCGGACGGCGAGCGGGCGGCCGGTGCCGACGGGCACGAAGGCGGTGAGCCGACGGCCACCGGCGGCGGAGCCGACCAGGACGGTGTCGAGGGACGCGGCCGCCGTACGACGGTGACGGGCGCCGTAGTAGCCGGCACGCGCGCGTGTGGCGAGCGCGGCGGCGAGGAGGGTCTGGCGGGCGGCGGCGCGCAGTTGCTCCTCGACGGTCCAGGGCGTGGCGTCGGCGGGGCCGGTCGGGACGTCACGCCACCAGCGGATCTCGTCGCTGGGCACGGCGAGGCCGAGGAGCACCTCGCGCGCGGAGGGCGTGCCGCTGCGGGACAGGGCGACGAGGGCCTCGCCGAGGAGGTCGTCGCTGTCGGGGAAGGCGCGGCTCTCGGGCACGAGCAGGCTGGTTCCGCCGCTGCCCGGTCCTGGCGGGGTCCAGCGGCCGTAGCGGCCGGGGGCGCCGCCGCGCCGCTGCCAGCCGTGCCGGTGCAGCAGGGCGCTCAGGACGGCGGGGTCGACCTCGTCGGGGGTGGGCGGACGGTCCCAGTGGGCCTCCGGGTGGGGGCGTACCGCGCGCAGTGGCTCCTCCAGCGGGCGGTGGGTCATGGTCTGCCTCCCGTCCCGACCCGCGTCATGATCTCGCACAGCGCCCGGTCGTCGAAGATGCGGTTGGTGGGGATCCGCACGGTGGTCCGGGTCCGGCCGGTGATGGGGTGGCCGGCCAGGTTGACCCAGTAGCAGCAGTGCCTGAGATCCAGGCGGTCGTGGCCGGCGCGCAGCCAGTCGTCCTGGGTTCTCGGCACCAGCATCACCACCAGGATCTTGTGCACGGACACCGGTGTGCGGGCGAGTTTGCGCAGATGGTCGTTGTCGAGCGTGAAGGAGAAGAAGCGTCCCGGTGGGTTGGGCGCGACCTGGTAGGTGCATTTGAGCTGCACCTTGATGGTGACCTCGTCGTCGACGGTGTGTCCGGGCGAGCCGTGACTGACGTGCCAGTCGATGCCGTTGTCCGGAAAGGGCTGCGACAACGAGCAGCCGGCCGCCGCCGCGACGGCGTGCAGATAGCCCACCTGCAGTGTCTCCATGCAGGCGGTGGTGGCGAGCGTGCCGCGAAGGGGGCCCGTGCGCTCGGGCAGCAGCCCGCCCCGCTCGGGCTGCGCTATCGCCATGACCAACAGCCTTCCAAGCCAAGTGCCATGCCCTCACAAGGGCCACAGGAATCCCACACCGGGTCGCTGAACTGCAAAGACCCGCACTCCTGTTGTGTCCTTCCGGCGTACGGCGCAAACAGCCCGGGTATCACCAAACGGGCAGAAGACGGTGCGTCAGCTGCCGTGGGTGAACGAGGGGTTGTGTTGCTATGACGTGCTGGTACGAAGGGCCCCTGGCCGCTTTCGACACCGAGACCACCGGCGTGGACGTCGAGACCGACCGGATCGTGTCGGCCGCCGTCGTCGTCCAGGACGCGGCGGGCACCCGGCCACGGGTGAGCCGGTGGCTGGTCAATCCGGGTGTGCCGGTGCCCGCCGGGGCGACGGCGGTGCACGGGCTGACGGACGAGCATCTCCAGCGCAACGGCCGTTGGCCGGCGCCGGTGATGTTCGAGATAGCCGAGGCACTGGCGGAGCAGGCGGCCGCGCGCCGTCCACTGGTGGTGATGAACGCGCCGTTCGATCTGACGATCCTGGACCGGGAGTTGCGCCGCCATCGCGCCTCGTCGCTGGACCGCTGGCTGGATTCCTCGCCGCTGCTGGTGCTGGATCCGCGGGTCCTCGACAAGCACCTGGACCGCTACCGCAAGGGCCGCCGCACCCTCACCGACCTGTGCGAGCACTACGGCGTCACCCTGGACGGCGCACACGACGCCGCGGCCGACGCCCAGGCGGCGCTGGAGGTCGTACGGGCGGTAGGGCGCCGTTTCGCCACCCGGCTGGAGCGGCTGGAACCGCCGGAGCTGCACAACCTCCAGGCGGTGTGGCACGCGGCCCAGGCGCGGGGCCTGCAGGCCTGGTTCGCGCGCAGCGGGTCGGAGGAGTCGGTGGACCCGGCCTGGCCGCTGCGTCCGGATCTGCCCGCGGCGGCATGACGGAACGGGGCGCCGCAGCCGACGCCCCGGACCTCACCAGGAGCCGCCACCTCCGCCGCCGGCGCCACCACCGACGTCCCCGGATGTGGAACCCCCGCCTCCCGAGCTGCTGGATCCGCTTGAGCTGGAGGGCGGACTCGCGGCGGACAGCACGACCGCGACGAGCAGGACGTCGGTGACATCGAGCGAGAAGCGCCGCCTCCCGGCCGGCCTCGTGGTCGAGGCCCTGACCGCTTGTTCCCAGGCGGACTCGACGCCCAGGGCCACCGCCCAGGCCGCGTAGCGGTCCGCCTGCTCACCGACGGGCAGGGCGTCGGGACGGCTGCTCGGGTCGGCCAGGTAACGCCGGAACGCCTCGACCCGGAGCCAGAGTTCGGTGCCGCGCGGGGTGCGCCGGTCCAGCTCCCAGGACCGGGCCGCGACGGCGATGCCGAGGCCGGCGACGACGGCGCCCGCGAGCATGACGGGCGTTCCGGCCGCGATCCTGTGGCCGTTCAGGATGCCGCCGGTGATCGCGAGGACGAAGCCCAGCGCCAGCGCGGCCACGTCCACCAGCCCCCACGCGAGCAGACGCTGTTTGGCGGACATGTCCCACAGGCCACTCGTCGTGCGCCACTGCTCCAGATTCCGCGAGAGATCGTCCCAGGCCCGCCGGAACCAGAGGTCACTCGATCCGAGGGCGAGGCTGCTGCGTCCGGAGAACATCGCGTGCAGGACGCCCTTGGCCTCCGGGTCCATCCGCTCCCCTGAGTTGCGCCGTCGCAGGACCGGGTGCCGATCGTCCCCCTGGATGGTGAGGTGGCCGTCCGCGGCGGCGGTGAGCAGCCAGGCCACCTTGTGCCGTCCGTCGACTCTGTCGGTGAGCAGGATGCCGCCCTGGGCCGGTGTCAGGTCCTCGGGCGGGGTCGCGGACGGGGTCACGTCCCGGCCGAGCCGCTCGATCTCGACGCGCCGCTCACGTCCGCCGTCCTCCGCGACCCGGTCGCGTCCGAGGAACCGCAACGCGCAGACGGTCAGTCCGGCGCAGGCGAGCGCGACGGCGAGGAAGATGCCGCCGTTGCGCAGAGGATGCGGAAGGGTCGTACCGACGGCCTTGCCGGAAGGCGCCGCGGGCAGTGCCGCCACGTCGGCGAGCCTGGTCTTCGCCGCCGTGGCGTACAGCGTGAGTCCCTCGCTGCCGTTGAGCTTGTCGAGCGCGATCACGAGATGGCCCGGCTCGCTCTGCTCGGCCGTGCAGGGCTTCCCCTTGTCCCAACTGCCGTGGCGGCAGCGCAGACCGGTGAACCCGTGGGCGTCCACGACATGGATCTCCACGTGCGAGCGGTCGACCTTCCAGCCGGTGCCGACCGCGTCCCACGCGAGCCTGCCGCTCTTCACCACCTCGGGGAGCGTGTACTGGATGCGGTAGCGGTGGACTCCGCTGACCAGACGGTCGGGGTCGCCCACCTTGAGCCGGTCGGCGAGCTGCTGCTCACCTGTCACATCCCGGTAATAGTCGCCGTACGTGTCCTTCCAGGGCACCTTGTGGCCGTCCAGGCTGACGCGCACGTCGTCCCCCTCGAACGGCGAACCCGGCACATCCCGGAAGATGCCGTGCGAGTCGCCGGAGTGCCCGAAGTCGTAGTCAATGACCTCGGTGATCCGGGCGCTGCCGTCGGCGCGTATCTGGGCACCGACCCACATCGAGGTGACCCGCTCCGTGTTCGCGAGGGTCTGCGCGAGAGCGGCGATCCCACCGAACACGGCCAGGACGACGAGCATGACGATCAGGGACCGCACCCTGCGCCGTCGTACCGAAACCGCCTTCCGCGACCCTCGTCTGCCCGCCCCACCACTCATGCCGCCCCCACAAGACACACAACTGGACACACTGGACACAAAAAACCGGTCTGCGGATGCAGACCGGCCTTTTCCGGGTGGGCGATACTGGGTTCGAACCAGTGACCTCTTCGGTGTGAACGAAGCGCTCTCCCACTGAGCTAATCGCCCGGGAACGCACTGAACAATACAGGTCCCCGCGGCTTTCCTTCAAACCGCTTCCAAGTAGGCGACGAGCCCCCGTCGCCCGGCGTGCATCATCCACCGGTGGTTGGCCAGGAAGACCGGCCGCCCGGGCACGGCGAAGCGCCGGAGCAGCGGTTTGCGCACCTCGGTGAACTGGTCGTAGCGGGCGAGGCTGCCTTCGCCGTCCGCGGTGATCGTCCAGCGCGCCCAGCCGTCGAGATCGCCCTCCATCGCGATCTCCAGCACCCCGGCAGCCCGGTCGCTCCGCACCTCGCGCGCGGTGAAGACCAGGTCGTACGGCAGCACGGCGCGGATCGTGATCACCCCGGTGGTGCCGTCGAGCCGTCGCACCTCGCGCACCTGGGGCCACCAGCGCGGATAGTCCTCTGCGCGCTCCAGCACGTCGTGGACGACGGTCGGCTTCGCGGGCAGGGACCACAGGCTGCGGAAGCGGTATCGGGTCCAGTCCATGCGGAGAGTCTGGCATCGGATCCGAGTACGTTTTGAGTACGTGTACTCATGTCTCGCCGCGTGACGCAGCACACACTTCAGGGCATGACGCATATCCCGCCTCCGGCCGAGGAACTGCGGCTCCTCGACGCCGAGCTGTGGCAACTGGACGCCCGCCGGGCTCAGTTGCTGGCCCGTCGGGCCTGGCTTGTCGCCGCGCTCCAGCCGAAGTGGCCGGCGCCGCAGCCGACCGGTCCGACGCCCGACGCACCCCCTCGCCCCGAGGCGAGCGCACCGAGCGTGCAGAACGTCCTCCTGGTGCTCGGGGGTGTCCTGCTCACCGTCGCGGCGATGGTGTTCACGCTGGTCAGCTGGGGCCACCTGGGGATCACCGGCCGAGCCCTGGTGCTCGGCGCCGTCACGGTGGCCGCGCTCGCCGCGCCGCTCCCGCTGCTGAAGCGCGGGCTGCGCTCGACGGCCGAGTCGGTGGCGGGCCTGGGACTGGCTCTGACGGTCCTGGACGCGGTCGCGCTGCACGGGGCCGTGTTCCTGGAGAGCGCCGGCGCGCCGTACACGGCGGTCTCCTCCGCCCTGCTGGCGGGAGTCTGGGCGGCGTACGGTCTCCTGCCGCGCGTCCGCGAACTGCGCCTGCCCCGCCCGGCCGCCCTGGTCGCGGCGCAACTCCCGCTCTTCTTCTGGGCGATCGCGGCCAACGCGGGCTCCTACGGCCTTACGGCCGCGCTCCTGGTGACGGCCGGATTCGACACGGCTGTGGCGCTCCGGGTGACGCCCAGGTCCGTACGCGTGGTCGCCGCGATCGGCGCGTACGGAGTGGGCGCCTTGGGCGTACTGGCGGCCGGCTGGCTGACCTGGACAGCCTCCGGTCCGAGCGCCGCCGCCCGTGCGGCGGCGCTCCTTCTCCTCGCATCGGCGATCGCCCTGGGGGCGGCCTGGCAGAAGCGGTGGCTCGGCCTGGTCGTCGCCTCCGGGCTGCTGACGGTGGCGGCCCTCGGTGGCGCCGCCCGACCCGCACTGCCCGAGCTGTGGACGGTCCCGGTCCATCTGGCCTTCGGCATCGCCCTGTTGGCGGCACTCCGCCTCGATCGCCTGCCGGACGCGGTACGACGAGGTCTCATCTGGGCCTCCGCCGCCGTACAGGCACTGGCCCTGCTGTGGGCCCTGCCGGTCGTCGGTGCCGTCGTGGTGGGTCCGCTCGCCTGGGCCTCACAGGCCTGGACCGGCGCCCCGTCGGACGCCCGCGCCGCCGTGACCGTCGGCATGACCTGGCCGCCGCACGCGGAGGCCGTTCCGGTCGTCCTGGCCGCCGTCGCGGGCGTGCTCGCCCTGGCGGTACGGGACACGACCTGGCGTCCTCGGGCCCTGGCCGGGGCCCTGGGCCTGAGCGGGGCCACCGCACTCACGCTCCCGGCCGAGCTCGAACTCTCCTACGCCGCAGGCCTGTTGGTCCAAGGCGCCGTGACGATCGGGGCCCTCACGGCAGCCGTGTTCCTGCGCCGGCACCGCACAGCCCTCGTCCTCGCACTGGTGACCTCCGCGAGCCTTGCTCTGCTCGCCCTCGCGTCCCAGACCGCGACCCTCATCGTGCTGTCCGGCCTGGTCGCACTGTTCACAGCGGCCTCCTGGCGCCTCGCCCCGTTCACGGCCCCGACCGCCCTGGTCTACGGCACCGCGCTCGCCGGTGCGACCGGTGCCGTCACCAACTGGTCACCGGCGCACACCGCCCTCCTGGTGCTGGTGATCCCGGCGGCCGCGGCCCTGCTGGCCCCGCGACTCGCTGACCCGAAGGCCATCGTGCCGGTCGAGGCGGCCGGGGCGGCGGCCGGACTGCTCGCCATCGCGCTGGCGGCGACCGACGTCCCCCTGCTCGCCACGGTCCTGGCCCTGTGCGGGGTCATCACCGCGGGCACGGCGATCCGCACGGACCGCCGCCCGGTCGGGTACGCGGCCGCCGCCCTGTTCCTCGCGGCCACCTGGGTCCGCCTCGCGGCCTGGGACGTGGGCACCCCGGAGGCGTACACGCTTCCGGTGACGATTCCCGCGCTGCTGGTCGGCGTCCTGCGTCACCGCCGTGACCCGCGGATCTCGTCCTGGACGGCGTACGCCCCCGGACTGGCCGTCACCCTCGTGCCGAGCCTCGTCGCGGCATGGAGCGATCCCCACTGGGAGCGCCCACTGCTGCTGGGCATGGCGGCCCTGTCGGTCACCCTGGCAGGCGCCGGCCACCGCCTGCAGGCCCCGCTCCTGCTGGGCGGCGCGGTCCTGCTCCTGGACGCCCTGCACGAACTGGCCCCGTACATCGTCCAGGTGACCGACGCCCTCCCCCGCTGGGTGCCCCCGGCTCTGGCCGGCGTCCTCCTGCTCGCACTGGGAGCCACGTACGAACACCGCCTGAGGGACGCCCGACGAGTACGGAACATCCTGACAAGGATGCACTGAAACGCCCCCGCAAGCAGCGTGGGGAACTGCGCGACCAGCCACCACGGACGCGCAGTTCCCCACGGATCGTTACGGCATCTTGTCCCCGAGAAGCGCCAGGTTCTCGATGGCGGCCAGCCCGTACAGCGCGGTGTCGTTGCTCGACACCCACGCCGCCTCACTACCCGCCACCAACGAAACCGGCCCGCTCAACGCCTCCGTCTTCCAGGGCGCCGACTCCTTGTACCCGTCGGAGTTGTAGAACTTGTCCCACGCGCGCGTGGCCAGCTTCGCGTCACCGGTCTTCACGGCCGCGTACGCGTCGAGCCGCGAGTGCCCCTGGAACAGCAGCAGCGAGCCGAAGTTGGAGCCGTAGCGCGCCGCCTGCTCGGCCTTGGTCGCGTTGAAGTAGCGGCAGTAGTCGAAGTACGCCTCGTTGAACTTGGGCATGTCGACGAGATCGATGAGCTCGGCGCACAGCTCGTTGAGCCCGAACACCGCGGACAGGTGCGAGACCCCGACCACCGGCGTCGAAGCGACGGCGAACTTGCCCGTGTCGAGGTCGTACAGGCCGCTGCCCTGTACGAACCCGTTGGGCTGGGCGGCGATGCCCTCCATCGTCGAAAGGACGCGGGCCTTGGCCTTCTCCCACTTGGGGCCCTTGCGCTCCCACTCCGTCAGCCAGGCCGACACGAGCCCGCTCCAGTCCGTGCCGAACCCGATCGACAGGGCGTGCCGGTCGGGTGTGTACGGGTCGGTGCGGACCTTGCGCAGGGGGTCCAGTACGAGGAACGTCTCGTCGGAGTCGACGTTGGCGTGCATGAGGTCGCCGACCCGCTCGTCCGCGGTGAGGAAGTAGTAGTAGCGGCGGTACGTCGTGTTGGCGATGCGCTGCTGCTTGGCGCTGTCGGCGTAGTGCTGAACCCCGTGCCGGGTGCCGAGTCCGGCCCACTTGCCGAGGTGGTAGACGTCGACCTCACCGGTGTGCCGGGTCATCGCCTCGGCGAACCGGAAGATGTCGGTTCGACCAGACCTGATGTACGCCATCCACAGCCAGATGTCCGGCGACAGCTCGGAGTTGTCCCAGGCGTAGCCGCCGATGTCGTACCGCCACTGGTGCCTGACGGTGTCATAGGTGTGCATGATGTCGCCGTGGTCCCAGAAGCCGTACCAACGGCGTTGCTCCACCTGGTCCTTGTAGTAGGTGAAGAGGAAGTCGAGGTGGTCCTCGATCTTCGCCTTGGCGGGCGTGGAGCGGTCGGGCTCGGAGTACAGGCCCGGCCCGAAGACCTTCGCCTTGATGAGCTGCTTGGGCGGGGCGGCGAGCTGAGGCAGCACCCGTACGGCCTCGACCTGTTCGGCCAGCGCCTCCGGGGACGGCGTCGACTCGTTGGCCCAGAACAGCAGTTCCGAGGTGCGGGCGATGCCGTAGGGGGTGCCGAACTCCGGCTCGTAGTCCTCGTAGGTGATGTTGAGGCCTTCGAGCTGTTCGGCGAAGGTGTCCTGGCCCATGCCGTCGTGGTAGAAGCGCAGGTCCATGGGCTGGGCCTCGGGCGACCAGAGCCAGAGGGTGACCTCGGCCTCGTCGGTCTGGGCATCGCGGATGTCGAGCTGGGAGGGGTGCCGCTCCCAGAAGTCCCGCAGGCCGAAGGAGAATCCGCCGCTCGCGCCACCGACGTAGCCGAACCCGGAGGCCCGCCTGCCGCCGCCGGCGCCGACCCAGCCGTGCCCCTTCTTGGTGCGCTTGCGCAGGGTGAAGCCGTCGGCGGAGAGCTGGGAGAGGGTGTAGTCGCCCCACTCGGGGATGTACTGGAGCCGGGTGGTGACCCGCTGGTCCCAGGTGGCCGGGTCGGGCAGCTTCTTGCCGGCGTACTGGGCCTCCTGCACGGCGATGCCGGGGTCGCGGCGCAGCCCGGTGATGCCCTTGACGGCCTCCCGCAGCAGACCGGTGCCCTCGCCGCCGATGCGGATGTGGCGGTCGTAGGACTGGTCGCGCATCGGCACGGTGAAGCGGACGCCGAGGCCGCGGATGAAGTCGCCGCTCGCCTTGCCGGGCTCCTGGGTGCCGTCGAAGGTGATGGTGTGCACCATGCGGAAGGAGTCGGCGCCCGCGTAGAAGTAGAGGCGGATCGAGAAGGGCAGCCAGCTCCGGTTGCCCTTGCGGTGCTTGCCGTCGATCTTGACGACCGCGCGGACCGGGCCCGACTGCTCGACGGTGACCTCGGAGATGGCCCCCTCGAAGCGCTCGGTTCTGACCGCGCCCTGGTCCTCGTCCTCGATCTCGGGCTGGCGGATCAGCACGAGCCGCCCGTTCTTGGCGATCTCCGTCGACCCGCGGGTGACCGACTTGATGAGGGTCGCGCCCGACTTGCCGATCTTCGCGGTGATGACGCCGGTGGAGACGGTGATGGTGCCGCCGCTCTGGTCGACGGTGACCTTCTTGTCGGGTACGGCGGCGTCACCGGCGTTCAGCGTCAGCTTGCCGTTGCCCGAACTGACCGCGTGCGCGGTCCACTTGAGAGAGCCGTCGGGCCAGTAGGCGATCGGCCAGGACTGGACCGGCACGGCCTTGCCGTCCGCGTCCGTGACCGCGAACTTCTGGTCCTCCTGATAAGTACCCCTGGGCCAGGGGACACCGACGGTGGAGCCGGGCGCGGCGCCGAGCCCGCCCTCCTCCAGCCAGTCCAGGGGCACGGGAGAGTCGTCGGCCTCGGCGGCTCTCGGCGCGGCCTGCGCGTCCTTGGCTCCTAGCGCCCAGCTGAACTGCGCGGCGGCACCGGCGACGGCGGCCGCCTTGAGGATGGACCTGCGGGGGATGGGGGACATGGCCATTCCTTTCCATGGAACAGGCTGGACAGGGGCATGACAGAGGCAGGTGCGACGCCGAGGCGCCGACCTTTGTTGTGGGGCGCCGCTCGTCAGCGGCGCCGGTAGCGCTCCTCCACGGCGACGGCCGCCGCCGCGACGGCCCCGAGGACCGGGACCGCCAGCGGCGCGATGAACCCCGCGGTCAGGGCTACGATGGCCAGGCCGGCAATGATCAGGAAGGACCCGGCGGGGTCGCGCAGGGTCCGGCGTACGGCGTCCGCGAGCAGCGTGCGCCAGGAGGCACCCGGAGCCCAGACCGCCGCCGCGCGCAGCCCGGCCACCGCGAGGCCGATCAGCGCGAACAGTCCGACGGCCCCGACGAGCGGGCCGCCGGGGATCCCGGCCCGCGCGGCCTGGACGTCCACCCAGACCGCGGCCGCCGCGACCCACCCGGCGACCCCTACGAGCCACCCGCGGCGCACGGCCGTACGGAAGTCCGCGACGAACTCCCGCCAGCCGCCGCCCTCATGGCCGGTACGACGCCGCAGATGCCGGGCCCCGGCGGCGAAGGCCGCCGGGTAGGTGACGAGTCCGAGACAGGCCACCGCGATCCACACGCCGGTGAGGAGCGTCTCGGCGAAGAGAGCGAAGCGCTCGCCGCCGAACACGGACGCCCTGCGGGCCTTCACACGCGCTTGCGCCATGGTGACCGCCTCACTTCAGTCCGGACGTCGCCATGCCGTCGATGAGATAGCGCTGGAAGGCCATGAAGAAGGCGATGACCGGCACCAGCGCCACCAGCGACATCGCGATCATGCTGCCGTAGTTGGAGATGCCCTCCTGGTCGCGGAACATCATCAGGCCGAGCGAGACGGTGTACTTGGAGGGGGTGTTGAGGTAGATCAACGGCCCCATGAAGTCGTTCCACGCGTTGATGAAGGTGAAGATCGCGCTGGTGATGAGGGCGGGGCGGCACAACGGCAGCACGATCGACCAGTAGGTCCGCAGGTGCCCGCAGCCGTCGAGCTTGGCGGCCTCGTCCAGTTCGCGCGGCAGCCCGCGCATGAACTGCACCATCAGGAAGACGAAGAACGCCTCCGTCGCCAGGAACTTGCCGGCCACGAGCGGCACCAGCGTGTCGACGAGCTCCAGCTTGCGGAACATCACGTACTGCGGGATGAGCAGCACGTGGTACGGCAGCAGCAGGGTGCCGATCATGAGCGTGAACAGCAGGTTCCGCCCGGCGAAGCGGATCTTGGCGAAGGCGTACGCGGTCAGCGAGCTGGAGATCACGACACCGGCCACGGCAAGACCCGCGTACATCAGCGAGTTCACGAAGAAGCTGCTGATGGAGATGCCGGAGATGCCGTCGGCGAGCCCGGAGAAGTTCGCCCAGACCGGCTTGGCGGGCAGCAGGTCGATGCTGGCGACGATGTCCTTGCTCGGCTTGAACGAGGCTCCGAAAACCCAGATCACGGGGTACAGGACGACCGCGAGGACGGCGAGCGCGCCCACGTGCCAGGCAATCGATCCGGTGCGCCGCCGCTCACTCGCGGTACGCACCGCGGGGGTGCTGACAGTGGTCACTTGGCGGCCTCCTCGTAGTGCACCCACTTCTTCTGCGACCAGAACAGGACCGCCGTGACCAGCGCCACCGCGACCACCAGCGACCAGGCCATCGCCGAGGCGAAGCCCATCTGGGCCTCCTTGAAGCCCTTCTGGTAGAGGTAACAGGTGTAGACGAGGGTGGCGTCGGCTGGCCCGCAGCGGGTGTCGGAGACGACGTAGGCGGAGCCGAACACCTGGAACGCGTGGATGGACTCCAGCAGCACGTTGAAGAAGAGCACCGGGGAGATCATCGGCAGCGTGATGTTCCAGAACCTGCGGAAGGGACCGGCCCCGTCCACCTGGGCCGCCTCGTACAGCTCCCGCGGGACCTGCTTGAGACCTGCCAGGAAGATGACCATCGGCGCACCGAACTGCCAGATGCTGAGGGCCACCAGGGAGTAGAGGACGTAGTCGGGGTTGCCGATCCAGCCGCCCACGTCGACGCCGAAGATCTTCTGGGTACGGTCCACGATCGCGTCGTCGGAGAACAGCGCCCGCCACACGAAGCCGACGGAGACGCTGGCGCCGATCAGGGAGGGCATGTAGAACGCGGCCCGGTACAGGCCCTGGCCGCGGCGGCTCTGCGCGAGCAGCAGCGCGACGCCGAGCGCGAGCAGCAGTTTGAGCGGGGTGGCCACGACGACGTACTTGAGCGTGACCTCCACCGACTTCTGCCAGCGCGGGTCGTGGAACATCGTGGTGAAGTTGTCGAAGCCCACCCACTCGGGCGGCGTGAACAGGTTGTACCGGGTGAACGCGTAGTACAGCGACGCGATCATCGGCCCCGCCGTGAGCAGCAGGAAACCCGCGATCCACGGCGACATGAAGAGATAGCCGGCGAGGTTCTCGCGGCGCCGCCCGCGCCGCCCGGCGGCGGGAGCGGCGGGCCGCTTCCCGGCCGGGCGCACGGGCGCTTCCTTGACGAGCGTCATGGTGGTACGTCCCCTCAGCCCGCGAACGCGGCCTTCGCCTCGCTGAACAGCGCCTTGGCGGCGTCGGCCGGCTTGGACTTGCCCTGGGCGACCTCACCGCCGAGGCGCAGGAACGCCGCCTCGATGACGTCGGCGCCGGACGGGTGCGGGGTGATCTTCCCGAGTACGCCCGCCTTGGCGACCTCGTCCTCGTAGGCCGCGACACCCTTGTTCTGGGCGTCGGCCGGCTTGAACGCGTCGTACTGCTCGGTGGTGGCGAGGATGCCGCGGTCGTAGCCCATGATCTTGCCGACCTCGGGGTCGTGGACCATGAAGCTGATGAACTGGGCGACTTCCTTGGGGTGCTTGGTCCCGGAGAAGCCGCTGAGCATCAGCGATCCGAGGTACTGGCCGGTCTGCTTGCCGTCCGTGGTGGGGATGGGCGCGAGCCCGTAGTCCGAATCGCCCTCGCCCTCGTAGCGGATGGAGAAGTTGTCCCAGGTGAACTCGGACGCCGCGAGGCCGGCCGAGAGACCGGACTTGGGCTTGACCTGCTCGATCTTCTTCGGGTCGGCGACGAGCCCGGACTTGACGCGCTTGTAGCCGTCCGTCCACCACTGCGTCAGGTCGTCCTCGGTGAAGCCGAGATCGGAGTCGGTGAAGAACGCTTTCCCGTTCTGACGCAGATACAGGTCGTAGAGGTACATGATGGCGAAGTAGCCGGTGTCGCCGGAGATCTTCAGCTTGTCCTGGATGGTCTGGAGCGCGGCGAAGTATTCGTCCCAGGTCCAGCCGAACTTCGCCTCGACGCCCGCCTTCTTGAAGGCCTTGAGGTCGATGACGAGCGCCATGGTGTTGGCGCCGACCGGAATGGCGATCTGCTTGCCGTCGACCTGACCGTTCGCCAGAACGCCGTTGCGGAAGTTGTCCAGGCTCAGATTCCCGGCGTCCGCCTGGGACTTGAGATCCAGCAGAACACCGCGCTTGTCGTACTTGCGCAGGAAACCGACCGCATTCTGGAAAACGTCCGGGGGATTCCCGCCGGAGGCCTGGGTCTGGAACTTCTCCCAGAACGCCTCGTAGTCGGTGAATTCCGGCTTGATCTTGATCTTCGGGTACTTCTTCTCGAAGAGCGCGATCGTCTTCTTGATGGCGATGGTGCGCGGCTCGCCACCCCACCACGCGTAACGCAGTGTCACCGTTCCGTCCGCGGAACTGTCACTGTCGCCACCGCACCCGGTGGTCGCGGCCAGCCCCAGCGTCGCCGCTGTAGCCCCGGCCGCCTTCAGGATGGTTCGCCTCTCGACATTCCTGTTGGTTCCCACAGTCGGGCCCCTCCCCGCAGCGTCGTCGCCTGCATGAATCGTTTCAAGTAAGCGCTTGCTGGCACAAGTTACGGAGGCCCTGGAGGTGCGTCAATGATTCGGACAGGAATTTATTGTGACTGTGGTGAGAGAGCGGAGCGCCTCCAACCGGCGCGCGGCACGGGCGAACTGACGATGCCCCAGGTGAGAGGCGCGGGGTCGACCGGTCGAACGGCAGGCAGGGCGTCGCGGGAAATCGACGGGCGGCCGAAAAAGGACGGGCGCCGACAAGGGGCGCCGCTGACCGTCGCGCGAAGCGGAGGCGGCGGTCCCCCGCCCTCGCTGCGGGCCGCGCACACGCCGACGGCCCGTCCGCGATCTCGCAGACGGGCCGTCGGTCCGGGTGGGCGATACTGGGTTCGAACCAGTGACCTCTTCGGTGTGAACGAAGCGCTCTCCCACTGAGCTAATCGCCCGGACGCAGGAAGAAGATTACCCCATGTCAGGGGGTGCCTGTGACCAGCGGTGACAGGCAGGGCACCCCCCGCGCGGCTCACTGGTCCTTGATGTTCCAGGGCATCTCGAAGCCGAACTTCCACAGGTAGACCCCGAGAATCGCGCCGATGACCACCAGGCCGATCGAGGTCAGGATGATGTTGCGCCGGCGCACCCGGGGATCGAGGGCTCGGTGGGCCGCCTCGGTCACCTTGCGTTTGGTCCAGCGCAGGACGAGCTGGGCCCAGACGAACTCGGTCGCCCAGATCGCCATACCGCCGAAGATCACTACCCAGCCGGGCCCGGGCAGCGGCAGCATGATGATGCCGGCCACCACGACCGCCAGGCCGATGACGAAGACCAGGACCTGCCAGCTCAGGTGCAGCAGCCGCCGCGACTTGATGAATTCCGGCGCCCTGGAACCGAGCCCCTGCTCGTCCTGCGCCTCGTCCGACTTCTCGCCGGCCTGCTCGTCAGGTACCACGGCAACCTCGCGTGGCTCGTCACTCCCCGTATTCATACAGCCGAACCCTACCGGAGAGAAACCCGTCACCGGAATGGTCGTACCTCCCCAAGGGACCCTCGGCCGGAAGAGTTACGTAAAGGCACGCAAAACACTCAGAGGGGTTTACAACGGCACCGTAGGTGGCATGTCGATTTCGCCGACGTGCGAATCCCCGAGCGCACACTGAGCGAAAGGCCCTGGCGCTTATGAACACCACGGTCAGCTGCGAGCTGCACCTGCGCCTCGTTGTGTCGAGCGAGTCCTCACTGCCTGTCCCCGCAGGCCTGCGGTACGACACGGCCGATCCCTACGCCGTGCACGCCACCTTCCACACCGGAGCCGAGGAGACCGTCGAGTGGGTGTTCGCCCGCGACCTCCTCGCGCAGGGCCTGCACCGGCCCACCGGAACCGGCGACGTCCGAGTCTGGCCGTCGCGCAGTCACGGTCAGGGCGTCGTCTGCATCGCCCTGAGCTCTCCGGAGGGCGAGGCACTGCTCGAGGCCCCGGCGCGGGCCCTGGAGTCCTTCCTGAAGCGGACGGACGCCGCCGTGCCCCCGGGCACGGAGCACCGTCACTTCGATCTGGATCAGGAGCTCTCCCACATCCTGGCGGAAAGTTAGGGGCGACCACGCACAGAGCCGCCCGGCGCCGTCCACTCGGGGAGACGGCGCGGGCACGTACAACCGCATAGGGAACGACGGGTGCCGTGGCTGCGGAGCGGCGGCTGGACATGCTGGTGGACGACAGCGACGGGGTGGTCCTCGGGGCTCTGCGGATTCCGGCGCTGGCTGGAAGGCGAGCGAGGTCGCCGAACT